>CAZJKR010000094.1:2047-11102 GCA_964546615.1 uncultured Curvibacter sp.
GCCCTGCAGCGCACCGTAGTGGCGCTCGTTCAGGCGCCAGCTCTTGACCACCGGCAGCCAGGTGCGATCCATCTCGTCCAGACAGTACCAGAGGGTGTGGATGGCGCGTTTGAGCACGCTGGTGCAAGCCAGATCGAAGTCATAACCTTCGGCCTTGAGCAGCTTGCCGGCCGACATGGCCTGCGACACGCCGGTGGGGGTGAGGTCGACATCGGTCCAGCCGGTAAAACGGTTTTCCAGGTTCCAGGTCGATTCGCCGTGGCGGATGAGCACGAGTTTGTACATGGGGAGCAGGTTCCAGGTTGACGGGCAGGGCAGGGGCTTGCGGCCCGGCGCCCTGCGGCAAATAACCCGTCATTCTAAAATGGCGGCTTCTCTTTTAGGCTCCTGCAAGGAATATTGTGAAATTCATTCTCGATAACTGGACGCTGATTCTGCTCGCCCTGACCTCCGGGGCGCTGCTGCTGTGGCCGGCCATCCGCGGCGCGACCGGCGGCTCGCTCACGCCCAGTGGCGCGGTGCAGCTCATCAATCAGGAAAAGGCGGTGATCATCGACGTCTGCGAAGCGGCCGAATACGCCGCCGGGCACGTGGCCGGGGCCAAGCACATCCCGCTCGGCCAGCTGGCCAGCCGGCTGCCCGGGGTGGTGAAGAACAAGGAGCAGCCAGTCATCTTCGTCTGCCAGAGCGGCATGCGCTCTGGCAGCGCCATGCGCATCGCCAAGGGGCTGGGCTACCAGAAGGCGCAGTCGCTCGGCGGCGGCCTGTCCAGCTGGCGTGCCGCCAGCCTGCCGGTGGAGAAGGGCTGAAGCCCTGGGGCCTCACGTTTTTGATTCAACCCAGACAGGAAACCGTTCCATGCAAGCTGTGAAGATGTACACCACTGCGATCTGCCCCTATTGCGTGCGGGCCAAGCAGGTGCTCAAGGCCAGGGGCGTCGAGCAGATCGAGGAGATCCGTATCGATACCGACCCGCAGGCCCGCAACACCATGATGGAGATCACCGGTCGTCGCACCGTGCCGCAGATCTTCATCGGCGACACCCATGTCGGCGGCTGCGACGATCTCTACGCGCTGCCCCTGCTCAACGCCGGTTGAGCGCTGCGTCGGGTGGGCAGGGCGGTACCGACGCACCTGACATAATCGCGCCAGCCGATCAGAGCCCGCTTCGGTGCCATTCCGGGCGGGCTTTGTCGTTTTGAATCGAAACCTGACCCGAAAGCAAGCCATGGCCGACATGCAAGAACCCGTATTCCAGATCCAGCGCGTCTACCTCAAGGAGGCCTCGCTGGAGCAGCCCAATTCCCCCGCCATCCTGCTGCAGCAGGAGCAGCCGGTGGTGGACATCCAGCTCGGCGTGGAAGCCGTGCCGGCGGCGGACGGCGTGTATGAAGTGGCGGTCACCGCCACCGTGCATACCAAAATTGACGACAAGACCGTGTTCCTGGTCGAAGCCAAGCAGGCCGGCATCTTCGAGATCCGCAACCTGCCGGAAGACCAGATGGGCCCGATCCTCGGCATCGCCTGCCCGCAGATCGTCTACCCCTACCTGCGCGGCAACGTGGCCGACATCGTGCAGCGTGCCGGCTTCCCGCCGGTGCACCTGTCGGAGATCAATTTCCAGTCCATGTACGAGCAGCAACAGCAGGCACAGGCCAGCGAGATCCAGGTTCAATAAGAAAACAGGCCTGAGGTCTTGACCAGTATGCGCGGAATGCTATGAAAATCATGGTAATCGGTGCAGGTGCCTGGGGCACGGCGCTGGCCATGAGCGCCGGCCAGAACCCGCTGGCTGCGCATGCGGTGACGCTGTGGGCGCGCGATCCGGCCCAGGCGGCTGCCATGCAGGCGCAGCGCGTCAATGCGCGTTACCTGCCGGGGCTGCCGCTGCCGGCCGGCCTGCGCATCGCCGACGGGCCGGCGGATGGTCTGGCGGCCTTGGTGCAAGGGCAGGATCTGGTTGTCATTGCCACCCCCATGGCCGGTCTGCGCGGCGTGTTGCAGCAGATCCGTGAGGTGCGGCAACCGGTGGCCTGGCTGTGCAAAGGCTTCGAGCAGGCCGACCACAGCACCTCCGGGCTGCTGGCGCACGAAATCCAGGCCGAGGTGGCGCCGGATCTGCAGGCCGGCGCGCTTAGCGGTCCCAGTTTTGCGCAGGAAGTGGCGCGCAGCCAGCCCACAGCCCTGGTGGCCGCCAGCCGTCATGCCGTGGTGCGCGAGCGGCTGGTGCAGGCCTTCCACAGCCCGAGCCTGCGCGTCTATGCCAACGACGACATCGTTGGCGTGGAAGTCGGCGGTGCGGTCAAGAACGTGCTGGCGATTGCCACCGGCTTGTGCGACGGCCTGAACCTCGGCCTCAATGCCCGCGCGGCCCTGGTCACACGCGGCTTGGCCGAGATGACGCGCCTGGGGCTGGCCCTGGGCGCGAAGACGGAAACCTTCATGGGCCTGTCCGGCCTGGGCGATCTGGTGCTGACCGCCACCGGCGATCTGAGCCGCAACCGCAAGGTCGGTCTGCTGCTGGCGCAGGGCCAGACCTTGGCGCAGGCCGTGGCCTCACTCGGCCATGTGGCCGAAGGCGTCTACAGCGCCCGCACCGTGGTGCAGCGCGCGCACAGCCTGGGGGTGGAGATGCCGATTGCCCAGGCCGTGGTGGCCCTGCTCGACGGCCGCATGCAACCCGCCCAGGCTGTCGCCGCTCTCATGGGCCGCGACCCGAGAGATTTGAAGCCCCCCCTGTTGGGCGCTCACTGCGTGTAGCGCCCCTCTCCCCCGGAGGGGGACAACGCCAGCGGCCCGGCATAGCCGGTTCCACGGCGTTTCACGCTTGACGCCACTCGCGCCACGGGAGTGGTGCCATGCAAACAACCTGTTCTAGTTCGTCGTTTGCTCTTGGCTCACACGTGCCGCAATGTGCGCGAGGGCTTCCTCGACCTGGTCGACCAGGATCAGGCACAGGTCGCCTTCGCACAGCTTGTCCATGGCCAGGTCGATGGCGACGAATTCGCCACGGATCTCATGGATGTCGTGCGCACGCCGGGCATCGGTCAGGCCTTCGCGCAACAGCGCCAGGACTTCGCCGTCGGCACGGCCGCGCTGGCAGGCGTCCTCGAACAGCACCACCTCGTCGAAGGCATCACCCAGGATCCGGGTCTGCTCGCGGATGTCCTCGTCGCGCCGGTCGCCGGCACCACTGATGACGACCGAGCGCCGCCTGGCCGGCATGGCCTGGACCGCGCGCACCAGTGCCAGCATGGCGTCCGGGTTGTGGCCGTAGTCGGCGATGATGGTGGCGCCGCGGTATTTGTAGAGGTTGAAGCGTCCCTGGGCGTTGTTGCTGTCGTTGTCGAAGCTGGCCAGGCCCCGGCATATCAGCGCCCAGTCCAGATTCAGGGCCCAGGCTGCCGCCACCGCCGCCATCACGTTCTCGACCTGAAAGCCGATGGTGCCGCCCAGCGTGAGCGGTACCTCATGCAGCGCCAGCCGATGCTGTACCGGCCCTTCGGCGGCTACCAGCTGGCCGTCTTCGACATAGACCGCACGACGGCCCCGCGCCAGGTGGGTGGCCATGACCGGGTGGTTGCGGTCCATGGCAAAGAAGGTGACCGCGCCGCGGCAGTGCTCCGCCATGGCGGCGACGATCGGATCGGCTGCATTGAGCACGGCCATGCCGCGGTCGGCAATGTTCTGCACGATCACACGCTTGAGCACGGCGAGATCCTCCACCGTGGTGATGTAGTTCAGCCCGAGGTGGTCGCCGCTGCCGATGTTGGTGACCACGGCGACGTCGCAGCGGTCGAAGGCCAGGCCTTCGCGCAGCATGCCGCCGCGCGCGGTTTCCAGCACCGCGGCGTCCACGTCCGGGTGCTGCAGCACATTGCGCGCGCTCTTGGGGCCGCTGCAGTCGCCGGTATCGATGCGTTCGCCGTCGATGTACACGCCGTCGGTGCTGGTCATGCCTACGCACAGGCCCTTCTGGGTCAGCAGATGGGCAATCAGGCGTACGGTGGTGGTCTTGCCGTTGGTGCCGGTCACCGCCACCAGTGGAATGCGGCCGTTCTCACCTTCCGGGAACATCGCCGAGATGATGGCTTCACCGACCGGGCGACCCTTGCCGAAGGATGGCGAGAGGTGCATGCGCAGGCCCGGTGCAGCATTGACTTCGACCACGCCACCGCCCTGTTCCTCCAGCGGGTGCAGGATGCTGTTGCTGACCACGTCCACGCCGCAGATGTCGAGGCCCACCATCTGGGCGGCGGCGACGGCGCGCTGCGCAACTTCAGGATGCACGTCATCAGTGACGTCGGTGGCCGCGCCGCCGGTGGAGAGGTTGGCGTTGTGGCGCAGGGTCACGCGCCGGCCCTTGGCCGGCACCGAGTCGGCATGCATGCCCTGCCCCGCCAGACAGGCCAGGGCAATGTCATCGAAGCGGATCTTGGTCAGCGAGGTGGCATGGCCGGAGCCGCGGCGCGGGTCCTTGTTGACCTCTTCCACCAGTTCACGCACGCTGTGCAGGCCGTCGCCGACCACGCTGGGCGGATCGCGCCGCGCCGCGGCCACCAGCTTGTTGCCCACCACCAGCAGGCGAAAGTCGTTGCCGGGCAGCAGCATAGGCCGCCATCAGCTGTTCATGCGTCGTGATGTTGACCGTCACGCCTTTGCCCTGGTTGCCGTTCTTGGGCTTGACCACCACCGGCAGACCGATCTCGCGCGCCGCTTTCCAGGCCTCTTCCGGTGAAGTGACCTCGAAACCCTGCGGCACCGGCACGCCGGCGGCCGCCAGCAGCTTCTTGGTCAGCTGCTTGTCCTGGGCGATGGCTTCGGCAATGGCACTGGTGGCATCCATCTCGGCCGCCTGGATGCGGCGTTGCTTGGATCCCCAGCCGAACTGGATCATGCTGCCCGAGGTCATGCGACGGTAAGGGATGCCGCGTGCCGTGGCGGCGTCGGCGATGGCGCCGGTGCTCGGTCCCAGGCGCACATCTTCGTCGAGTTCACGCAGTTGCTCCAGGGCCTGGGCGAGGTCGAACGGCGTGTCGTCCTGGGCGGCCTGGCAGAGTTGCTGGGCCAGTGTCATCGCCAGCCGGCCCACTTCCTCCTCGGTGTATTCGACCACCACCTGGTAGACACCGGGCGCCGGGGTGGGGGTGGTGCGGCTGAAAGTGACCGGGCAGCCCGCCTGGGCCTGCAGGCTGAGCGCGGTGATTTCGAGCACATGCGCCATGGGCACAGTGTGGACGTTGCCGACCGGTGCCAGCGGCAGGATCTGGGGAAAGCGGGCCCGCAGCCGCACGCCGACGCTGCTGCGTGGCTCGATGTCACATTCGGCCGGGCTGCAGCGCACGATCGCTTCGATGGCCGTGTGGTGACTCCACAGGTTGGGGCCGCGCAGGGCGCGGATGCGTGAGACGTCCATATGCTCAGGGGGTGTTGTTCGTCGAAGTCGGCTTGAAAGTGCGCAGACCGGCGCCGATCAGCTCGGGCGTGATGCCCAGGGCCCAGGCGGCGGCCACGGCGGCCATCACCATCTCGGGTTTTTCGGCCTTGGTCGGCGCCAGGGAGTCGAGCGGGATCTGGCTTACCTCGTCCTGGCCCTGTGCCAGCACGATATGACGCTCGCGCAGGAACACGGCCCGCTCACCGCCGGCCAGGTGGGTGGCAAGCGCCGGCAGGCTTGCATCGGAGCCATAGAAGATGACCTTGCCATCGCACAGCGGGGCCATTGCCGCCACCTGCGGGTCGGCCGCATTGAGCACGGCCGTGCCAGTGGGCAGCACCACGTCGACCTGGGTGCGCACCACGTTGTAGAGCCGGTCGGCGTCGTCGATGTAGAAGTCGGTCAGTTGCTCGAAACTGCCGATGTCGGTGACCACGCCCACCGTGCAGCGGTCATAGGCCAGGCCTTCGGCCAGGATGGCGCGATGGGTGTGTTCGAACACCGCAGCTTCCAGTGAACGGTTGATCAGCAGTCGCTGGCCTGCGTCCCAGTGGGTGCTGTCCCGCCCATCCACCTGACGTGCACCCAGGAAGAAGCCGTCCCGGCAGGCCAGGCCGACCTGGGTGCCATGGATGTGCAGCAGCCAGGCCACCAGGCGCGCGATACGGGTGGTGTGCCGGGTGCCGGTGATGCCGATGATCGGAATGCGGCCCTGGTCGTCGCCCGGAAACAGATGGTCGACGATGGCCTGGCCGACGTTGCGCGGTGCGCCCTCGGCGGGCTTGAGGTGCATCAGCAGACCCGGGCCGGCATTGACTTCGATGATGGCCCCCCCTTGTTCCTGCAGAGGACGGGTGATGTCCTGGGCCACCAGATCGATACCGGCAACGTCCAGGCCGACCACGCGCGCCGCCAGCGCGGCCGCCTGCGCTACTTTCGGATGCACCAGGTCGGTGACGTCGTAGGCCAGGTCGCCGTGGCGCTTGAGCAGCACGGTCTGGCCGCTCGGCGGCACCGACTCGCCGTTCAGGCCCTGGCGCTCGAGTTCGAGCTGGGCGATCGGCTCCTTGTCCAGCACCAGCGGTTCGAGCGGGAACTCCTCCTCGACGCCGCAGCGCGGATCGCTGTTGATCTGGCTGTCGATCAGCTGACGCACGGTCGACGCGCCGTCGCCCACGATGACCTGCATCTTGCCGCGGGTGGCGGCGACCACCCGCTTGCCCACCACCAGCAGGCGGTGCGCGTCGCCGCGGATGAACTTTTCCACCAGCACGCCGCTGCCTTCGGCGT
Organism: uncultured Curvibacter sp.; assembly: GCA_964546615.1. GTDB lineage: Bacteria > Pseudomonadota > Gammaproteobacteria > Burkholderiales > Burkholderiaceae_C > Hylemonella. The sequence goes on from CAZJKR010000094.1 coordinate 8,775, forward strand.
CGGCGGCGACATAGGCCTTCTCGATCTCTTCCCGCGTGTTGAGGTCGGTGAACACGCCGCGGCCATGGTTGGCATCGGTCGGTTTGACCACCACCGGCAGGCCGACGTCCAGCGCGGCCTCCCAGGCGGCCTCGGCGCTGTCGACCTCCTGCCCTTCGGGCACCGGCACGCCGCAGGACTGCAGCAGACTCTTGGTCATGTGCTTGTCGCTGGCGATGCTCTCGGCAATGGCGCTGGTGCGGTCGGTTTCGGCGGTCCAGATGCGATGCTGGCGTGCGCCATAGCCCAGTTGCACCAGATTGCCCTCGGTCAGCCGGATGTGAGGAATGCGACGGTCGGTCGCCGCCTCGACGATATGGGCCGTGCTCGGACCCAGGCACACCTTGTCGCACAACTCACGCAGCCGGGCCACGGCACCGTTCACATCATAGGGACGGTCCTCGATGGCGGCCATGACCAGATCGCGTCCGGCTTCCAGGGCGGCGCGGCCGACGTCCTCCTGCCGGGTGCGGAAGGCCAGCTTGTAGATGCCATGGGCCGAGGTCATGCGCGCCTTGCCGAAGCCGGTCTGCATGCCGGCCAGGTTCTGCAGTTCCAGCACCACATGCTCCAGGATGTGGGCTGCCCAGGTCCCTTCGCGCAGGCGCAGCAGGAAGCCGCCACGCTCGCCGACGCCACAGCGGTGCTCGATCAGCCCTGGCAGCAGGGCCGTCAAACGCTCGTAGAATCCGGGAATGGTGTTGGAGGGGTGGTGTTCCAGTTCCCCGATGTCGACCCAGGCTTCGATCACTGGCCGGTAGGTCCAGATGTTGGGGCCGCGCAGATGGGTGACCCGCAGGAATTGAATGTTTTTCGTTGTCATGTATCTAAGCTGATCTGGCTGCCAGAAGAGGCCGTCACCGGCCCCTGATGCGCATGAACTAACCTCGGTATCGGCACGGTTCCATCCCAACAGTCACCTCAAGAAACGGCACTCATCGTCCCGCCAGTTGTCTATCGTCGAAGACACAGGTCCCGCATCCGCTTTCCATCGGCCTCCCTATCCCGGACTCCATGACACATCACCCACCGGCTGTCGGCGAATTATCAATCAACGAAATCCCGGCAGAGTGGCGCCAGGAAGCGCGTTCTCGCCTCCAACCAGATGAGAACGTTCAAGCTGTGCTGGAGGTTGACCTTGACGCGCAACTGCATTTCGTGCGCGGCCTGGTGGTGGTGACGGACCGCCGCATCCTGAGCCATGGGCCGGGCAAAACCGGCTGGCAGGACTGGGCCTACCGGACGGATCTGGCCTTGCAGCACCACGACCACGCGGGGGTCGGGCATCTCGATCTGGTCGATGGCCAGGGGCTGCTGGCCAGCTGGCGCTTCACCCTGGGCCAGAACCTGCAGGCGATCCGGGTGGTCGAGCAGTTCCGGCTGCAACTGCAAAGCCACCTCAGCGGCCAGCCGGTGGTGCGGCCCGAGGGGCATTTCTGCCCCAGCTGCAAGGCGCCGCTGGCGCCCGAGCAGGACGAGTGCCCCATCTGCACCAAGGTCATCCACACCCCGCCATCGACCTGGACCCTGCTGCGCCTGTGGCGCTTTGCCCGGCCCTACAAGGGCCAGCTGCTGCTGGGCTTCGTGCTGACGCTGCTGGGCACCGCCGCCAGCCTGGTGCCCCCCTACCTGACCATGCCGCTGATGGATGAGGTGCTGATCCCGTTCCAGAGCGGCAAGCAGATCGCCCCGGAGCTGGTGGCCATGTACCTGGGCGGACTGTTCCTGGCAGCCTTCGTCGCCTGGGGCCTGACCTGGGCCAAGACCTATGTGCTGGCGCTGGTGTCCGAGCGCATCGGCGCCGACCTGCGCACCACCACCTACGACCACCTGCTGCGCCTGTCGCTGGAGTACTTTGGCGGCAAGCGCACCGGTGACCTGATGGCGCGTATCGGCAGCGAGACCGACCGCATCTGCGTCTTCCTCTCGCTGCACCTGCTGGACTTCTTCACCGACCTCATCATGCTGCTGATGACGGCGGCCATCCTGTTCTCCATCAACCCCTGGCTGGCGCTGGCCACGCTGATTCCGCTGCCCATCATCATGTGGATGATCCACTCGGTGCGCGACCGGCTCAAGAGTGACCAACGTGCTCGCCGACACCATTCCCGGCATCCGCGTGGTCAAGGCCTTTGCCCAGGAAAAGCGCGAGTCGGCGCGTTTTCATGAAGCCAACCGTCATAACCTGGCCGTCAATGACCGCCTGAACCGTATCTGGGCCCTGTTTGCCCCCAGCATCTCCTTCCTGACCGAGATCGGCCTGCTGGTGGTCTGGGGCTTCGGCGTCTG
>CAZJKR010000095.1:0-650 GCA_964546615.1 uncultured Curvibacter sp.
CTCCGTCATGCCCGTGGTCCGGGCGCCGCCCGAGGCGGCGCCCACCCGGTCTAGTTCGAATACGTCACGCGGTAGATCGCGCCCGCATAGTCGTCCGAAATCAGGAGCGAACCATCCTTCATCGGCGCCACATCGACCGGCCGCCCCTTGTAGACGCCGTTCGCGTCGAGCCAACCTTCGGCAAACACCTCCGAGGCGCCGGCCGTGCCGTCGGCCTTGACCGGCACGAAATTGATCAGCGCGCCGCTGGGCTTGGTACGGTTCCAGGAACCATGCGCAGCCACGAAGATGCCGCCCTGGTACTTGGCCGGGAACATCTTGCCGCTGTAGAAGGTCATGCCCAGCTGTGCCTGGTGCGCCGGAAACTCCACCTGCGGTTTCGTCCACTTCGCCGGTGCCTTCATGTCCTTGAGGTCCGGTGCCGCCGCCGTACCGGCGATCTGGGTGTTGTTGCCGTGGATGTAGGGGTAGCCGAAGTGCTCGCCGCCCTTCTGGGTGATGCGATTGAGTTCACCCGGCGGAATCTCGTCGCCCATGCCATCGGTCTGGTTGTCGGTGAACCAGACGACCTTGTCCCGGGGATTGATGTCCATGCCCACCGAGTTGCGTACCCCCACGGCGACCACCTCGCGCTTGGAGCCGTCGAAGGG
>CAZJKR010000095.1:660-3704 GCA_964546615.1 uncultured Curvibacter sp.
GAGCCGGATCATGCCGCCGATGCCCAGCTTTTCATACAGCGCCACCTTGCCGGCCGGCTGCACGTTGTAGGGCTGGCCCAGCGTGATGTAGAGCTTGCCGTCGTCACTGACCCGGCAGGTGCGCGCACCGTGGTTGAAGGACTCCTCCTCCGGCGGGATCAGCTGCCCCTGCGGCACCACTTCGATCACGGCCACGTCCGGGCCTTCATAGAAGAACTCGGCGGCCGGAAAGTTCAGCACGCGGTTGTGCTCCACCACGATCAGGAAGCCGTCCTTGGTCCAGCACACGCCATTGGGCACCTTGAAGTTCAGCGAGGGCGCGAAGGCCTTCACCTCATCGGCCACACCGTCGCCGTTGCGGTCGGTCACGGCCCAGACCCGGGTCTTGCGCGTGCCGACGAACAGCATGTTGGTCGAGGGCGCCACCGCCATGTGGCGCGCATCGGGCACGATGGCGTAGAGCTCGATCTTGAAACCCGGCGGCAGTTTGACCTGCTTCAGGTTGGCGCGGATCGCGTCCGCATTGCGCCCCTCCTGGGGCACCAGCGGAATGTTGAGGTCGGTGGTGGCGACCTTCATCTGCTTGAGGGTGGCCAGATTGTCCCGGCCGGATTGGGCATTGGCGACGGTCGCCAGCCCGGCCACCAGAATGGCGGCGTACAGCTTGCTCGTTCTCATTCCTACTCCTCCTGATGTGTTGCGTTCGGTCCAACGCGGGGTTGGAGCCGCGATTACGCACCCGCCTGACGGGCGATGCAAGACGCATCGCAGCAATCCGGCCCCTCCCTAGGGAAAGTCCGCAGCCCGGGTGTCAATTTTTGAAGCACTTGCCGCGCGCCTCCACGCCGGCATAACGTTTCTCGATATCTCCTAGCGCGATGTGAAGCAGTGTTTTAAGTGGAAACCCTAGAGGAACCAATTCCGACCAGAACTAGCATGACCTTTTCCCCACCACAACAACACCTGCCGGAGACCACCCCATGCCTCGTACACCGCTCATCCTGAGTGCCCTGCTGGCCACCCTGCTGGCCGGCTGCGCCACCCAGTCCACCCCACCCCAGTCCGCCGCCGCCACCACGGTTTCGGCCGCCCCCCCGCCCGGCCAGCCGGGCTGGAAGCAGGGCATGCCCGCCAGCATGGCCAGCTCCACGCTGGCGCCGCTGCCGGGCAAGAACACCGCCACGTCTGCGGCCGAGATTCCGCTCGACAAGCTCAAGCTGCCGCCCGGCTTCAAGGTCGAGGTCTGGTCCACCGGCACACCCGGCATCCGCGCCATCAGCCGTGGCGAAAGCGGCAAGGTCTATGGCGGCACGCGCGGCCTGGGCCGTGTCTACGAAATCACCGACAACGGCAGCGTGCGCAGCAGCCGCGTGGTGGTGGACAAGCTCAAGCAGCCCGCTGCCACCCTCCACAACGGCAACCTCTACGTGATGGCCATCGACAAGGTGCTGCGCTTCGACGGCATCGAGAAGAACCCCGGCGTGGCGCCGGTGGACATGACGGCCGCCTTCAAGCTGCCGCCGCTGGAGCACCACAACTGGAAGTACATCCGCTTCGGCCCCGACGGCAAGCTCTACGTGCCCTTCGGTGCGCCATGCAACATCTGCACCCTGCCCAGCGATGAATACGCCCAGATCCGCCGCTACAACGCTGACGGCTCCGGCATGGAAGTCATCGCCACCGGCGTGCGCAACACCGTGGGCTTCGACTTCCACCCCGAGACGGGCGAACTCTGGTTCACCGACCATGGCCGCGACTGGATGGGCGACAACACGCCCGAAGATGAACTCAACCGCCTGCCCCGGCAGCCGTGGTGGAAATTCGGCATGGGTGCCACGCCCTTCTTCGGCTTCCCCTACTGCCATGCCAACGGCGTGGCCGATCCGGACGTGAAGAAGGCCAACCCCTGCGACGGCGTCACCCTGCCCGTGACCACCATGGGCCCGCACGCCGCCGTCATGGGGGCGCACTTCTACACCGGCAGCATGTTCCCGGCCGAGTACAAGAACGCCCTGTTCGTGGCGCGCAAGGGCTCGTGGAACCGCACCACCAAGATCGGCTACGACGTCGTCATGGTGAAAGCCGATGCCGACGGCAGGAACGCCAAGGTCACCCCCTTCATGACCGGCTTCGCCGATCCGGCCGCCAACACCTTCTGGGGCCGCCCGGCCTACATCCTGCAGATGCCCGACGGCGCGCTGCTGGTCTCGGACGAGCAGCTCGGCGCGATCTACCGCATCTCGTATTCCAAGCCCTGAGCCACCAGGCGTCCGAGGGAAGCGGGGCCACAAGGCCCTGCTTTTTTTCTGCCATGCCCTACCACCTCACCACCCCCCTGCCCGTGCGCCGCGTGCTGGCCCTGCTGGGCCTGCTGCTGTGCACGACCGCGGCGCAGGCCCAGCAGCCGCAACGGCTCGAACTCTGCGTGGCCTGCCACGGCCCGCAGGGCAACTCGCCCCATCCGCAGATCCCCTCGCTGGCCGGCCAGCCCCGGATCTTTCTGGAGAACCAGCTGGTGCTGATCCGCGACGGCCTGCGCCACATCCCGACCATGAAAGGCGTGCTCGACGGCCTGCAGGACCCGGACCTGATCGTGCTGGCGCAGTACTTCGCCGCGCAGACGGCAACGCCCGTGGTCGGCCCGGTCGATGCGGCGCGTTACGAACGCGGCCAGGTACTGGCCCGCAGCATGCTCTGCGGCTCCTGCCACCTGCCCGACTACAAGGGCCGCGAACAGATCCCGCGCCTGGCCGGGCAGCATGAGCGTTTCCTGCGCGAGGTGATGGAGGAATACCGCGACCGGCCCGGCCCGGGCCGCGACACCGTGATGACCAACGCCCTGCTCGGCGTGAGCAACGCACAGCTCGACGACCTGGCGCACTTCCTGGCCAACTTCCGCTGACAGTCATCCGTTCGGGCTGTGCCTGTCCTGCGCTGGGTCGACGGGCTCACCACGCACGACCGAGCGAGGAACCTACAATCGATCCCCGATGAACGATTCCACGCCTCCCGGCAAGCCGCCGGCCACCCTGCGCCGCGCCCCG
>CAZJKR010000095.1:3714-11049 GCA_964546615.1 uncultured Curvibacter sp.
CCCCACCACCAGCCGACTGAACAAGCGCATGGCCGAACTCGGCCTGTGCTCGCGCCGCGAGGCCGACGCCTGGGTCGAGAACGGCTGGGTCAAGGTCAACGGCAAGGTGGCCGAGATGGGCCAGCAGGTCAGCCCCAGCGACCGCATCGAGGTCGACAAACAGGCCCAGAACCAGCAGGCCGCGCAGGTCACCATCCTGCTCAACAAACCGCTCGGTTACGTCAGCGGCCAGGCCGAGGACGGGCACGAGCCCGCCGTGGTGCTGGTGCAGCCGCAGAACCGCTGGCGCGACGACCGCGCGCCGATGCGCTTCAACGGCGCGCAACTGCGCGGCTTGGCGCCGGCCGGGCGGCTGGACATCGACTCCACCGGCCTGCTGGTGCTGACACAGGACGGCCGCGTGGCGCGCCAGCTGATCGGCGAAGACGCGGTGACGGAAAAGGAATACCTGGTGCGGGTGCTCTACACCGGCGCCGTGAACACGCAAGCCGCCACGTCCGCCGCCGCCACCTACGGCGCACCGCCCAGGCCGGCGCCGCCGACCCAGCTCAGCCGCATTGACGATGACGACCCGGTGAGCACCGATGTGCAGTCTGTCTTCCCGGCCGACAAGCTGCGCCTGCTGCGCCACGGCCTGAGCCTGGACGGCCAGCCCCTCAAGCCCGCCAAGGTGGAATGGCAGAACCCGGAGCAGCTGCGTTTTGTGCTGACCGAGGGCAAGAAACGCCAGATCCGCCGCATGTGCGAACTGGTGGGCCTGAAAGTGGTGGGCCTCAAGCGCGTGCGCATCGGCCGTGTCATGCTGGGCAATCTGCCGGTCGGCCAGTGGCGTTATCTGGCGCCGCACGAGAAGTTCTGACGCCCCCTCGTCGACGGGGTCTTCCGCCACCGCTCAACCTGGGCCTTGAAACATGTCGAGGCGCCCATAATTCGGGGTTTTGCGCGCACCACCTGCTGGGTGCGCCACCCTGTTTGAACTCAAACTGTTGTCTTACCCATGAGCAAGAAAACCCATGCCTTCCAGGCCGAAGTGGCCCAGCTGCTGCACCTGGTCACCCACTCGCTGTACTCCAACAAGGAAATCTTCCTGCGCGAGCTGATCTCCAACGCCTCGGACGCCTGCGACAAGCTGCGCTTCGAAGCGCTCAACAACGCTGCGTTGTACGAAGACGCGCCCGAACTGCAGGTGCGCGTGACTTTCGACAAGGCCGCCAAGACGCTGACCATCACCGACAACGGCATCGGCATGAGCGCGCAGGAAGCCATCGACCACCTCGGCACCATTGCCAAGAGCGGCACACGCGACTTCATGAGCCGGCTGGAAGCCGACAAGCAGGCCAACGCCAAGGAGCAGGGCCAGCTGATCGGCCAGTTCGGCGTCGGCTTCTACTCCGGCTTCATCGTGGCCGACAAGATCACCGTCGAATCGCGCCGCGCCGGCCTCCAACCTGAAGAGGGTGTGCGCTGGACCAGCGGCGGCAGCGGCGACTTCGAGGTCGAGGCCATCACCCGCGCACAGCGCGGCACCAGCGTCATCCTGCACCTGCGCGAGGATGCCGACGAGTACCTCAACGGCTGGAAGGTCAAGAGCATCATCGCCAAGTACTCCGACCACATCTCCCTGCCCATCCTGATGCAGAAGGAAGAGTGGAAAGAAGGCGAGAACGACCAGCCGGGCGAGATGGTCAGCACCGACGAATGGGAAACCGTCAACAAGGCCAGCGCGCTGTGGACACGCGCCAAGAAGGACATCACCCCCGAGCAGTACGAAGACTTCTACAAGGCCATCAGCCACGACTTCGAAGCCCCGCTGACCTGGAGCCACAACCGGGTGGAAGGCAGCACCGAGTACACCCAGCTGCTCTACATCCCGGCCAAGGCGCCGATGGACCTGTGGAACCGCGACAAGAAGGGCGGCCTCAAGCTCTATGTGAAGCGCGTCTTCATCATGGACGACGCCGAGGCGCTGCTGCCGAGCTACCTGCGCTTCGTCAAGGGCGTGGTGGACTCGGCCGACCTGCCGCTCAACGTCAGCCGTGAACTGCTGCAGGAAAGCCGCGACGTGCGCGCCATCCGCGACGGCAACACCCGCCGCGTGCTCGGCCTGTTGGAAGACCTGGCCAAACATGACGTGCCGGCCGCGGATGCCGATGAGGAAGCCAAGGCGCAGGCCGGCAAGTACACCCAGTTCTACGCCGAGTTCGGCAGCGTGCTGAAAGAAGGCCTGGGTGAAGACTTCGCCAACCGCGAGCGCCTGGCCAAGCTGCTGCGTTTTGCCAGCACGCATTCCGTTCAGGCTGAGCCTGTCGAAGCCGGTGCGAGCACTTCGACTAGCTCAGTGCGAACGGGGAGACTGACCTCCCTGGCCGACTACAAGGCCCGCATGAAAGAAGGCCAGGAAGCCATCTACTACATCACCGCCGAAACCCTGGCCGCCGCCAAGAACAGCCCGCAACTCGAAGTGTTCAAGAAGAAGGGTATCGAGGTGCTGCTGATGACCGACCGCGTGGACGAGTGGGCGCTGAACTACCTGACCGACTTCGACGGCACGCCGCTGCAGAGCGTGGCCAAGGGCGCGGTGGACCTGGGCAAGCTGCAGGACGAAGCCGAGAAGAAAGCCGCTGAAGAGGCCGCCGAGACCTTCAAGCCCACGCTGGCCAAACTGAAAGAAGCGCTGAAAGACAAGGCCGAAGACGTGCGCGTCACCACCCGCCTGGTCGATTCACCGGCCTGCCTGGTGGTGCAGGACGGCGGCATGAGCACGCAGCTGGCACGCCTGCTGAAACAGGCCGGCCAGAAAGCGCCCGACAGCAAGCCGGTGCTGGAGGTGAACCCCGAACACCCGCTGGTGAAGAAGCTGAGTTCGGACGAGGGCTCGGTGCACTTCCACGACCTGGCCCACATCCTGTTCGACCAGGCCCTGCTGGCCGAAGGCGGCCTGCCGGAAGACCCGGCGGCGTATGTGAAGCGGGTGAATGCCCTGCTGGTTTGAGCGTCAGGCTGAGTACGAACAGAAAAGCCGCCTTCGGGCGGCTTTTCTTTTGGACACCAGTTCCGCAGTTAAATTTCTGTGAATGATCGGCTGCGAGCTAAGAGGCGCGCATCGTCGGGACGCCCAAGGAACTGGAGCGCCGCAGGCGCGGACGCCCGTGTCAAACAACCTGTTAGTTCTCACTGGAAAGGTCCTTCAGCGGAAAAACTTGGTAGACACCACCCAAGTCGTTTTCTTTAGGAAATGTTCCTACGACATAGACGCCGGCAAAAGGCAGCTCGTTCGGAATTCCGTCTTTCAACAATTTCACCAAGGCGCTCAGACGCGTAACACCCGGCGGAATATCGATCAGCAAGACGACGTTAGGGCCGTAGCGCTTCAGCGATTTCTGCAGAACCCGCGAAATGACTGCGTTCGCGAGGCGCTTGTCAGGTTCTGCACCTTCCCAATGGCTTGGTGCGTCAGGCAAGCCTCTCGCCAGTTTCCAGAGAAACTCGGCATGCGCACCGTCGTAGTACGCACCCGTCACTTCGACAAGTAGCTCGCGACCTCGATAGGAATACACGAGATCAGGAGCTTCGCCTCCACGACGAATGAATGTGCACGTGTGACCAGTGGCGTGTAACAGCCACTCGGCGAACTCATCGCCTACCGCTTTCTCAAACTGTTGAAGAACGGTTCCCATAGGTGAGGGCAAACGTGATATGGGCAGCAAAAGTGCGGCAGAGCATAGACGGCTGTTCATCCTGGCACCTGCCTGGCTGCAACCTGATGCTTGTTTGGTTTGAAAAGTTCAAGTCAATATAGTGCCGTCACGCGCGCATTACAAACTCAAACTGCGAAACCCCGAACCAGTAGTGAACGTGTTTAGTATTTTTCCAACAGTTGCTCGATTCTGAGTGACTGGCTCACCTGCCTGGAAGCAGGCAGGTGAGCGGCCCCGGGTCTCATGAGTACGATGAACTTTCCACAGTTTGTCAGTATTCAGGAGATTTATCCGTGACCGCTCAAGCACAGAGTATCAAACGCAAGCTCAGCTTGCTGCAACTGGCCGAGGAACTCGGCAACGTTGCCAAGGCCGCCCAGATCATGGGCTTTCACCGCGACACCTTCTACGAGGTGCGCAAAGCCTTCCAGAGCGGCGGCGTGGCCGCCCTGGTCGAGCAGCGCCGCGGCGCCCGTGGCCCCCATCCCAACCGGGTCAGCGAGGAGGTCGAAGCCGCCGTGCTGGGCTACTGCCTCAAGCACCCCACCTACGGCGCGGCCCGTGTGGCCAACGACCTGCGCCTGGAGGGCGTCAATGTCTCGCCCTCGGGCGTGCGCGGCGTCTGGCTGCGCGCCGACCTGGAGACGCGCTACAAGCGCCTGATGCGCCTGGAGATGACGGCGCGCGAGCAGACCACCTACGTCCTCAACGAAGCGCAGATCCGCCTGCTGGAGCGCCACAGCCCGGAGTTCTGCACCCGCCACGTCGAGTCCAGCGCCCCGGGCGAGCTGCTCAACCAGGACACCTTCTACTGGGGCACGATCAAGGGTGTGGGCAAGGTCTACGTGCAGGTGGTGATCGACACCTTCTGTAGCCTGGCGTTTGCCAAGTGCTACAGCTCCAAGATGCCGGTGACGGCGTGCGACCTGCTGTACGAGCGCGTGCTGCCCTTCTACGACGCCCTGGGCGTACCGGTCAAGACCATCCTGACCGACAACGGCCGCGAGTTCTGCGGCAAGCCCGAGAGCCACCCCTATGAGCTGTTGCTGGCGCTCGAAGACATCGAGCACCGCAACACCAAGGTCAGGAGTCCGCGCACCAACGGCTTTGTCGAGCGCATGAACCGCACGCTGCTGGACGAGCACTTCCGCGTCAAGGGCCGGGAGAAGTGGTACACGGCCATCGAGGAGATTCAGGCTGATCTGGATGAGTTCCTGCTGTTCTACAACACCAAACGGACCCACCAAGGCTACCGACTCCAGGGCCGAACGCCAGCGCAGGCGATCAAGGACGCCACAGGCAAGAAGAAGCTGCCGAGCCTGGACTTCTGCACACCCAATCCACAATCCTCAACCACCGAACAGGAGGCCGCCAGAAGCGAAAACACCGCCGCTTAAACTTGCCGTGCTCGTGAGGCCCGGTGTCGGGGAATTACTAAACCAGAACACCAGTAGCGCGCCGCCGATGAGCGGAGATGCTCACCCGGGATCACGCAGCAAACCCGCATACTGCTCCGCCGTCACCGTATGCGCCCGGCCGAAGCCGGCCACGTAGCGCAGGAACTGGGGCGTGATCAGGAACAGCGAGAAGTCGCCAAACGAGAACAGTTCCTCCGCCTCCGGCAGCTTGGCCAAGTAAGCGGCACGTGCCGCCACATAGTCAGGTGCATCAGGCGCGCACACCCCGGCCTGCCCCTGCACACTGACGCGCGGCAGCGCCAGCGGTGTTTCCGCACTGCCAGGTACGGCCATGACCAGCAGACTGACCGCCGAGTGTTCCAGCATGTCGCGCGTATGGGTGGCGAGCCGGCTGACGTGGATGACGAAACGACCGTCGGGCAGCAGCGCGTAGGGCACCATGGAGGTGGCCGGCTCGCCCTTGTGCAGGGTGGCCAGCGCGGCCACTGGTGAATTCACCAGTAGGGTCTTGAGGGCGAGGGTTTCGGCGGCGTCCATGACTGTGCAAGGGGGCTCAGACCAGCAGCGGCGGCTCCTGCATGGCCTCGATCTGGTCCTGCAGCATCTGCACCTGGCCCTGCCAGTAGTCGCTGCTGCCGAACCAGGGGAAGTTGATGGGAAACGCCGGGTCGTCCCAGCGGCGTGCCAGCCACGCGCTGTAGTGGATCAGGCGCAGGGTACGCAGCGGTTCGATCAGCGCCAGCTCGCGGCGGTCGAAGTCACGGAACTGCTCGTAGCCGTCGAGCAGGCAGCTCAGTTGGTAGGTGCGCTGGGCGCGTTCGCCCGACAGCAGCATCCACAGGTCCTGCACCGCCGGGCCCATGCGCGCATCGTCCAGGTCCACAAAATGCGGCCCCGGGCCGGCGCTGGCCGGCACGTCGGCCGGTGTCCACAGGATGTTGCCGGCGTGGCAGTCGCCGTGCAGGCGCAGCCCTTGCACACCGCCAGAATTTGCATCATTTTGGCCATTTGCGCCCGTGAAATATGCGCATTCAGCTATTATTTTCATAGCGTCCTGGCAAGCTTTCTGCCAGGCCGACTGCACGTCCAGCGGAATCATGTGATGGTCCAGCAGCCAGTCGTACGGCTCCTGGCCGAACGACGGCAGGTCCAGTGCCGGCCGGTGCGCAAAAGGGCGCGCAGCCCCCACGGTGTGCAGACGTGCCAGAAAGCGGCCGATCCATTCCAGCACCTCTTCGTCTTCCAGCTCGGGCGGGCGGCCGCCGCGGCGCGGGCTGACGGAGAACGCAAAACCGGCGTGGTGGTGCAGCGTGGCGCCCTGCAGGCGCAGCGGCGCCACCACCGGCACTTCGGCAGCCACCAGCTCGGCGGCAAAGTCGTGTTCTTCCTGGATCTGCGCCTCGCTCCAACGCTCGGGGCGGTAGAACTTGGCCACCACGATGGCGCCGTCTTCCAGGTGCAGCTGGTAGACACGGTTCTCGTAGGAGCTCAGGGCCTGCAGCCGGCCGTCGCCATAGAGGCCGACGCTGGCCAGTGCGTCCATCACCAGGTCGGGGGTGAGAATTTCGAAGGGATGGCGCGCGTGATCCGAAGGCTTGTGCATGGCACGATTGTCGCCGCTGGGACCGGCTCAAGCACCGGCGCCTGTGGATAATGGCTCAGCCTTGTTGGAGTGGCGTGGCCATGATCTCTTTCAATCGTAAGCTGGCATTGAACCTGGGCGGCGTCGCCGTGTTGCTGGGGGCGCTGGTGCTGGTGCCGGTCTGGTGGCTGGCGCGCGAGAACGCCGAAGACACCTTTGTCTCTCTGGCCGTGGAAGAAACCCACAGGCTGATGCAGCAGGAGGCCTTCCGCCCAGGTGGCCCGCAGGCGCCACAGCAAGCCCAGGCCGCAGCGCTGGCCTTGACCGGCAGCCAGTTCGACATCGTGGACATCTACAACGCTGCCGGCGGCCTGCTGGCCCATGCGGTGACGCCGGCCGGCCGTGCGCTGGAGCAGGAGATTGCGCCGGCGGGGCCGCCGAGCTACCAGTTCGCCTACTTTGAGAGCCGTCGCCTGCCGGGCGAGCGCCGGCTCTGGCGCGTGTTCGTACCGCTGCGCGACGGGCAACAGACCCTGGTGGGTTATGTGGAGGGCGCGCGCCTGCTGCCGCCCAGCCAGCACGCGCAGATCGAGGCCGAGGCCTGGCGCGTGACGCTGTGGGTGGTACTGGCCATGCT
>CAZJKR010000096.1:0-6168 GCA_964546615.1 uncultured Curvibacter sp.
CGAAGCGGCGAAGGAAATCAAGACCCTGATCGACGACAGCGTGCAGCGGGTCGAGCAGGGCAGTGCCTTGGTCGACCGGGCCGGCAGCACCATGACCGAGGTGGTGGCCAGCATCCGCCGCGTGACCGACATCATGGGCGAGATCAGCGCGGCGAGCGCCGAGCAGAGTGCCGGTGTGGCCCAGGTGGGTGAGGCCGTGACGCAGATGGACCAGGCCACGCAGCAGAACGCCGCGCTGGTGGAAGAGATGGCGGCCGCGGCTTCCAGCCTCAGGGGTCAGGCCAACGACCTGGTGCAGACGGTGGCGGTGTTCAAGCTGAACAGCCAGGAGGGCCGCCCGGCCCCGGCCGTCGCTGCCTTGCGCGCCAGCAGCGCCGTTCCGGTGTCCGGACAGCGGCGCGCCGCAGCGGACACGCCGTCTCCCAAGGTGGGCACCAAGGCGACGTCCGCGCCGGCTGCCATGACCAAGCTCGAAGCGCCGCCGCCTGCACCGAAGAAGTCGCAGACCGGCGATGAAGGGGACTGGGAGACATTCTGACGCTGGCCACTCGTGACCGGCGTCAGTCCGGCCGCCTGAAGGGACTGTGCTGCGACAGTTCCTGCAGGTAGCCCTCCACCCCCTGGGTCTCGCGCGCGAGGAAACGTTCCACCGCGTCGGCAAATGCCGGCTGCGCCAGCCAGTGGGCGCTGCTGGTCCTGGCTGGCAGCAGTGCCCGGGCCAGCTTGTGCTCCCCCTGCGCGCCGCCTTCGAAGCGCTGGTAACCGTGGTCGATGCACCACTGCAGCGGCTGGTAGTAGCAGGCCTCGAAGTGCAGGCAGTCCACCCGCTCCAGCGCACCCCAGTAGCGACCCCAGGCGACCTTCTCCTGCCCATCATTGGAGATGGCAATCAGGCTGGCCGCAATTGCCTGCCCCGAGCGCTCGGCGATGAAGAGCAACCAGTTTTCCGGCATGGTGCTCGCCATCCGGGCAAAGAAATCGCGGCTCAGATAGGGCGCGTTGCCGTGTTCCAAGTAGGTGCGCTCGTAGCAGCGGTAGAAGAAGTCCCAGTCCTGCGGCCCGATGTCGTCTCCGCGCACCCAGCGGAAGCTGACGCCGGCTTCGGCGACCTTGCGCCGCTCCTGGCGGATCTTCTTGCGTTTTTCCTGGCTCAGACATGCCAGGAAGTCGTTGAAGCTGGCGTGGCCCGGGATGCTGTTGTGCCAGTGGAACTGCACGGTATGGCGCAGCATCAGGCCGGCATCGACGCAGGCTTGCAGGTCAGCCGTCGCGCCGAACAGCAGGTGTACCGAGGACAGATCGTCCGACCGACAGCTGGCCAGCAGCGCCTGCAGCAGGGCATCGCGCGCCGCGGCATCGCTGGCCAGCAGGCGGCTGCCCGGCACCGGTGTGAAGGGCACGGCCACCACGGCCTTGGGGTAGTAACTCAGCCCATGCCGCGCATAGGCGTCGGCCCAGGCCCAGTCGAACACATATTCGCCGTAGGAGTGGTTCTTGATGTACAGCGGGCAGGCGGCCACCAGGGTGCCGGCCGCGTCCGACAGGGTGACGAAGCGCGGCGCCCAGCCGGTGTCCGGCACGGCGCTGCCGCTGAGGTGCAGGGCCGCCAGGTATTCGTGCCGCATGAAAGGCGTCGGGCGGGCCTGCTGTGCGAGCAGGTGGTTCCATGCGGCGGCCTCGACCTGCAAGGGGGAGTCCAGCACCCGAATGACATAATCCGCCTTCCTCACACGGCTCCCGAACTGGTTTCTTGTTTCATGACTCTGAACATCTGCGTTGCCCAGCTGAATTTTGTCGTCGGCGACCTGGCAGGCAATGCGAAAAAAATCATCGACGCCGCCCGGGCCGCCCATGCAGACGGCGCCCGGTTGCTGCTGACGCCTGAACTGTCGCTTTGCGGCTACGCGGCGGAAGATCTGTTCTTGCGCCCGTCCTTCATCGATGCCTGTGATGATGCCGTGAAAACAGTGGCCCGTGAGCTGGCCGGGTTAAAGGACATGACCGTGGTGCTGGGGCATCCTGCCCGCGTGGCGCAGGCCGGCGTGCGCACCCGTTCGGTATCGGTTCCCGGTCTGTACAACGCGGCCACCGTGGTGCGCGAAGGCCGCGTGGTCGCCACCTATGCCAAGCGTGAGCTGCCCAACTACCAGGTGTTCGACGAGCGCCGCTATTTCGTGCCGGGGCAGGACGTGTGTGTCTTCGAGGTCGGTGCGGCGGATGCACGCGTCAAGGTGGGCCTGCTGATTTGCGAGGATGCCTGGTTCGAGGCGCCGGCACGTCTGACGCGCGAGGCCGGCGCGGAGCTGCTGGCGGTCATCAACGCCTCGCCCTTTCATGTCGGCAAGGGGCTGGAGCGCGAGCAGATGATGCGCCAGCGGGCCCGGGCCTGTGGCCTGCCGCTGGTGTACGCTCATCTGGTGGGCGGGCAGGACGAGGTGGTGTTCGAAGGACATTCTTTCGCTGTCAATGCCGACGGCGGGCTCGCTGGCCGGGCTCCGAGTTTTGAAGAGAATCGCTTCCAAGTCGCCGTCGATAATGCGTCGGATGCTATCAAGCTGATAGCATCCATGGCGCCCGAACGCTCGGCCGACGCCGACCTGTGGGACGCCCTGGTGCTGGGGGTGCGCGATTACCTGGGCAAGAACGGTTTCCCGGGCGCCATCATCGGCCTGTCCGGCGGCATCGATTCGGCCCTGGTGCTGGCCATCGCCGTCGATGCGCTGGGGGCCGAGCGGGTGCGCACCGTCATGATGCCTTCGCCCTATACCGCCGACATCAGCTGGATCGATGCCCGCGAGATGGCGCAACGCCTGGGCGTTCGCTACGACGAAATCTCCATCGTTCCCGAGTTCGAGGCGTTCAAGGCCTCACTGGCTGATGAGTTCCGTGGCTTGCCGGAGGACGCGACCGAAGAGAACATCCAGGCCCGTATCCGCGGCACGCTGCTGATGGCCTTGTCCAACAAGAGCGGCCGTATCGTGCTGACCACCGGCAACAAGTCCGAGATGGCCACCGGCTACTGCACGCTGTACGGCGACATGGCCGGTGGTTTTGCCGTCATCAAGGATCTGGCCAAGACCACGGTGTTCCGTCTGGCACGCTGGCGCAATGCGAACGATCCGTATGGCAGCGGTGCCGGTCCGATTCCCGAACGCATCATCACGCGCCCGCCCAGCGCCGAACTGCGGCCTGACCAGAAGGATCAGGACAGTCTGCCGCCCTATGAGGTGCTCGATCCGATCCTGGAGCGTTACATGGAGAACGATGAGAGCATCGAGGAGATCGTGGCGGCAGGTTTCAAGAGGGCCGATGTCGAAAAGGTGACCCGTCTCATCAAGATCAACGAGTACAAACGGCGGCAGTCGCCGGTCGGGATACGCGTGACGCATCGCAGCTTCGGCAAGGATTGGCGTTATCCTATTACCAACAAGTTCCGAGCCTGATTCTCGGACCGTTCCATTTTTTCAGACCGTCCCAGCAGACAGGAAATCCAGTAATGAAGCAGATTACCGCCATCATCAAGCCCTTCAAACTCGAAGAAGTACGTGAGGCGCTCGCCGACTGTGGCGTGACCGGCCTGACGGTTACCGAAGTCAAAGGCTTCGGCCGTCAGAAAGGGCATACCGAGCTCTACCGCGGCGCCGAATACGTGGTGGACTTTCTGCCCAAGGTGAAGGTGGAAGTGGTGGTCAAGGGGGATGATGTGGACCGCTGCGTGGACGCCATCGTCAAGGCGGCCCATACCGGCAAGATCGGCGACGGCAAGATCTTCATCACCAGTGTCGAGCGTGTGGTGCGTATCCGCACCGGTGAGCTGGACGACTCGGCGATCTAGATTTCGTCGAGTTGCGGAGCCGGGGCGAAGCCGGCGTCCTGCACGATGCGCTGCAACAGGGCCTGCGGATCGGTGCCGGTCTGGATCAGGTCCATCTGCCAATCGTTCAGAAACTGCTGCTCGACCGTGCTGCCCAGAAAGGCCAGCAGGCCATCGTAGTAGCCGTCGACATTGAGCAAACCGACGGGCTTGTCGTGATAGCCGAGCTGCCGCCAGGTCCAGACCTCGAATAATTCCTCGAAGGTGCCGATGCCACCCGGCAAGGCCAGAAAGGCATCGGCCCGCTCGGCCATCATGCGCTTGCGCTCATGCATGCTGTCCACGATATGAAGTTCGGTGCAGTCGTGCAATGCCCATTCCTTCTCCACCAGCGCCTTGGGGATGACCCCGACCACCCGTCCGCCGGCCTGGAGGGTGGCTTCGGCCGTGATGCCCATCAGGCCGGCTCTGCCGCCGCCATAGACCAGCTGGCCGCCGTGTCGGCCGATCCAGGTGCCCACGGTTCGGGCGGCCTGGGCGTAGTCGGGCCGGCTGCCGGGGCGAGAGCCGCAATAGACGCAGACGGAAAATGCCGGATTCATGCGGTGAACCACTTCCACAGGGCTGCCAGCCAGATGCCGAAGCACAGCAGCAGGCTCAGCAGGACGGCGGCACTGCCCATGTCCTTGGCCCGTTTCGAAAGATCGTGCCATTCGGGCCCGATGCGGTCGATGGCGGTTTCGATGCCTGTGTTGAGCAGTTCGACGATCATCACGATCAGGACCGAGCCGGCCAGCAGTGCCGTCTCAACCCAGTTGCGACCGATCCAGAAGGCGAGCGGCAGCAGGACCAGGGAGGCCACGGCCTCCTGTCGGAAGGCGGTCTCCTGCCAGCCGGCACGCAGACCTTCCATGGAATAACCCAGGGCATGCCACATGCGGTTGAAACCGCTGCGGGACTTCTGGGGGTTGACGTCGGGGTTGTCCTGTAAATCGGGCATGCGCGGATTGTCGCCGAGCTTCATGACACTATCGGCGCGGCGGGTGGTCGCTGACCAGCCGGGTGCCGGCCAGGGCGTCATGCCAGAACTGCCGCTGAGGGTGGAAACGGCTCAGCACGGCCCAGATCGCGACCCAGCCCAGGACGATCACCGCCGATTCAGGGCCGGAGAGGTTGAAGGGGGCGATGGCGGCCAGCGGCGGCAGGAACCAGAGCCAGCTCAGGACATAGCGCCGCAAGGCGCGGGCTTGTGTCAGAGGGCGGCCCCGGGTATCGACCAGGCGGATATGCCATGTTTTCATGGCCAGTGTCTGACCCTTGGACCAGAACCAGGTGAAGTAGATCCCCAGCACGATGAACAGGAAGGCCTGCTGCACATGCCGATTTTCCAGCGCGTGCCGCGTCTGGCTCAAGGTGCTGAAGAGGTAGCCGGCAATGAAAACCACGCCGAACAGCAGCATGCCTTCGTACAGCCAGCAGGCCATGCGTCGCCACACGCCGGGGGCCTGAAAAGTGGGGGTGGGGGCCGCCTGGGGGGGCGGGGTCGTGGCGGGTGGGGGGCTGGCCTGGTTGCTGGAGGTCATGCGGCGGGGCGGCGTCACGGCGCCGGCTGTGGCAGCAGGGTGTTGGCGTCAACGGGAGCCGGCTGGGCCGCCGCGCGAGCGGGTTTGGGGGTGTGGCGGGTTACCGGTACCTTGGTAATCTTTTCTGGCGACACCGTGGGTTTGACCACGGCGACACCGGCCGGCTTGGCGGGCCCCTTGGCCGCCAGCCGTTTCTTTTCTTCCTGACTGAGCGCCTGGTAGGCCTGCCAGTTGGCGGCTTTTTCGTCGGGCGAGAGTTTCTTGGTTTCGGCGAAATTCAGTCGTGCCTGGGTACGTTGCTGCTGGCTCAGCGAAACCCATTCGCTCATCCGGTTATGCATCTTGCTCTGTTCGGCCGGCGACAGGGAATGAAAATTCCTGGAGATCTCCAGCCATTTGCGTTTGCGGTCGGCGTTGAGTTCCTGCCATTTTTCAGCCAGCGGTGCCAAGGCCTGTTGCTGGTCCGGCGTCAGGTTGTGCCAGTCCGACCGGGGTGCGACAGCCGGGACGGGCGCCGCAGGGCGAACGGTGGGGGCGGTTGTGGCGCTGCGAGGTGCCATGTTGGAGCTGGCCGGAGCCGGGGCCTGTGCAAGGGCGGCCGGAGTCGTGCAGACCCCCAGCAGGAAACAGAGAAAACCGGCAAACAGGCGGTGCATGGACAGAAGAAAACCTACTGAGCTTGTTCGGGGCGCAATTTGAGAAACTGCAGGAAGCCGGGGTCGGCATAGGCCGCGGGCGGCAGATCGTCGGTGAGGATTGCTGCATCGATTT
>CAZJKR010000096.1:6178-10863 GCA_964546615.1 uncultured Curvibacter sp.
CCTTGGCTCGGAAGTCGTCATTGAGCATGTTGACGGCGATCAGGCCGGCAATCAGCAGGATCAGGGGCACCAGACCAGCCAGTCGATGCCAGAGGCGACCTTCGGATTCACCAAAATGGAGCGTGGCTGCGGGGCCATTCGACAAAACGTCGGTGGTCATGACAGGGCGTATCGCCCGGCGCCGACCGAGTGCCTGTACGCGTGCGGCACGCAAGCGTTCGCTGATGTCGTACGGCAGCGCCTCGGCAGCCTCCGACAGGCGAGCGGCCACAAGGTGTCCAAAATGGTCCTGCGCGGACTCAATGTGTGAATGCTTCATAGTCGTATCCCCCTGGCCCTCAAGGCCTTGCCCAGCGCTTGCACGGCCCTGGAGCAATGCGTTTTGACACTGCCCTCCGAACAACCCATGGCCGCAGCAGTTTCAGCCACATCCAGATCCTCCCAGTAACGCATCAGGAAAGCCTCTCGTTGACGGGGCGGCAGGGCCAGGATCTGCGTCTCGATTTCAAGCAAGACCTGCGCCCGTTCAGTCTGGGCTTCGGCGCTTTCGGTCTGGTTCGACTGATCCGAGGTGTTCAAGGTCTCGAGCAGATCGAATTCCCCGTCCCCATCATCAGTCTCGAAGTCGCTCATGTTCGAAAACAGGGCGTTGCGGGTTTTCTGACGCCGGAACCAGTCCAGGGTGCAGTTGGACAGGATGCGCTGGAAAAGCATCGGCAGTTCGGTGATCGGCTTGTGGCCGTAATGCTCGACGAGTTTCATCATGCTGTCTTGCACGATGTCCAGGGCTGCCTCGTCGTTGCGAACGTGATAGACAGAACGCTTGAACGCCCGCTTTTCGACGCTTTTCAGAAAATCTGAGAGTTCTTGCTCGGTCGCCAAGTGCGTGTTGCCCGCAGGCAGGTGATGGAGATGTCTCGATGTGGCCGTCATGCCGCCGGGAAGGTGGCGTGGGGCCGATTATCGCATCGGGCACCACATTTTCTGGTGCGGAGCTGCCAAAAATCATTGGTGCAGTGCGATAATCTTTTCTGCGAATCAAAAAGCAAACGGGTCACAGTCCGGCGTTTTAAGCAATGCGCCCATGGCTTTGACCTCAAGTCCCGACGCGATGTCACAAGCGTTTGCGAAGGGGCACCCTAGGTTTTTCGTTAGAGAAATTCACAAAGGTTCATCATGGAAATTTCCAAGGCTGAAATCACTTCGGCGGCGGCGGCCAGCACGGCCAGCCAGACCGAAGAACTGCGCGGTGCCGAGATCCTGGTCAAGGCGCTGCAGGAAAAGGACGTCAAGTTCGTCTGGGGCTATCCCGGCGGCGCCGTACTCCATATCTACGACGCGTTCTACAAACAGGACACCATCCAGCACATCCTGGTGCGCCACGAACAGGCGGCGGTGCATGCCGCTGACGGCTATGCCCGTGCTACCGGCGACGTGGGCGTGGCGCTGGTGACCTCAGGGCCGGGCGTGACGAACGCCATCACCGGAATCGCAACGGCCTACATGGACAGCATTCCGATGGTGATCGTGACCGGTCAGGTGCCCACTGCGGCGATCGGCCTGGATGCTTTTCAGGAGTGCGACACCGTGGGCATCACGCGCCCGATCGTGAAGCACAATTTTCTCGTCAAGGACGCGCGCGATCTGGCCGAAACGATGAAGAAGGCCTTCCACATCGCCCGCAGCGGCCGGCCCGGTCCGGTGGTGGTCGACATTCCCAAAGACGTTTCCTTCAAGAAGGTCCCCTACGCCGGTTACCCCGAGACCGTGGCCATGCGTTCCTACAACCCGGTGCGCAAGGGCCATGCCGGGCAGATCCGCAAGGCGCTGCAGTTGCTGCTGACGGCCAAGCGCCCCTACATCTACACCGGTGGCGGTGTGCTGCTGGGCAACGCGACCGCCGAGCTGCGCACCCTGGTGGACATGCTGGGCTACCCCTGTACCAACACCCTGATGGGTCTGGGGGCCTACCCGGCGACCGATCCCAAGTTCCTGGGCATGCTGGGCATGCACGGCACGATCGAGGCCAACAACGCGATGCAGAACTGCGACGTGCTGCTGGCGGTCGGTGCGCGTTTTGACGACCGGGTGATCGGCAATCCCAAGCACTTCGCCCAGAACGAGCGCAAGATCATCCACATCGACATCGATCCGTCGAGCATTTCCAAGCGCGTCAAGGTCGACATTCCGATCGTCGGCGACGTCAAGGATGTGTTGACCGAGATGATCGCCATGATCAAGGAAAGCACCCTGCGGCCCGACGCCCAGGCGCTGGGCGGCTGGTGGGAGGCCATCAATGGCTGGCGCAAGCGCGACTGCCTGAAGTACGACCGTGCCAATACCGAGGTCATCAAACCGCAGTACGTGATCGAAACCCTGTGGAACATGACGCGCGATGTCGATACCTACATCACCTCCGACGTCGGGCAGCACCAGATGTGGGCGGCCCAGTACTACAAGTTCGACGAGCCGCGGCGCTGGATCAACTCCGGCGGTCTGGGTACCATGGGCGTGGGCATCCCCTATGCCATGGGCATCAAACTGGCCAAGCCCGACAGCGAGGTCTATTGCGTGACGGGCGAGGGCTCGGTGCAGATGTGCATCCAGGAACTCTCCACCTGCCTGCAGTACAACACGCCGATCAAGATTCTGTCGCTCAACAACCGCTACCTCGGCATGGTGCGCCAGTGGCAGGAGATCGAATACTCCGGCCGCTACAGCCACAGCTACATGGATGCGCTGCCGAATTTCGTCAAGCTGGCCGAGGCCTATGGCCACGTCGGCATGCTGATCGAGCGTCCTCAGGACGTGGAGCCGGCCCTGCGTGAAGCGCGCAAGCTCAAGGACCGCACCGTGTTCATGGACTTCCGGACCGACCCCACCGAGAACGTGTTCCCGATGGTGCAGGCCGGCAAGGGCATCACCGAGATGCTGCTCGGTAGCGAGGACCTTTAATTCGTGCGAGCCGGGGCCGGTTCAGGTTCCGGTAGACGCCTCCCCTGTTGACGAATCTATTGCCTGCCAAGCCCTGCCGTTACCGCGGCAGGGGGAGGGCAGCGAAAAGAGGAATCCCTACTCATGAAACACATCATTGCCGTATTGCTGGAAAACGAGCCCGGCGCTCTGTCCCGCGTGGTGGGCCTGTTCTCGGCCCGCGGCTACAACATCGAATCCCTGACCGTGGCGCCGACGGAGGACCCCAGTCTGTCGCGCATGACGATCCAGACCACCGGTTCGGACGACGTGATCGAGCAGATCACCAAGCACCTGAACCGCCTCATCGAGGTGGTCAAGGTGGTTGACCTGACCGAAGGCGCCTACATCGAGCGTGAGCTCATGATGGTCAAGGTGCGCGCCGTCGGCAAGGAGCGCGAGGAAATGAAGCGCATGGCCGACATTTTCCGGGGCCGTATCATCGACGTCACCGACAAGAGCTACACCATCGAGTTGACCGGCGATCATTCCAAGAACGATGCTTTCCTGGAAGCGATAGACCGTACCGCCATTCTCGAAACCGTGCGGACCGGCAGCAGCGGCGTGGGCCGAGGTGAACGTATCCTGCGCGTCTGATTCAAAAGCCAAGTTTTACCAAGGAGAAAGAAGTGAAAGTTTTCTATGACAAAGACTGTGACCTGAGCCTGATCAAGGGCAAGACTGTGGCCATCATCGGCTATGGCAGCCAGGGCCATGCGCACGCGCAGAACCTGAACGACAGCGGCGTCAAGGTCGTGGTCGGTCTGCGCAAGGGCGGCGCTTCGTGGGACAAGGTCGGCAAGGCGGGTCTGACCGTGATGGAAGTCAACGATGCCGTCAAGGCGGCCGACGTGGTCATGATCCTGCTGCCTGACGAGCAGATTGCCGAGGTCTACACCAACAATATCGCGCCCAACATCAAGCAGGGTGCTTCGCTGGCCTTTGCCCACGGCTTCAACGTGCACTACAACCAAGTCGTGCCGCGCGCTGACCTGGACGTGTGGATGGTGGCGCCCAAGGCCCCCGGCCATACCGTGCGCAGCACCTACGCACAGGGCGGCGGTGTGCCGCATCTGGTAGCGGTCCACCAGGACAAGAGCGGCAAGGCGCGTGACCTGGCCTTGTCCTACGCCATGGCCAACGGCGGCGGCAAGGCCGGCATCATCGAGACCAACTTCAAGGAAGAGACCGAGACCGACCTGTTCGGCGAGCAGGCCGTACTGTGCGGCGGTGCC
Organism: uncultured Curvibacter sp.; assembly: GCA_964546615.1. Taxonomy (GTDB): domain Bacteria; phylum Pseudomonadota; class Gammaproteobacteria; order Burkholderiales; family Burkholderiaceae_C; genus Hylemonella. The sequence goes on from CAZJKR010000096.1 coordinate 10,387, forward strand.
GTCGAACTCATCAAGATGGGCTACGAGACGCTGGTGGAAGCCGGCTATGCCCCCGAGATGGCCTACTTCGAGTGCCTGCACGAGCTCAAGCTGATCGTGGACCTGATCTACGAAGGCGGCATCGCCAACATGAACTACTCGATCTCCAACAACGCGGAGTTCGGCGAGTACGTGACCGGTCCCGAGGTCATCAACGAGCAGTCGCGTGCCGCCATGCGCAATGCGCTCAAGCGCATCCAGAACGGCGACTACGCCAAGATGTTCATTCAGGAAGGCCGCCTGAACTACCCGAGCATGACGGCCCGTCGCCGCAACACGGCCGACCACAGTATCGAGAAGGTGGGCAGCCAGCTGCGCGCCATGATGCCCTGGATCGCCAAGAACAAGCTGGTCGACCAGACCCGCAACTGATTCTGCATTGCACGAGCGTCCAAAGGCCACTTCGGTGGCCTTTTTCCGTTGGCTTCCGGCACTCTG
>CAZJKR010000097.1:0-1342 GCA_964546615.1 uncultured Curvibacter sp.
GGCCTGTGTGCCAAGTGCTACGGCCGCGACCTGGGACGCGGCGGTCTGGTCAACATGGGCGAGGCGGTCGGTGTGATCGCCGCCCAGTCGATCGGCGAGCCGGGCACGCAGCTGACCATGCGGACCTTCCACATCGGTGGCGCCGCTTCCCGTGCGGCCATCGCCTCCAGCGTGGAAGCCAAGTCCAACGGCATCATCGGTTTCAACGCCACGATGCGCTATGTGACGAACAGCAAGGGCGATCTGGTGGTGATCGCCCGTTCCGGCGAGATCGTCATTCATGACGAGCATGGCCGCGAACGTGAGCGTCACAAGGTGCCCTACGGTGCCGTCCTGACGGTCAAAGCCGACCAGCAGATCAAGGCCGGTACCATCCTGGCCAACTGGGATCCGCTGACGCGCCCCATCATCACCGAGTTCGCCGGCCAGGTGAAGTTCGAGAATGTCGAGGAAGGCCTGACCGTGGCCAAGCAGGTGGACGAGGTTACCGGCCTGTCCACGCTGGTGGTCATCGATCCGAAGCGCCGCGGTTCGACCAAGGTGGTGCGCCCGCAGGTCAAACTGGTCGATGCCTCCGGTAGCGAGGTGAAGATCCCGGGCACCGACCATGCGGTAACCATCGGTTTCCAGGTCGGGGCCCTGATCCAGGTGCGCGACGGTCAGGACGTGGGCCCGGGCGAAGTGCTGGCGCGTATTCCGGTCGAAGGCCAGAAGACCCGCGACATTACCGGCGGTCTGCCGCGTGTGGCCGAACTGTTCGAGGCCCGTTCCCCCAAGGACAAGGGCGTGCTGGCCGAGATGACCGGCACCGTGTCCTTCGGCAAGGAGACCAAGGGCAAGATCCGCCTGCAGATCACCGACCCGGAAGGCAAGGTGTGGGAAGAATTGGTGCCCAAGGAAAAGAACATCCTGGTGCACGAAGGCCAGGTGGTCAACAAGGGCGAGAGCGTGGTGGACGGCCCGGCCGATCCGCAGGACATTCTGCGCCTGCTGGGCATGGAAGAGCTGGCGCGCTACATCGTTGACGAGGTCCAGGACGTCTACCGTCTGCAGGGCGTGAAGATCAACGACAAGCACATCGAGGTGATCGTGCGCCAGATGCTGCGTCGTGTCGTGGTCGAGAATCCGGGCGATTCGAGCTACATCGCGGGTGAGCAGGTCGAGCGTTCGGAGATGCTCAACACCAACGATGCCCTGCGCAAGGACGGCAAGATTCCCGCAACCTATTCCAATCTGTTGCTGGGTATCACCAAGGCTTCGCTGTCCACCGACAGCTTCATCAGCGCGGCTTCCTTCCAGGAAACCACCCGCGTGCTGACGGAAGCCGCCATCATGGGCAAGC
>CAZJKR010000097.1:1352-7182 GCA_964546615.1 uncultured Curvibacter sp.
AGCATGAAGCGGCCGGCGCGGGTGCCGGCGTCCACGGCGGTGAGGATGAACAGCAGCACCGAGATGGCCGCCGCGAAGCCGCAGACGCTGGACGATCTGCGCGGTCTGAAGGAGAACGTCATTGTCGGCCGCCTGATCCCTGCAGGTACCGGCATGGCCTATCACCAGGCGCGCAAGGTGCGAGAGAGCATGGATGAGGCTGAGCGCCGCGCCATCGCCGAGGCGGAAGCCGCTGAACTGGCGGGTGAGACCGAAGCGGATGCGGGAGCTGCGACCGAATAATCCGGTAGCTGTCGCACACTCAGGCCCCAAGACCTGCGAAGGTGCTTGGGGCCTTTTTTCTGGCACGGCGGGGTCGGCAGGTTGCCACGGTTGGGAGAACGCGCGGACATGAATGCTTCAGTCGGAATCTGGATCGCTTGGGCGGTGCTGCTTTTTTGGGCGGTTGGCGCCTACAACCGGCTGGTGCGTCTGCGTGCCCAGGCCAGAGTCGGCTTTGCAGCGCTGGAGCAGCAATTGGCTCAGTATGTGACGCTGGTGCAGGGCAGCATGGCCGGGGGGGCGGAAGCAGCCCAGGCCGACGCGCAGGCCGGTCTGCTGGGCGCTGCGAAGCAGTTCGAGTCGGCGCTGAATGCGACCCGGGCGCATCCGCTTGATGCCATGGCCTTGCGTGCACTGGCGACGGCGCACGAGGCGCTGCGCGAATCCTGGCTGCGATGGCGTGAAGCGCCACCCGACCTCGCGGGCGAGCCGTTGCCGGCCGCCCTGCAGCAGCAATGGACACAGATTGCCACGCATGCCGATAACGCCCGCAGAGAATTCAATCTGCAAGTGCAGGTCTACAACGATGCCATTGTGCAATTCCCGGCTCGCCTGCTGGCATGGCTGTTCGGCTTCAAGCCGGCGCACGAGATCTAGGATATGAACGAAGAAGGGCAGAGCAGGATTCCGTTGTGGCGTCAGCTGCAAGCGGCGGCAGGTCTGGTTGGTGCCGTGCGGGGCGGGGTCTCGGGCACAGCGGCCCTGGAAGTGGTCGACCCCGCTCTGCGCCCGGGGGCTCAGGCTTTGGCTTATCAGGCGCTGCGGGCGCTGGGGCGTGCCGAAGCCTTGCGTCGCCTGCTGGCCCCGCGCAAGCCGGCGCCACAGGTGGATGCTCTGCTGTGCACGGCACTGGCGTTGATCTGGGATGAGGCACAGGCCCCCTATGAAAGCTTCACGCTTGTGAACCAGTCGGTTGAAGCTGCGAAGCGAAGCCCCGCTTTGCGCGGGCAAGCGGGCTTTGTCAATGGCTGCCTGCGACGTTTCCTGCGTGAGCGCAAACCGCTGGTGGAGCGTACCGAGGCGCTTCCGGTAGCGCGGTGGAATCACCCGGCATGGTGGATCGAGCGCGTACGCCGCGATCATCCGGCGCAATGGCAGGACATCCTGCAGGCCAACAACCACCAGGCGCCTATGACACTGCGCGTCAACGTACGCAAGACGGACGTCGAAGCCTATCTGCTGCAGTTGCAGCAGGCGGGTATCGAGGCCCGGCGCAATGGAGAGAGTGGTGTGACGCTGGCACGACCACGGCCGGTGCAGGCGATCCCAGGTTTCGCAGCGGGGCTGGTCTCGGTGCAGGATGCGGGGGCACAACTGGCCGCGCCGTTGCTGCTGCAAGGTCTGGCGCAGAACGCAGATCTGCATGTGCTCGACGCCTGTGCTGCCCCGGGGGGGAAAACGGCCCACCTGTTGGAGCTGGCCGATTGCACGGTCACGGCGATGGAGATCGATGCGCGACGGGCCGAGCGGATCGAGCAAAACCTGCAGCGCATGGGCTTGCAGGCAAGGGTGCGGGTGGCGAATGCAGCCCAGCCCGAGGACTGGTGGGACGGACGGCTGTTCGACGCCATTTTGCTGGATGCACCCTGCACCGCCTCGGGTATCGTCCGGCGACATCCCGACGTACGCTGGTTGCGCCGCGAGGCCGACATCGACCAGCTGGCCAGCCAGCAGTCCAGGCTGCTTGAAGCACTGTGGCCGCTGCTCAAGCCGGGAGGTCGTTTGCTGTACTGCACCTGCTCGGTGTTCAAGGTCGAAGGGTCGCAGCAGATGCAAACGTTTCTTGCGAACAACAGACAAGCCCGTTTGCTGCCATCTCCGGGGCATTTATTGCCTCATTTTGCCGCCAGAAGTGATGCTGTCCCGGACAATCAGGACGGAGACCATGACGGCTTTTATTACGCACTACTGGAGAAAATCGCGCCTTGACCTGGCCGGCTGGCTGATCTGCGCGCTGCTGGCGATGGCTGCGTCGCGTCCGGTGCTGGCCGAGAGCCCGATCGAAGTCAGCCCCTTGCGCCTGGAGCGCAGCAGCAGTGCCCTTCTGCTGTCGACGACGCTCAATTTCGAATTGCCGAGCGCCGTCGGGGATGCCTTGCTCAAGGGAGTGGCGGTGTTCTTCGTGGCCGAGGCCGAGATTTACCGTGAGCGTTGGTATTGGGTTGACAAGCGGGTTGCGGGTGTGCAGCGCCACATGCGGTTGGCGTTTCATCCCTTGACGAGGCGCTGGCGGCTGGCCGTGTCATCTGCCGTCATCAATCCCAACGGGCTGGGGGTGGCCTTGAGCCAGAGCTTCGATACGCTGGAAGACGCGCTGGCTGCCGTGCAGCGGATCTCCAGTTGGCAGATTGCCGAGCTGGTCGATCTTGCGCCCGGTGCGACCCACCGCCTGGATTTTCGCTTCCGGCTCGATGTGTCGCAACTGCCGCGGCCCTTGCAAATCGGGACGCTCGGCCAGAGTGACTGGGCGCTTTCGACCAGTCTGAGCCAGCGGCTGGAGCCGGAGGGTAGCAAGTGAACGCTTCCGAGCCCCAGGTTGCCGCGCGCCCGCGTGAGCAGAACTCCCGCGCCTTGCGCTGGACGCTGGGCATCGGGCTCGCCGCCATGGTGGCGATCGGGCTGGTGCTGCTGTTTCTCCTGACCCAGGCCACCAACAACCGGGAGCTGTACGAGCGTAACTATGCGCGCCTGTTTGCCGTCAATGTGGCGGTGGCTGCCCTGCTGCTGCTGGTCATCGGCTGGATCGCCTTTCGCCTGGCGCGTCGCCTGTTTCAAGGGCGCTTCGGCAGCCGTTTGCTGGTCAAGCTGGCAGCCGTATTCGCACTGGCTGGTTTTGCGCCCGGCATGCTGATCTATGTCGTGTCGTACCAGTTCGTCTCGCGTTCGATCGAGAGCTGGTTCGATGTCAAGGTGGAGGGCGCGCTGGAAGCGGGCCTGAACCTTGGGCGAGCCACGCTCGAGACGCTGTCGAACGACCTGACCGGCAAGACGCGCTCGGCGGCGCAGCAGCTGCAGGACACGCCGGACGTGACAGCCGGCTTGCAACTGGAGCGCATACGCGAACAGCTCGGCGTCAGTGATGTCATGCTGTGGGCGGCGAACGGAAAACTCGTCGCCAGTGCCGGCCGCTCACAGTTCCAGCTCAGTCCGGATCGACCCAGCGCACAGCAGTTCCGGGCGGCGCGCAGCCAGCGCGCCATCATCTGGACCGAGGGTCTGGACGACGTCGCGCCGTCAACGGACAACGAGCCTGGGCGACAGGCCCGCATCACCGCCCTGGCGCTGGTGCCGACGTCCAGTCTGGGCATGTTGGGCGAGAACCGCTTTCTCATGGTGGCGCAGGAACTGCCTGAAACGCTGGCGGCCAATGCGCTGGCCGTCACCGAGGCCTACCGTGAGTACCAGGAGCGTGCGCTGGCGCGCGAAGGGTTGCGGCGCATGTACATCGGCACCCTGACCTTGAGCCTCTTCCTGGCGGTATTCGGTGCCGTGCTGTTGGCCGTCCTGCTGGGCAACCAGATCACACGCCCGCTGCTGCTGCTGGCCGAGGGTGTGCGGCAGGTGGCTGCCGGCGACCTGACGCCCAAGACCGTGCTGCAGGGCAAGGACGAGCTCGGTGGCCTGACCCGCTCCTTTGCTGACATGACCCAGCAACTGGCCGATGCGCGTCATGCAGTAGAGCACAGCATGGCGCAGGTCAATGCAGCGCGTGCCAATCTGCAGACCATTCTGGACAATCTGACGGCTGGCGTCATGGTGCTTGATGTGCATGGGCAGATCCAGTCAGCCAACCCGGGGGCCACGCGCATCCTGCGTGTACCGCTGGCGGCCTGCGAAGGGCGGCGATTGAGCGACATCGAGGGCCTGGAGTCGTTCGGCCGGCAGGTGCAGACACAGTTCGAGGGCTTTCTGGGTGAACGCGGTGAGCACGGCCTGGACCACTGGCAGCAGTCGTTCGAGCTGGGTTCTGCCGCTGCGTCGGCGCAACCTGCCGAAGGCATCATCACGCTGGTGGCGCGCGGGGCCGAATTGCCGGATCGGACGCGGCTGCTCGTTTTCGACGACATTTCAGAAATCGTATCGGCCCAGCGGGCGCAGGCATGGGGCGAGGTGGCACGGCGGCTGGCGCATGAGATCAAGAATCCTCTCACTCCCATTCAGCTGTCGGCCGAGCGCTTGGAGATGAAACTCTCAGGCAAGGTGGAGGCGCCCGAACAGGCGATATTGTCGAAATCGGTCAAGACCATCGTAGACCAGGTTGACGCCATGAAGCGGCTGGTCAACGAGTTTCGCGACTACGCGCGCCTGCCGGCGGCCGAGCTCAAGCCGCTTGATCTCAATGCCTTGGCCACCGAAGTGCTGCATCTGTATGGCGGGGAAAACGTCCATGTCCCGGTACATGCCGAACTCGACCCCCGGTGTCCGCGCATCCTGGGCGATGCGCAGCAGCTGCGCCAGGTGTTGCACAACCTGTTGCAGAACGCGCAGGATGCGACCGAGGCGGCTGTCCATGGCAGTGCCGACAACAGCGTGACGCTGCGCACGCAATGGGTGGAGTCCAGCGGACGTGTGCGTCTGAGCGTGCTCGATCATGGCACCGGGTTTTCCGACAAGATACTCAAGCGGGCCTTCGAGCCCTATGTGACCACCAAGACCAAGGGCACCGGCCTCGGTCTGGCCGTCGTGAAGAAGATCGCCGACGAGCATGGCGCCCGTATCGATCTGGCCAACCGTGTGGTGGATGAGCAGGTGGTGGGGGCGCAAGTATCGTTATCATTCGCGGTGGAGTCCGTGGCCTCAGCTTGAGCACGGCGGCATCTTTCCGAGGGCACAGCGCGTACAAATCATGGCAAATATTCTGGTGGTCGATGACGAGCTCGGCATTCGTGATCTGCTGTGGGAAATCCTCAACGATGAAGGGCACACCGTCGAGGTAGCCGAGAATGCCGCCCAGGCCCGTGCCGCCCGGCAGCGCGAGCGGCCTGATCTGGTGCTGCTCGATATCTGGATGCCCGACACCGATGGCGTCACCCTGCTCAAGGAGTGGTCCACCACCGGCCAACTGACCATGCCGGTCATCATGATGAGCGGCCACGCCACCATCGATACCGCCGTCGAGGCGACCAGGATCGGCGCGCTCGCCTTTCTGGAAAAGCCGATCACGCTGCAGAAGTTGCTCAAGGCGGTCGAGCAGGGGCTGATCAAGGCAAGCCAGCGTCCCGCGGTCGTTGTCCCTGAGAGGCCGCTCGAATCGATGAGCGAGATCATCACATCGAGCAGCCTGCTGTCGGTGAGCGGCTTGGTTGAGCTGGGTCCGCAGGCACAGCAGAACTTCGCGCTCGACAAGCCCCTGCGTGAGGCGCGCGACGAATTCGAAAAAGCCTACTTCGAATACCACCTGGCGCGCGAAAGCGGCTCCATGACCCGGGTGGCTGAAAAAACCGGTCTGGAACGGACCCACCTCTACCGCAAGCTCAAGCAGCTGGGCGTGGACCTCACGCGCAACCGG
>CAZJKR010000097.1:7192-10696 GCA_964546615.1 uncultured Curvibacter sp.
CGATCTGACGCGCGGCAAGCGCGGCACGACCGGGAACTGAGCACTGGTCGGGCGCCAAAGTCCTGCTATAATTCCATCTCTTGGCCCGGTAGCTCAGTTGGTAGAGCAGCGGATTGAAAATCCGCGTGTCGGTGGTTCGATTCCGCCCCAGGCCACCAAAATCTCTCAGAAAGCCATCCTCAGGGGTGGCTTTTTTGTTTTCTCCGTCGATCGCAGAGGCCCTGGGAGGTCAGGTCTGATTCGATGCACGTCTTCCCGAGGCCTTTCTCCGCTGAGCGCGCCGCACCGCTGATGGCTGCGATTTTCAAGGAGGCTGGTCTGGCTCGCCCCATACCCAAGCCGGTTCGTCGGCCCTTTTGCCGACAGCCGTTCAACGCCATCCGGGCTCATGCCCTTCATTCAACAAGGATTTCGAAATGACCCCTGACACGACAGTGCCTGAACATGCTGACCTGGTTGCCCTGGTCATGAGCGGGCTCTGCACCCGCACGATGAACCACTTTGCCGAAGAAGCCAAGCAGAACGCAGAAAGCCTGCAGGACGCCTTCGAGCGTTACGAGATCGACTACGCCTGGCATGTCCTGGGTTCAGACCGGATGCGCGAAGAAACCGTCTCGTTGCTGGAGTCGCGGCTCCAGCATGCAGCAACCGACGCCCAGAAAGCCCGTGTGGCGGGCATCCTGCAATCAGTTGCCGCGGCCCAGGCGCCTGAACTGTTGATGAGCTTTGACAATGATGTGCCCGAGGCGCTGACAGACCTTCTGTGCGCATCGTGGCTGGCACACTAGGTCAGCCGCTCGCCGCAGCGACGGGTTGACCTGACAGGCCCCGACAGCCTTTATTGCCGGCGATGGCCTTGCGCGTTGCGCCGGGCTCGATATGATGCGTCTACAACCCGACGTAGCAACTCCCACATGAGCGGCAGCGCACTCTTCATCGGCGATCACCTGGCCCGCAGCTGCCGCGGCCGTCCTGGTGCGCCTCCGGTCTGGCGATGACTTTCCTGCCCTGGTCATCCCTGCCTTACCGGAGAAATTTCATGCCTGATCTGTTCGAGAACCCCATGGGCCTCATGGGGTTCGAATTTGTCGAGTTCGCTTCGCCCATGCCCAACGTGCTGGAACCCCTGTTCGAGAAAATGGGCTTCAGCCTGGTGGCACGTCACCGCTCCAAGGACGTGCTGTTGTACCGCCAGGGCGACATCAACTTCATCGTCAACCGCGAGCCGCGCAGCCTGGCTTACTACTTTGCCGCGGAGCACGGCCCCTCGGCTTGTGGGCTGGCGTTTCGCGTGCGCGATGCCCACCGGGCTTATTCGCGCGCGCTGGAACTGGGCGCACAACCGGTCGAGATCCCGACCGGACCGATGGAGTTGCGCCTGCCGGCCATCCGCGGCATCGGCGGCGCGCCGCTGTACCTGATCGACCGTTTCGAGGACGGCAAGTCGATCTACGACATCGACTTCGAGTGGCTGGACGGCGCCGAACGCCATCCGCGCGGCCATGGCCTGCGCCTGATCGACCACCTGACGCACAACGTCTACCGTGGCCGCATGGCCTACTGGGCGCAGTTCTACGAGCGCCTGTTCAACTTCCGCGAGATCCGCTACTTCGATATCCAGGGTGAATACACCGGCCTGACCTCCAAGGCCATGACGGCGCCCGACGGCCAGATCCGCATCCCGCTCAACGAGGAGTCCGGCCGCGGTGGCAGCGGCCAGATCGAGGAGTTCCTGATGCAGTTCAACGGCGAAGGCATCCAGCACGTCGCGCTGCTGACCGATGACCTGATCGCCACGGTCGATGCACTGCAGCTCGCCGGGATTCCGCTCATGACGGCGCCCAACGAAGTCTATTACGAGATGCTGGCTGAGCGTCTGCCCGCCCATGGCCAGCCGGTGGCCGAGCTGCAGACGCGCGGCATCCTGCTCGATGGCAGCACGGCCGGCGGCAAACCGCGCCTGTTGCTGCAGATCTTCTCGCAGACCCTGCTCGGACCGGTGTTCTTCGAGTTCATCCAGCGCCAGGGTGATGAAGGTTTCGGCGAGGGCAACTTCAAGGCCCTGTTCGAGTCCCTGGAGCGCGACCAGATCCGGCGCGGCGCCCTGCAGGTCGGCGACTGAAGCGCGGGCCTACCAGTCCACCAGGCTCAGGCCGATGCTGAGCACGGTGCGCTGGCGGTTGTAGTCCACCAGCGAATCGCCGTAGCCGCTGAACAGCTGCACGTGAAAGCGCAGGCCGCTGGCCAGGTTGCTGCGGCCGCTGTCGCCGATGGCACGCAGCCAGTCCAGGCGCACCGAGCCGTTGCCGGCGGCCATCAGCGAATGGCGCAGCGTCACGCCCAGCGTGTGGCGCTTGTTGAGGTTCCACAGACCGGTGACTTCAGCGCGCCCCACGTAGTCGCTGATGCCGGGGTTGTCGTCGCTGTCGGCGGTTTCCGGCAGACGCTGCCAGAGGCGCCCTGTCAGGGCGAACTGATCACCTTTTTCCGCGCCGACCATGGCAATCACCCGGTTCCAGCTTCGCGACAGCGGCAGCGTCTGGCCGTTGGACTGATGGTTCAGGCTCAGGCCGCTGTAGCGCAGCTTCCAGCCGCCGGGCAGATCGGCATCGGTCGGCACGATGTACATCAGCTCGGGTTCGTGGTCGGTGTTGCGGAACGGGCGCGACAGCTGTTCGTTGAACAGCTGCCAGTAGGACTGCTGGCTGTAGCCGAACCAGAGCGAATCGCGCTTGACCGGATCGCTGTGTGTCAGGAAGCCCGAAGCCAGCTTGGTGCGCACCGAGAGCTGGATGCGCATCTCGCCCTGCAGATAGGGTTGATAGCTGCCCGTATGGCCGGGCGTGCTGGAGCTGGGGGCCGTGTTGACGCTGTCGCTGCCCACCACCGACAGGCTGATCGGCTTGTAGCCGCGGATGTTGAAGCGGCCGCAGTCGCTGCCGGCCTCCAGCTCCCAGAAGCGCGACAGCGTCGACTGTGGGCCGCTACGGCAGTCGTGTGACGCGTTGTCCAGCGCCGCCCTTGGTGTGGGGGCGTTCGGGGGGGGCGACGGCGAGTTCAGCGCACTGGCGGCGGGGCGGTCATGGGCGGGGTTGCTTGCAGGCGCAAGCGATGTCGCTGCGGTGGCTGCCGGCATACCCGGCTGGGCCGGCGCCTGTTCGGCCGCCCAGCGGTCAAAGCACGACAGCCGCTCGTGCGCAGCCGGCAAGGTGGTGCATGCCTGCCAGTCGGGCGACGTCGAGGGTGTTCGAGCTTCGGCATGATTTTGGGCATTGGCGCCCGTCATCATTGCGGATGCTGCTATAAAAAATAGAGCATTCCGTTTCATGGTGAGCCGGCCAGCGCTTGCGCCGCGGCCGTTTCCTGCGCCTTCTTGGCGAACTCGGCGCGCAGCGCGCGCAGCTTTTCGCGCGGGTCTTCCTTCACCGTGGCCTGGTCCAGCGCCATCTCGGCAATGAAGCGGCTGGGCTGCGCAGCCACCATCTCGCGTCCTTTTTTCTTGCG
>CAZJKR010000098.1:0-2339 GCA_964546615.1 uncultured Curvibacter sp.
CAGACGTCCGCACGAGGTGATGTCGGTGATTGCCAAGCCCTTGAGCGACCAGGACATCGACAATCTGGCAGCATGGTATGCCTCCCTGCAGGTGCAGGTCGAAGAAAAATAGAGACTCGAAGAGACAGCGCGACATGAGCGTCGAGACAACAAGACACCACACGATGTGCCCCCCGGTCCGGGCGGCGAGAAACCCGGCCCGGCGGACCCTGGCATTGGAGCCGGCGGCGTGGCGGCGCAGACCCTGGAGGGGGTGGTGGTGTCGGCTTCGCGGGCCGAGCAGCGCAGCTTCGATGCACCGGCGGCCATCGAATTGGTCGAGCGGGAGGAGATTCAGAACGCCGGCCCGCAGGTCAACCTGTCGGAGTCGCTCAACCGGGTGCCGGGGCTGACCATCCTGAACCGGCAGAACTATGCCCAGGACCTGCAGCTTTCGATCCGCGGCTTCGGCGCCCGTGCGGCCTTCGGCATCCGCGGCATCCGGCTGCTGATCGACGGTATCCCTGCCACCACGCCGGATGGCCAGGCCCAGGGCTCCTCGGTGGCGTTGACGTCGACCGAGCGTATCGAGGTGCTGCGCGGCCCGCTGGCCCAGCTGTATGGCAATGCCGCTGGCGGTGTGATCCAGGCCTTCACGCGTGAGGCGCCCGCGGTGCCGGAGTTCGGGTTGCAGTACCACGCCGGCGCCTGGGGCATGCACCGCACCGACTGGCAGTACGCCGGCCGCGTGGGTGGTGAGGGTGGTGAGGGCGGGGTGGGGCTGGTGGCCGACTACAGCACCTTCGACACCAACGGCTACCGGGACAACAGCAAGACCGAGCGCAAGCAGTTCAACGGCAAACTCAGTTTCGGGCCCGATGCGGCCACGCGCGTGAACGTGGTGCTCAACCACTTCGACATGCCGCTGGCGCAGGATCCGCTGGGGCTGACGGCGGCCCAGCTGGCGCAGGACGCCACCCAGGCCGGCAGCAATGCCATCAGCACCCGGGTGCGCAAGATCACCAGCCAGAGCCAGCTCGGCACTTCCCTCACGCATGCGCTCGATGCCGATCGTTCCATCACCGCCCGCCTGTACTACGGCACGCGCGACAACCTGCAGTTCCAGGCCAACAACGCCTGGGTCGGGCTGGCCCGGGCCTACTATGGCGCGGGCCTGCAGTACAACGCCCAGGCCACCTGGGCCGGCACGCCGGTGCGCTGGGTGGCCGGGTATGAGTTCGACCGCTCGCGCGAATACCGGCAAGGCGGGGCGGCGGCATCGGGCGAGAAGACCACCACGACCCGGCGGGAGGACAACCAGGCCGAGAACAGCGATTTCTTTGCCCAGGCGACGGCGCTGCTGTCGGCGCGCTGGTCCCTGGTGGGCGGCTTGCGGCACAGCACGGTCCGTTTCCTCAGCGAGGACTACTACCTGGCCGACGGCCGCGACGGCTCCGGTGCGGTGCGTTACCAGGCGACCAATCCGGTGCTGGGCCTGACCTGGCATGCGGCCGAGACGCTGAACCTGTACGCCAACTACGGCAAGGGTTTCGAGACGCCGACTCTGGCCGAAGTGGCCTACCGCGACGTGGCCGGCACCACGCTGGCCGAGTTCAATCCGAACCTGCTGGCCTCCACCAGCCAGCACTACGAGCTGGGTGCCAAGTGGACGCCGCGGCCGGGCGCCCGCCTGGACGCCAATGTCTTTTACGTGGAAACCAGCGACGAGATCGTGGTTTCGGCCAACAACGGCGGCCGAACTTCGTTCAAGAACGCACCCGGGACACGGCGCTCGGGTTTCGAGCTGGCGGGGCGGAACCTGTTCACGCCCCGGCTGCGGGGCCTGGTGTCGGCCTCCGCCATCGACGCGCACTACAGCCAGGCCTTCACCAACAACACCACGCCGGTGGCGGCGGGCAGCAAGCTGCCGGGCATACCGCAGCATTTTCTGTTTGCCGAGTTGCTGTGGTCCAGTCAGGCCCTTGACCGGGTGCGCCGTTCGCCGGCGGCCGGCAGCCGGGCGGGGCTGGAGCTGATCAGCGCCGGCCAGCTCTACGCCAACGACGTGAACAGCGCCAAGGCCGACGGTTACACCACCCTCAACCTCAAGGCCAGCCAGGTCTGGCCCGTGGGCAAGGGCAGTCTGACGCTGTCGGGCCGGATCGACAACGTGACGGACCAGCGTTATGTCGGCTCGGTCATCGTCAACCAGGCGGCGTCGCAGTTCTACGAGCCGGCGCCGGGTGTGAACTGGAGCCTGGGCGTGCGGCTGATGCTGCCGCTATGAAGCGGCTGGCCGGACGGTACAGGCCCGCAGGGCACCCAGGTCCAGCACACGCAGGCCGCCGTATTCGACGCGG
>CAZJKR010000098.1:2349-2569 GCA_964546615.1 uncultured Curvibacter sp.
GACGCGGATCAACCCCTGGGCGGCCAGCGTGGTCAAGGCCTCGTTGACACGCTGGCGCGACAGGCCGACCAGGTAGCCCAGTTCCTGCTGCGTGATGCGCAGCACCTCACCGACGCCGGGATAGAGCACCGGGTTGAACAGCGCCGCCAGGCTGCGCGCCACGCGCAGGTCCGGGTTGTTCATGCGGTCGATCTCGCGTGCGGCGATGAACTGCCCCAGC
>CAZJKR010000098.1:2579-10417 GCA_964546615.1 uncultured Curvibacter sp.
CAAAACGGTTGAAGCCGATCGAGTGATCGAGCAGGCTGTGAAAGGTGTCCACCGGCAGCCCGGCCACCAGGCTGCGCCGCAAGGCCTGTACGTTGTAGCGGTAGGACTCCCGCTTGAGCACCGTGCCCTCGCCGAACCAGCCGCCCGGCGGCAGGCCGGTGAAGGTCATGGTCTGGCCGTCGGCATTCTCACCACTCATCTTGAGCAGACCGTCCACCACACCGAACCAGTAGGTGACCGGGCGCCCGACCCGGCAGACCAGATCGCCCGGCAGGGCTTCGCCAATCTGCAGGCCGTCCAGGGCCACGCTGCGTTCCGCCGGTGTCAGCAGGGGTAGCCATGGAATGCCTTCCAGTTCGGCGGGCAGGGGCGGGCGGCGGCGCTGGTGCAGGGGTGGGTCGCTGGACATGGGCTGGGATGGCAAGGGAAAGTACCACCTAGGGACTACCCTGAATTGTCGTTGCAACGACAACATGACGTCAAACCGAAGCCTACCATTTGTCACATACCACGGCGGCCTGCCCGGCAGGCCTGCCGTCCCACCGTCGACAAGGATTCGGGATGCAGACGACTTTTCCGCGACTTCTGCTCAAGCATGCCACTGCGCGGCCGCAGGCGCCGGCCATGCGCGAGAAGGAATACGGCATCTGGCAGACACTGAGCTGGGCGGACATGGCCGCGCTGGTCGAGCAGCTGGCCTGCGGCCTGCACCAGGCCGGGCTGCAGCGCGGCGAACACATGGTCATCGTCGGCGCCAACCGGCCGCGCCTGTACGCCACCATGCTGGCGGCGCAGTCGCTCGGTGCCATTCCGGTGCCGCTGTACCAGGATGCGGTCGCGACCGAATACGCCTTTCCCATCACCAACGCCGAGGTCCGCTTCTGCCTGGTGGAAGACCAGGAGCAGGTGGACAAGATGCTGGAACTGCGCGAGCAGTGCCCGCAGCTGACGCATGTCTACTACGACGATCCGCGCGGCCTGCGCAACTACGTCGAGGACGGACTGGCTTCGCTCGATGAGCTGGTGGCCGCAGGCCAGGTGTTTGCGCACCAGCACCCCGAGTTCTTCCGCGCCGAGATCGAGAAGGCGCAGCCGCAGGACGTGGCGGCGATGTTCTTCACCTCCGGCACCACCGGCAACCCCAAGGGGGTGGTCCACACGCACGACACCCTGATCAACCGGGCCGAGGCCGGCGCCGAGTTCGACCGCCTGGGGCCGGATGAAGAGGTGCTGGCCTACCTGCCGCCGGCCTGGATCGGGCAGAACATCTTCAGTTACGCGCAGTGGCTGGTGTGCGGTTATGTGGTGAACTGCCCGGAATCGGCCGCCACCGTGACCATCGACCTCAAGGAGGTCGGCCCGACCTACTATTTCGCGCCGCCGCGTGTGTTCGAGGGCCTGCTGACCAGCGTGATGATCCGCATGGAGGACGCCTCCCGCCTCAAGCGCAGCATGTTCCATTACTTCATGGGGCTGGCGCGCCGTGTCGGTCCGGTGCGCATGGACGGCAAGCCCATCGGCGCGTTCAACAGCGTGCTGTATGCCCTGGGCAACCTGCTGGTCTACGGCCCGCTGCGCAACAACCTCGGCATGAGCCGGGTGCGTGTGGCCTACACCGCGGGCGAGGCCATCGGCCCCGATCTGTTCACCTTCTACCGCTCCATCGGCATCAACCTCAAGCAGCTCTACGGCTCCACCGAGACGGCGGTGTTCGTCTGCCTGCAGCCCGACCACGAGGCCCGCGCCGACACCGTCGGGGTGCCCTGCAAGGGCGTGGAGATCAAGGTGGCCGAAGACGGCGAGATTCTGGTGCGATCGCCCGGCCTGCTCCAGGGTTACTACAAGAACCCGGCGGCCACGGCCGAGGTGCTGACGGCCGATGGCTGGTACCACACCAGCGACGCCGGCTTCATCGACGCCCACGGGCACCTGAAGATCATCGACCGCGTCAAGGACGTGGGCCGCATCCAGGGCGGCGCCAATGACGGCGCCATGTTCGCTCCCAAGTACGTGGAGAACAAGCTCAAGTTCTTCCCCTACATCAAGGAGGCGGTGGCCTATGGTGACCGGCGCGAGAAGGTCTGCGTGATGCTCAACATCGATTTCGATGCCGTGGGCAACTGGGCCGAGCGGCGCAACCTGCCCTACGCCGGCTACACCGACCTGGCGCAGAAGCCCGAGGTCTACCAGCTGATCCTGGAATGCGTGGAGAAGGTCAATGCCGACCTGGCGGCCGACGAGCGGCTGGCCGGCAGCCAGATCAGCCGCTTCCTGGTGCTGCACAAGGAGCTCGACGCCGACGACGGCGAACTCACCCGCACCAACAAGGTCCGACGCGGTTTCATTGGCGAGAAGTACCAGCCGCTGATCGATGCGCTGTACGGCGGCAAGGCGGAGCAGTTCATCGAGACCCAGGTCAAGTTCGAGGATGGCCGCATCGGCAGCGTCAGTGCCACGCTCAAGATTGCCGATGCCAGAACCTTTGCCCCGGTGAAGACGGCGGCCTAGAAGCGCGAAGAACCATGAGTAAAAAAATCGGTGACGTCATCCTGGATGTCCAGAACATCAGCCTGCGCTTTGGCGGCGTCAAGGCACTGACCGACATCTCCTTCGATGTGCGCGAGCACGAGATCCGCGCCATCATCGGCCCCAACGGCGCCGGCAAGAGCTCCATGCTCAACTGCATCAACGGCGTGTACCAGCCGCAGCAGGGCTCGATCACCTTCCGCGGCCAGACTTTCCACCACATGAACAGCCGGCAGGTGGCCGAGATGGGGGTGGCGCGCACCTTCCAGAACCTGGCGCTGTTCAAGGGCATGAGCGTGATCGACAACATCATGTCGGGACGCAATCTGCGCATCCGCAGCAATATCCTGCTGCAGGCGCTGCGCATCGGGCCGGCGGCGCGCGAGGAGGCCGAGCACCGCGAGTTCGTCGAGCACATCATCGACTTCCTGGAGATCCAGGCCTACCGCAAGACGCCGGTCGGCCAGCTGCCCTACGGTCTGCAGAAACGCGTGGACCTGGGCCGTGCCCTGGCCATGGAGCCGCAGGTGCTGCTGCTGGACGAGCCGATGGCCGGCATGAACGTCGAGGAGTGTGGTGATGGACATCAGCGACCGTGTGGTGGTGCTCGACTACGGCAAGAAGATCGGTGACGGCACCCCGGACGAGGTGCGCAACAACGAGGAAGTGATCCGGGCCTACCTGGGTACTTCGCATTGATGAGGCCAGTGATCATGCAACGCAGAATCGATACAGCCAGTTTGCCGGGAGTTGCGCCAGGGATGCCGTTGAACCGGCTTGGCCGGACCACTGGCATTGCCCCCTTGAGCGGCGAGGCGGCTACACGCAGTGAGCAAGCAACGGGGGGGAGGCACTGATGGCATTTTTTCTCGAAACCCTGCTTGGCGGTCTGATGGCCGGCATGCTGTATTCGCTGGTGGCGCTGGGCTTTGTGCTGATCTTCAAGGCCTCGGGCGTGTTCAATTTCGCCCAGGGCGCCATGGTGCTGTTCGCGGCGCTGGCCATGGCGCGTTTCGCCGAATGGTTTCCGGCCTGGACCGGCATCGAGAGTCCGCTGGTGGCCAATCTGGTGGCCTTTGTGCTGGCCGGGGGTGTCATGTTCGTGGTGGCCTGGCTGGTGGAGCTGCTGGTCTTGCGCCATCTGGTCAACCAGGAGGGGGCTACCCTGCTGATGGCGACGTTGGGCATCACCTACTTCATGGAAGGTCTGGGGCAGACGCTGTTCGGCAGCGACATCTACAAGATCGACATCGGCATGCCCAAGGAACCGATCTTCGCCTTCGAGACGGTGTTCGAGGGTGGGGTGCTGATCAACAAGGAAGACCTGATTGCCGCGGCCATCGCCGCTGTGCTGGTGGCCCTGCTGACCCTGTTCTTCCAGAAGACGGCCACCGGCCGCGCCTTGCGTGCGGTGGCGGACGATCACCAGGCGGCACAGAGCATCGGCATTCCGCTCAACCGCATCTGGGTCATCGTCTGGTGCGTGGCCGGTGTGGTGGCCCTGGTGGCCGGCATGATCTGGGGCTCCAAGCTCGGGGTGCAGTTCTCGCTGGCCACCGTCGCCCTGCGCGCCTTGCCGGTGATCATCCTGGGCGGGCTGACTTCGGTGCCGGGCGCCATCATCGGCGGCCTGATCATCGGCGTGGGCGAAAAGCTGTCCGAGGTCTATCTCGGGCCCTATGTGGGGGGCGGCATCGAGATCTGGTTTGCCTATGTGCTGGCACTGGTCTTTCTGCTGTTCCGGCCGCAGGGGCTCTTCGGCGAGAAAATCATCGACCGCGTGTGAGGAACTGAGAGATGTTTTACAGAGAAAACGGTCAGTTCAAGACCTCGTATGCGGCCGACATGCAGATCTTTCCGATCGCGCAGGACCGCTGGGCCATTCTTGCCCTGGTGGCGTTCGCCTTCGTCGGCGTGCCACTGCTGGTGGATGAATACATGTTCCGCGCCATCCTGATCCCGTTCGTCATCCTGGCGCTGGCGGCGGTCGGTGTCAACATCCTGGTGGGTTACTGCGGCCAGATCTCGCTCGGCTCGGGGGCCTTCATGGCGGTCGGCGCCTACGCGGCCTACAACACCTTCATGCGGATCGAGGGCATGCCGCTGATCGTGGCGCTGCTCTCGGGCGGCTTCTTCGCCACGCTGGTAGGCATCTTCTTCGGTATTCCCAGCCTGCGCGTCAAGGGGCTGTACCTGGCGGTGGCCACGCTGGCGGCACAGTTCTTCTGCGACTGGGCCTTCCTGCGTATCGGCTGGTTCACGCTCAACAACGCTTCGGGTTCGGTGTCGGTTTCCAACCTGCAGGTGTTCGGTCTGCCGATCGAGACGCCGCTGCAGAAGTACCTGTTCTGTCTGGTGCTGCTGGTGGTCTTTGCCCTGCTGGCCAAGAACCTGGTGCGCAGCGCCATCGGGCGCGAATGGATGGCCATCCGCGACATGGACGTGGCGGCGGCGGTGATCGGCATCCGCCCGATGTACGCCAAGCTCAGCGCCTTTGCCGTGAGCTCCTTCATCGTCGGCGTGGCCGGTGCACTGTGGGGTTTCGTGCACCTGGGGTCCTGGGAGCCGGCCGCCTTCTCGGTGGACCGCTCGTTCCAGTTGCTGTTCATGGTCATCATCGGCGGCATGGGCTCCATCATGGGCAGCTTCTTCGGTGCCGCCTTCATCGTGGTGCTGCCGATCGTGCTCAACCAGCTGCTGCCGGCCATCGGGCATCTGTTCGGTGTCGAGATCTCCACCGCCGCGGTATCGCATGCCGAGTTCATGATCTTCGGTGCCTTGATCGTCTGGTTCCTGATCGTCGAGCCGCACGGTCTGGCGCGGCTGTGGAGCATCGGCAAGCAGAAGCTGCGTCTGTGGCCCTTCCCGCATTGACGATCCTTGAATCCCCCCTGAGTTTTCCCCGCGTGCTTCACCCATAAACCTACTGACAGGAGACCTACCATGAAGCTTCGACAACTCGCCCTCGCTGCCTCGCTCACGGCTGCCGCCGTTTCGGGTGCACTCACCTCCACGGCTGCGTTCGCGCAGGCCAAGGAGCAGTTCTTCCCGGTGCTGGTGTACCGCACCGGCGCCTACGCGCCCAACGGCGTGCCCTTTGCCAACGGCTATGTGGATTACCTCAAGCTCACCAACGCACGCGGCGGCATCAACGGCGTCAAGGTCTCCTTCGAGGAATGTGAAACCGGCTACGCCACCGACCGCGGCGTCGAGTGCTACGAGCGCCTCAAGGGCAAGAACGGCGGCGCCACCGTGTTCCAGCCGCTGTCCACCGGCATCACCTTCGCGCTGACCGAGAAGGCGCCGACCGACAAGATCCCGCTGATCACCGCCGGCTATGGCCGCAGCGAGAGCCAGGACGGCATGGTGTTCAAGTGGAACTTCCCGCTGTCGGGCACCTACTGGGTGGCAGCCGACACGCTGATCCAGCACATCGCCAAGAAGGAAGGTGGTTTCGACAAGCTCAAGGGCAAGAAGATCACCCTGATCTACCACGACAGCCCCTTCGGCAAGGAACCGATCCCGTTGCTGCAGGAGCGCGCCGCCATGCACGGCTTCCAGCTCAGCCTGCTGCCCGTGACCCATCCGGGCGTGGAGCAGAAGGCCACCTGGCTGCAGATCCGCCAGAACCGGCCCGACTACGTGCTGAACTGGGGCTGGGGTGTGATGAATTCCACCGCGCTCAAGGAAGCGCAGGCCACCGGCTACCCGCGCGAGAAGATGTATGGCGTGTGGTGGGCCGGTGCCGAGCCGGACGTCAAGGACGTCGGCCAGGGCGCCAAGGGCTACAACGCCATCATGATGCAGCACGGCGCCGAGCCGAATTCGGCGGTGGCGAAGGAGATCCTGGACAAGGTCCATGCCAAGGGCCAGGGCACCGGGCCGAAGGAAGAAGTGGGCCAGGTGCTGTACATGCGCGGTCTGCAGGCGGCCATGTTCGCCGTCGAGGGGGTGCGTGCGGCGCAGGAGCGTTATGGCAAAGGCAAGGTTGTCACCGGTGAACAGGCCCGCTGGGGTTATGAGAACCTGAACCTGACCCAGGCCAAGCTCGATGCGCTGGGCTTCAAGGGCGTGATGCGCCCGATCAGCACTTCGTGTGCCGACCACATGGGCGCGTCCTGGGCCCGTGTGCATACCTGGGACGGCTCGAAGTTCGTCTGGTCCTCTGACTGGTACCAGGCCGACGAGCAGATCATCAAGCCGATGGTCAAGGCCGCCGCCGACAAGTACGCCGCCGAGAAGAAGCTGACGCGTCGCACGGCCCAGGACTGCCAGAGCTAAGCGGCGCCCCTTGCAGGGGGCAACACCCGCGATCCGGCCGCGCCGGTTTCGCGGTGCCCCTGATGGGGGGTGTCCTGTCTGCCGCCGCGTGTGGCAAACGGGGCGGCGGCTCCACCCGGAGCCGCCAAATGAAAGGGCCGCTGTGCGGGTCTTTCATTTGGTCAGAAAGACGACTATGGAACCGAAAAACATCGTTTTGAACGTCAATGGCATCGAGGTCATCTACAACCACGTGATCCTGGTGCTCAAGGGCGTGTCGCTGCAGGTGCCCGAGCAGGGCATCGTGGCCCTGCTGGGTGGCAACGGCGCCGGCAAGACCACCACGCTGCGCGCCATCTCCAACCTGCTCAAGGGGGAGCGCGGCGAGGTGACCAAGGGCTCGATCGAGCTGCGCGGCGAACGCATCGAGAACCTGTCGCCGGCTGACCTGGTGCAGCGCGGTGTGGTGCAGGTGATGGAGGGGCGCCACTGCTTTGCCCACCTGACGATCGAAGAGAACCTGCTGACCGGCGCCTACACGCGCAAGAGCAAGACCGAGGTGGCGGCCAATCTGGAAAAGGTCTACACCTACTTTCCGCGGCTGAAGACGCGGCGCAGTTCGCAGGCGGCGTACACCTCGGGGGGGGAGCAGCAGATGTGCGCCATCGGCCGTGCCCTGATGGCCAGCCCGAGCATGGTGCTGCTGGACGAGCCCTCGATGGGCCTGGCGCCGCAGATCGTGGAAGAAGTGTTCGAGATCGTCAAGGACCTCAACGCCAAGGAGCGCGTCACCTTCCTGCTGGCCGAGCAGAACACCAACATGGCCCTCAAGTACGCCGACTACGGCTACATCATGGAGTCGGGCCGCATCGTGATGGACGGCGCGGCCAGCGAGCTGGCCAGCAACGAGGATGTGAAGGAGTTCTACCTCGGCGTCGGTGGCGGTGAGCGCAAGAGCTTCAAGGACGTCAAGAGCTACAAGCGCCGCAAGCGCTGGCTGGCATGACATGGCACACCCCCAGGCTGCGCGCACTTCGTGTCGCTTCGCCACC
>CAZJKR010000098.1:10427-10638 GCA_964546615.1 uncultured Curvibacter sp.
TGCAGGGGGCAACGCCAGCGGCCCGGCGCAGCCGGTTCCGCGGCGTTCTGCGATCAAGACACCTCGCGCCTCGCGCTTGTATCAACCGCAGAGATCATTGATATGACCAAACACTACGACGCACTCGAGACGCGCGATCCGGCGCAGCGGGAGGCGGCGCTGCTGGCGGCGCTGCCGGGGCTGGTGGCGCGGGCGCAGCAGGGGGCGCCGG
>CAZJKR010000099.1:0-10513 GCA_964546615.1 uncultured Curvibacter sp.
TTGACGTTGACCTTGCAGCCGGTCTTCTTTTCGAACTCGGTGACCCAGTCGAAGTTCTTGTCGGTGGCGCCGCGCTCGATGTAGCCGGCCCAGGCCACGATGTCGACCTGGCCTTCGCCCTTGCCGACTTTCTGCACCATCTTCTGCGCCTGGCTGGCGCCGGCCAGGGCCATCAGGCCGGCGGCAATTGCTGCGTACTTCAGTAGCTTCATGTCTTCTCCACACGTTCGGGTTGATCGGATTCCAGCCGGGCTGGGCCTACGCTGGTGAGCGTCGGGCTTCTCGCAGTTGCAAGAAACAGGCGCAATGTACGTCTTGACCTTAGGGGCTGCAAAGTTCAATATTCGGAGTTCTTTCTATCTAAAAAATAGATATCAAGGGTTAACCCTCTATTTTTGTGCACCAAAATGCAGCGCCACATCACCCTAAAACAGTTCAGATATTTCCTCGCGGTGTCGGAAACCGCCTCGGTGGCGGCGGCGGCGCGCATGATCAACATCGCCCAGTCGGCGGTCACCAAAAGTGTGCAGGAGCTGGAGGACGCGCTGGGCGTCAAGCTCTTCGAGCGCACGGCCAGGGGTATGGTGCTGACCCAGGACGGGCACCGTTTTCAGGTCAGCGCGCGCAAGGTCATCTCGGCCGTGGCCGAGGCCGGGCAGCTCGGACGCGGCAAACCCGAGACCCTCTCCGGCAGCCTCACCATCGGCGTGACCAGCCTGGTGGCGGGGTATTACCTGGCCGACCTGTTCGCGCGCTTTCAGCGCTCGCACCCCTCGGTGACCATCTCGGTGGTGGAAGACGCGCCCCAGTTTCTGGAGCATCTGCTGATCAATGGCGAGGTCGACCTGGCCATCATGGTGTCGAACGCCCTGGGGGACCCCCAGGCGCTGGAGGTGGAGGCACTGACACGCTCGCCCAACCGGGTCTGGATGGCTTCGGGCCATGACCTGGCCGACAAGAGCGAACTGACCCTGCAGGAATGCGCGGCTTATCCCCAGGTGGTGCTGGAGGCCGACCGGGTGGAGAGTGTGCTCAACGCCCTGTGGTCGCGCCATGGCTTGCATCCCCCGGTTCTCATGCGCAGCAGCTCGCTGGAAGCCGTGCGTTCCCTGGTCGGCATCGGGGCGGGCATCGCCCTGCTGCCGGATTTCCTCTACCGCCCCTGGACGCTGGATGCCGAGCATGTTGAGGCACGCAGCCTGCGTGATGCCACCCCCACCATCGACGTCGGCCTGGTCTGGCGTCGCGGTTCGCGCAGCCGGCCGGTGGTGACGGAGTTCATCGAGCTCGCGCGCGAGCAATCGCGCAGCCACCGCGGTCGCTGATCCGTGCTCACGCCGGCGAGGACGGTGCCAAATTTATAATCAGCGTCATGACCTCTTCCACTTCCGCTGTTTCCGCCATGTCCGTGGCGGACATCCGCAAGACCTTCCTGGACTTCTTTGCCGCCAAGGGCCACACCGTGGTGGCCTCCAGTCCGCTGGTGCCGGGCAACGACCCGACGCTGATGTTCACCAATTCCGGCATGGTGCAGTTCAAGGATGTGTTCCTCGGAACTGACAAGCGCTCTTATGTGCGCGCTGCGTCCGTGCAGGCCTGCCTGCGTGCCGGCGGCAAGCACAACGACCTGGAGAACGTGGGTTACACCGCGCGCCACCACACCTTCTTCGAGATGCTGGGCAACTGGAGCTTCGGCGACTACTTCAAGCGCGAGAGCCTGAAGTGGGCGTGGGAGCTGCTGACCCAGGTCTACAAGCTGCCGGCCGAGCGCCTGTGGGCCACCGTCTACATCGACGACGACGAGGCCTACGACATCTGGACCCGGGAGATCGGCCTGCCACCCGAGCGCGTGGTGCGCATCGGCGACAACAAGGGCGCGAAGTACGCCAGCGACAACTTCTGGATGATGGCCGACACCGGCCCCTGCGGCCCCTGTTCCGAAATCTTCTACGACCACGGCCCTGACGTTGCCGGTGGCCCCCCGGGCAGCCCCGACCAGGACGGCGACCGCTACATCGAGATCTGGAACAACGTGTTCATGCAGTTCGACATGCAGGAAGACGGCAGCCTCAAGCCGCTGCCCGCGCCCTGCGTGGACACCGGCATGGGCCTGGAGCGCCTGGCCGCCATCCTGCAGCACGTGCACAGCAACTACGAGATCGACATCTTCGATGCGCTGATCAAGGCCGCCGCGCGTGAGACCGGAGAGAAGGATCTGGGCAACCCCTCGCTCAAGGTGATTGCCGACCACATCCGCGCCACCGCCTTCCTGGTGGCCGACGGCGTGATCCCGAGCAACGAAGGCCGCGGCTACGTGCAGCGCCGTATCGTGCGCCGTGCCATCCGCCACGGCTACAAGCTGGGCAAGAAGAGCCCCTTCTTCCACAAGCTGGTACCCGATCTGGTCAAGCTCATGGGCGCTGCCTATCCCAACCTGACGGCCAACGCGCAGCGCATCACCGACGTGCTCAGGACCGAGGAGGAACGCTTCTTCGAGACGCTGGAAAACGGCATGGAAATCCTGGATGCCGCCCTGGCCGGCGGCCAGCAGGTGCTGCCGGGCGATGTCGCCTTCAAGCTGCATGACACCTATGGTTTCCCGCTCGATCTCTCGGCCGACGTCTGCCGCGAACGTGGCCTGTCCGTGGACGAGGCCGGTTTCCACGCCGCCATGGAAAAACAGAAGGCGCAGGCGCGTGCGGCCGGCAAGTTCAAGATGGACCGCGCGCTGGACTACAGCGGCGCCGGCAACGAGTTTGTCGGTTACGAGACGCTCGAGGCTACTGCAAAAATCGTAGCGCTCTACGCAGACGGGACGCCGGTTGCAGCCCTGAAGTCCGGTCAAAACGGGGTGGTGGTGCTGGACACCACACCCTTTTATGCCGAAAGCGGCGGCCAAGTGGGTGACGAAGGGGTGCTGATCTCCGGCTCGGCCCGCTTCGCGGTGGCCGACACGCAGAAGATCAAGGCTGATGTGTACGGCCACCACGGCCAGCTGGCCGAGGGTACGCTCAACGTCGGCGACCATGTCACGGCCCAGGTGGACACGGCGCGTCGCGCCGCCACCATGCGCAACCACAGTGTGACGCACCTGATGCACAAGGCCCTGCGTGAAGTGCTGGGCGACCATGTGCAGCAGAAGGGCAGTCTGGTCGACGCCGGGAAGACCCGCTTCGACTTCACCCACAACGCCCCGGTCACCGACGCCCAGATCTGCGACATCGAGACCCGTGTCAACGCCGAGATTCTGGCCAACGCCGCCACCCAGGCGCGCCTGATGGACATCGAGTCCGCCAAGGCCACCGGCGCCATGATGCTGTTCGGCGAGAAGTACGGCGACACCGTGCGCGTGCTCGACATCGGCACCAGCCGCGAACTGTGCGGCGGCACCCATGTGCAGCGCACCGGCGACATCGGCTTCTTCACCATCACAGCCGAAGGCGGCGTGGCCGCGGGCGTGCGCCGCATCGAAGCCGTCACCGGTCTCAATGCGCTGGCGTATGTGCAGGGCATGGAGGACACGCTCGGCGGCGTGGCAGGCACGCTCAAGGTCACCCCGGGCGAAGTGCCGGCGCGGGTGGAGGCGATGCTCGGCCAGGTGCGCGACCTGGAACGGCAGCTGACGGCGCTCAAGGGGCGGCTGGCCTCGGCCCAGGGCGACGAGCTGCTGACGCAGGCGGTGGACATCAAAGGCCTGAAGGTGCTGGCCGTCCGGCTGGAAGGGGCGGATGCCAAGACCCTGCGCGACACGCTGGACAAACTCAAGGACAAGCTCAAGACCGCTGCCATCGTGCTGGCGGCGGTGGACGGCGACAAGGTGCAGCTGGCCGCAGGCGTCACCGCCGACAGCGTGGGCCGCCTCAAGGCCGGTGAGCTGGTCAACTTCGTGGCCCAGCAGGTGGGCGGCAAGGGCGGCGGCAAGCCCGACATGGCCATGGCCGGCGGTACCGAGCCGTCCAAGCTGGCGGCCGCGCTGGCCAGCGTGCCAGCCTGGGTGGCGGAAAAACTCTGATGCTCAATCGGCGCCAGTGGGCCTCACCCTGGGTGCGGCCACCGTGCCGGCAGTGGCCGCCGGCTACGACGTGGCGCGCTGGCCTGCCGGCCAGGCCACGCCGCCGCTGCAGGCCCTCGATCTGCAGGGCAAGGCCTGGCGACTGGCTGAGCTGCGTGGCCGCGCCGTGGTGCTCAATTTCTGGGCCACCTGGTGCCCGCCCTGCCGGGCCGAAATGCCATCGCTGCAGCAGCTGGCCGAGATCTATGGCCCCGAACAGCTGCAGGTGCTGGCGCTCAATGTGGGCGAGGGGCCGCGTCGCATTGCGCAGTACCTGCAGGCCAGCGGACTGGAGCTCACTGTGCTGCTCGACCCGAAGAGCGAGGCTGCACGCGCCTGGGGCGCCAATGTGCTGCCGACCACCGTTCTGATCGATGCCGAAGGCCGGCCGCGCTGGCGGGTCCGCGGCGAGGTGGACTGGAGCGGGCGCGAGGCCCAGGCCCTGGTCGAACCCTTGTTGCGCCGTGCGCTCAGGTCGGGCGTCGCGAGCTGAACCAGCGCCCCAGTGGCGCTTCCACCCGGCGCTCAAACCACAGCCCCAGCAGCACGCTGCCGAGCCAGATCGCCAGCAGCATGCCAATGCCGCTCGCCGGGCCGTGCAGGCCCAGGCGGGCATGAAGCGCGTTGCCGATCACAAGCACCGGGAAGTGGACCAGGAACAGGGCATAAGACGAACGCCCCAGCGCCTGCACGCTGTGCGCCAGCCAGTCCGGCAGTGCGTCTGAACGCCTGCCGCGCCATTCGGCCAGGCCCAGCACCAGGGCAACGACCAGGGCCAGTGCCACGCGGGTGCGGTAGTCGACGGCCAGCGCCAGCAGCACCAGCAGGGCCAGCGCAGCCAGCCACCCCCTTGGTCGCGGCAAGCGGGCCGCCCAGTGGATGGCGACGCCCAAGCCGTAGGCGCCGAAGAAGTACAGCGCCCAGTTGTCCAGGGTTACGTCACGGTTGAAGATCAGCAGCGAGGCCACCATCGTCCCCAGCACCAGCATCTGGGCGGGCAGGCTGTGTCGCCCGCGCTGGCCCAGCCAGAGCAGCAGTGCCAGCAGGGCGTAGAGCTGGAAGTCGATGGCCACGTACCAGACACCCGCCGACAGCGCATCCACCCCCAGCACGCCGTGCAGCAGCAGGGCATGGGCCAGCATCTGCTGCCAGGTCGGTGCAGCCGGGATGAAGTCCGCCTGCAGCCAGAGGCGGGCGATGGCCGCGCATCCCACGGCCAGCAGCATCGCGTCCACGAAGGGCAGCGCCAGACGCAGGTAGCGGCGCAGCAGCGTGGGCGCCAGCACGCCCAGGCCCTGGCGCATGGCGGGCATCAGACCCTGCACGGCAAGGTAACCGCCGAGCACCAGGAAGATCTGCACCGCCATACGGGCATAGTCGTAGAGCCAGCGCATCAGGCCGGGGGCTGCGGCTTCGACGGCCTCGGCCACCGGGCCATAGGCAGCCAGATGGTGCAGGACGATCAGCTGCGAACCGATGAGCTTGAGCCCATCGATGTGGGTTTGTCGGGCCTGCATGCGCCGATTCTAGGCCGCAGGCAACTGCAGATCGGCGGTGCCGGGGTGGATCCAGCGGGCGAACTCGCGCGTGGTGTCGATGCAGCCGCCGGCGTCGGTGTAGACACCGCGTGGCTCGCGGTAACGTGCCATCAGCGCCATGATGCGTGCCACTTCATCCGCGTCGCCCAATGTAGTCTCGATCATCGGCGCAATGCGGGCCTCGTCGATACGCTCCTCGCCCTGCGCGTCGCGGTACAGACCGTGACGCCAGTGGTAGATCTCGACGCATTTGTGCGTCAGCGTGTAGGGCTGCCGGTGTTTCCAGAAATTGGTGAACAGGCCGCCGCCCTTGTACATGACCCAGGAGCCTTCGAAGCCGGCCGCCTCGGCCGAGGCGGCGTCGGGGTTGCGGAACCAGGTGCGGTCCCCCGGGACGTAATAGAACGGGGGCAGGGGGGCCTCCATCGAACCCTGCTCACGCAGGAAGACGTCGTGGAATTCGCCCGACATGATGGCGCGCCGCGTCCACAGGTCCTGCAGCTGCGCCAGCAGTGCCGGATTGCTCTGCGCCAACTCCTGGGCGATGCCCAGCAGCGTCACGTATTCGGTGGCGCGGTAGCAGGAAAAGGCGTACATCGCCCCCGAGGTTTCCGGCTGCGTGGCCTGGGTCAGGGCCTCGATCAGCGAGACACCCGGCAGCAGGGTGAAACCGGTTTCCCTGCGGTAGGTCCAGTAGCCTTCGGGGCGTTCGGCTGCCTCGGTGTCGAAGGCCAGCGTGGTGCGACGTGCGGCCTGCACGATGTTGCGCCGGATGTGCACCGCCGACACCAGCTCGTCGATGCTCGGGTACTCGAAGGCAACCGGTCCCAGCAGCATGGCCACCACGATCTCGCGCAGCAGATCGGTGGGCCGGTTCACCGGGTCGAGCTGCAGCGTCTGTGCCAGTGCCAGGGTGTTGAAGCCGGGCGCCCAGGCCTGGGCTACGGCGGTATCCAGCCACAGCCGCACCCAGGCGCCGTGCTGGTCTTGGCCGGACTCGGCGTGCACCAGTTCGGCCAGCTCGGTGGCCGCCAGCCGTTCCAGGGCGTTGCGGCGCGTGCGGTCGCGGTCGATGCCGGCCGGTCCGCGCACGACGATGCCGCGGCTGGCAGGGTGCTGTCGCCGCTCCGTCTGCTGCATCGTGGTGTAGGTTTCCAGCCGCTTTCTCATAGCAAGGAACTCAATATACCCTGTGGCATGTGGGGTCAAAATTGGGAGTTTCACCGGGGTGGTGCGGGCGATAATCGTCCCGCGCCACCCGTACCGGGTGCGCCGCACGCGGTTCCGGGGCATCTTGTCCTGCGCCGGCCGCGTTTTCACCACCCATCCGGAGTTCTCTACATGACCACCGTGCGTCGTTCATTTCTCATGAACGCGGCAGCCCTGTCTGCTGCCTACACCCTGCCCTCGCTGGGCCTGGCCCAGGCGGCCCCGGCGCAGCGCCAGTTCAACCCCCAACCCGGTGCCTGGCGCACCTTCGAGGTGACCACCCGGGTCGATGTGCAGCAGGCCGACGGCGCCACGCACGTCTGGTTGCCGGTGCCCTCGGTCGACAGCGACTGGCAGCGCTCGCTGGACAGCCGCTACAGCAGCAACGGCCAGGCCCGCATGGCCGGCGACAGTCATTACGGCGCCAAATTCCTGGCGGTAGCGTTCGCCGCTGGCGAGAAGCAACCCTGGGTCGAGATCACCAGCCGCATCCAGACGCGCAACCGCGCGGTGGACTGGGCGGTGAAGAGGCCGGTGCAGGAAGACGCCGCCACCCTCAGGGTCTGGACCCGGCCCACCGCGCTGCTGCCGACCGACGGCATCGTGCGCCAGACCGCGCGGGCAGCCACACGCGGCGCCAAGACGGATGTCGAGAAGGCACGCGCCATCTACGACTGGGTGGTGGCCAACACCTGGCGCGAACCCAAGACACGCGGCTGCGGCGAGGGCGATATCAAGACCATGCTGGAGACCGGCAACCTGGGCGGCAAGTGTGCCGACCTGAACGCCATCTTCGTCGGCCTGTGCCGTGCGGTCGGCCTGCCGGCGCGCGACGTCTATGGCCTGCGCCTGGTGCCGTCAGCCTTCGGCTACAAGGAGTTGAGCGGCAACCCGGCCAGCCTCAAGGGTGCGCAGCACTGCCGTGCTGAAGTGTTTCTCAAGGACTACGGCTGGGTGGCGATGGACCCGGCCGACGTGGCCAAGGTCATGCGCCTGGAGACGCCGCAATGGATCAAGAACACCACCGACCCGGTGGTGGCGCCGGTGAACCAGGCCCTGTTCGGCGGCTGGGAGGGCAACTGGCTGGCCTGGAACATGGCGCACGACGTGGCACTGCCCGGCGCCCAGGGGCCCAAGCTCGGTTTCCTGATGTACCCGGTGGGCGAAACCGCCGGTGAGCGGCTGGACTCCTACTCGCCGGACGCCTTCAAGTACCAGATCACGGCGCGCGAGATCAAGGCCTGATGCCCGGCCGGCGGCACCCACACACTTGGGGGCCGCATGAGACGGATGCAGCAGCCGTATTCAGCTTACGACAAGGTCTGGAAAGACGAACGCGTCGGTGCGCGATCGCCGGCGGAAAGGTCGTCGGCATCGGGCTGCTGGCCGCTCAGCTCTGTGAGCACTTCACTGAGTGCGTCCGAGACATCGCCGGCCGTCAAGGTGTTCAGGTCCGCACCCGGATCTTCGCCCAGCCGTGCGATCCGCTCGGCCTGCACCTCGATGCAGCGTTCAAACAGGTTGCGCACGAAGCGGCCGTTGTCGGTGGTCTTGCCGGCCTGGAACAGCGTGGCCAGGTTGTCGCGCAGCAGGGCGCGCGCGGGCGCGTCGAGGCTGTATTCGGCATGACGGCAGAAAGAATCGAAGATGCCCAGGAGATCGTCCGGTCCGTAGTCGTCGAATTCGATGTAATGGTTGAAGCGTGAACGCAGGCCTGGGTTGCTGTCGATGAAGCGCTTCATGGGTTCCGGGTAGCCCGCCACGATGACCACCATCTGGTCGCGGTGATCTTCCATGAACTTGAGCAGGGTGTCGATCACTTCCTGGCCGAAGTCGCTGCCATGGTCGCCATGCGCCAGCGCGTAGGCTTCGTCGATGAACAGCACGCCGCCCAGCGCCGACTCCAGCACTTCGCGTGTCTTGATGGCCGACTGGCCGACATAACCCGCCACCAGCCCGGCGCGATCCACCTCGACGATGTGGTTGGAGGGAATGATGCCCAGGCTGCAGTACAGGTCCGCCACGATGCGCGCCACCGCGGTCTTGCCGGTGCCCGGATTGCCGGTGAACACCAGGTGCTGCGAAAAACCGGTGGGCACCTTGCTGCCCGCCTTGGCGCGGATGCGCTGCAGGCGGACAAAAGCGAACAGACGCTGCACCTGCTTCTTGACGTTCCCCAGCCCAACCAGGCCATTCAGTTTCTTCAGCACCTCCTCGTAATTGGACGACATGCCGTCGTCCACCGGCAGGGGCTCACCCAGACCCTGTTCCACATCCACCGGAAGTAGGGCCTGCAGGTCCGATTTCGACGCATCGGGCAGGGCGAACACGCGCTGGGCCTGGGCTTCGATCACCTTCTCGAACAGGTTGCGCACATGACGTGCATTGCTGAAGCGCTCGCGTTGCACCTGGATTTCCCGGCTGAAGACGGTCTGCAGGCCGCGGTGCGTCGATTCGCTCAGGACGTAGGAGTGCTTGCTGCAGAAATTCAGGAAGATTTTCAGCAGTTCGGCCGGGGTGTAGTCCGGGAAGTTGATGTAGCGGTTGAAGCGCGAAGCCAGGCCCGGATTGGCGTGGATGAAACCCTCCATCTCCTCGGTGTAGCCGGCCACGATCACCACCAGATCATCGCGGTGGTCCTCCATCATCTTGAGCAGCGTTTCAATGGCTTCCCGCCCGAAGTCCTGGCTGCCTTCGCGGGCCAGGGCATAGGCCTCGTCGATGAACAGCACGCCGCCCAGGGCCGATTCCACCACCGCCCGGGTCTTGATCGCCGTCTGGCCGATGTAGGCGGCGACCAGCCCGGAGCGGTCGGTTTCGACCACCTTGTCGGTCTTCAGGATGCCCAGCCGCAGGTAGAGGCCGGCGATGATGCGGGCAATCGTCGTCTTGCCGGTGCCCGGGTTGCCCAGGAACACCAGATGGCGCGAAGGCCAGTTGGGCACCCGCAAGCCCTGCTGGGCGCGCAACTTCTGCACCTGGATGTAGCTGGCCTGGCGAAAGACCTCCTGGCGAACCACGTCCAGCCCGACAAAGTCGGCAAAGGCGGATTCGAGGTACTCGGCAATCGATTCATCGGCGCGCAGGTTGCGTTCGGGAATGGGTTGCAGCCGCGTGCGCCGCTCCCGCAGCCTGGACAGGCGCTCTTTCGCCGCCGCAAACTCCTGCCGCACGGCTTCTTCATACCAGCGCTGGGCCTGGTCCAGATCCTGCGCCACGCCCAGGCCGTTTTCGTACAGCCAGCCCAGATTGCTGCAGGCCTCGGCGTGCTTTTTCTCGGCGGCCAGACGGTTCCAGTAGACGCTTTTGCCATAGTCCACCGGCACCCCGAGCCCATGCTCGTAGATCAAGGCCAGTTCACACTGGGCCTGCGGCATGCCCTGTGCGGCGGCCTGCTGGTACCAGGCGATCGCCTGCTGCTGGCTGGTGGGCACACCACGGCCGTTGGCATAGGCGAACGCCAGGTTGTACTGGGCGTAGCAGTCGCCCTGCTCGGCGGCCAGGCGGAACCAGTGCACGCCTTCGCCCTCATCCTTCGGCACGCCGACGCCGGTGGCGTAGTGGTAGCCCAACTGACGCCTTGAGGGCGCGTCACCCTGCTCGGCCGCGATGCGCAGCCGGCGCATCCCCTCGGCCTCGTTCTGGATCACGCCGCGGCCGTTCAGGTAGGCATAGGCCAGATTGCGCTGCGCCTCCACATGACCGTTGTCGGCAG
>CAZJKR010000100.1:0-10496 GCA_964546615.1 uncultured Curvibacter sp.
GACACGCTATCTTGAGGGGGTAGTGGCGAAAGCTGTGCGAGTTCGAGTCTCGCCGACGGCACCATAAACAGACTTGCCGGTCACGATCCGGCAGGTCGCAACGGTGATCAGTATCTCAAGATGAACCTCGATCAGTACCTCCCCGTTCTTCTGTTCATCTTGGTCGGTATCGCGGTCGGAATACTCCCCCAGGTTATCGGCTACATCCTCGGACCCAACCGGCCTGACGCGGCCAAAAATTCCCCTTACGAGTGTGGCTTCGAAGCCTTCGAAGATGCGCGCATGAAATTCGATGTGCGCTATTACCTCGTTGCCATCCTTTTCATTCTGTTCGATCTGGAAATTGCCTTTCTCTTTCCTTGGGCGGTGGCGCTCAAGGAGGTGGGGGCAGTCGGTTTCTGGGCGGCAATGGTCTTCCTGGGCATTCTGGTCGTGGGTTTTGTCTACGAGTGGAAAAAAGGTGCCCTGGACTGGGAATGACCGGAACTAGACAAGGATCGATGCCATGATTGAAGGCGTGATGAAAGAGGGCTTCATCACCACCAGTTACGACACGGTGGTGAACTGGGCCAAGACGGGTTCGCTCTGGCCCATGACTTTCGGCCTGGCCTGCTGCGCCGTCGAGATGATGCATGCGGCAGCAGCGCGCTACGACCTCGGCCGCTTCGGTGCCGAGGTGTTCCGTGCCAGTCCGCGCCAGTCCGATCTGATGATCGTCGCCGGCACGCTGTGCAACAAGATGGCGCCGGCCCTGCGCAAGGTCTATGACCAGATGAGCGAGCCGCGCTGGGTGATTTCCATGGGGTCCTGCGCCAACGGCGGTGGCTACTACCACTACAGCTATTCCGTGGTGCGTGGCTGTGACCGCATCGTGCCGGTCGATGTCTATGTGCCCGGCTGTCCGCCGACGGCCGAGGCGCTGATCTACGGCATCATCCAGCTGCAGCAGAAGATCCGTCGCACACAAACGATCGCGCGTGTCTGAGTCGCGCCTCTCAGGAAAAACAGATGACTGCAATTGCTGTAAATCCCGAAGCCCTCAAGGACACCGTGGTCGCCGCTTTGGGCGGCAAGGTGCGTCGTGCTGAAGTTCGCCTGGGCGAACTTACCGTCGAAGTGGCTGCGGCCGATTACGTGGCGGCAGCGCAGATCCTGCGCGATGCATCCGGCTGCCGGTTTGAGCAGTTGATCGATCTCTGTGGCGTCGACTACTCTGCGTATGGCGACGGTGTCTGGGAGGGGTCGCGCTTCTGCGTCGTGTCCCACCTGCTGTCCGTCAGCCTGAACCAGCGCCTGCGCCTGAAGGTGTTTGCGCCAGATGATGATTTCCCGCTGGTCGATTCGCTGGTCGATATCTGGCGTGCGGCCAACTGGTACGAGCGTGAGGCTTTCGATCTCTACGGCATCGTGTTCGAAGGGCATGACGACCTGCGTCGCATCCTGACCGACTATGGTTTCATCGGTCATCCCTTCCGCAAGGATTTCCCGCTCAGCGGCCACGTCGAGATGCGCTACGACGCCGAGCAGCAGCGCGTGATCTACCAGCCGGTGTCCATCGAGCCGCGCGAGATCACGCCGCGCATCATCCGTGAAGACAACTATGGGGGATTGCAGGGATGACTCGAAGCGCCGCTGTGATTTGCTGCATTTTTCAAGCGAACACCGCAGAACCGGCTTTGCCGGGCTGCTGGTGTTGCCCCCTTGAGGGGGAGGCGGCCGAAGGCCGCTTCGGGGGGGAGATTTGACATGGCCGAGATCAAGAACTACACCCTGAACTTCGGCCCGCAGCACCCGGCCGCACACGGTGTGCTGCGTCTGGTGCTCGAACTCGACGGCGAGGTCGTGCAGCGGGCTGATCCGCACATCGGGCTGCTGCACCGCGCCACCGAGAAGCTGGCCGAGAGCAAGACCTACATCCAGTCGCTGCCCTACATGGACCGGCTGGACTACGTCTCGATGATGTGCAATGAGCAGGCCTACTGCCTGGCCATCGAGAAGCTGCTGGGCATCGAAGTACCGTTGCGTGCCAAGTACATCCGCACCATGTTCGGCGAGATCACGCGCCTGCTCAACCACCTGATGTGGCTGGGCTCGCACGGCAACGACTGCGGCAGCTCCACCATCCTGATCTACACCTTCCGCGAACGTGAAGACCTGTTCGACATGTACGAGGCGGTGTCCGGTGCGCGCATGCACGCGGCCTACTTCCGCCCGGGCGGCGTCTACCGTGACCTGCCGGACACCATGCCGCAGTACCAGGCCAGCAAGATCCGTAACGCCCGCGCCATCGCACAACTCAATGCCAACCGTCAGGGCTCTCTGCTCGACTTCATCGACGATTTCTGCGCCCGCTTTCCCAAGTGCGTGGACGAGTACGAAACCCTGCTGACCGACAACCGTATCTGGAAGCAGCGCACGGTGGGCATCGGTGTGGTGACGGCCGAGCGTGCCCTGAACCTGGGCATGACCGGCCCCATGCTGCGTGGTTCCGGCATTGCCTGGGACCTGCGCAAGCAGCAGCCCTACGATGCCTACGACCGCGTGGACTTCGACATCCCGCTCGGCAAGACCGGCGACAGCTACGACCGCTACCTGGTGCGTGTGCAGGAGATGCGCGAGTCCAACCGCATCATCAAGCAGTGTGTGGACTGGCTGCGTGCCAACCCTGGCCCGGTGATCACCGACAACCACAAGGTGGCACCGCCGGCGCGCGAGGCGATGAAGTCCAACATGGAGGAGCTGATCCACCACTTCAAGCTCTTCACCGAAGGCTTCCGCGTGCCCGAAGGCGAGGCCTACGCGGCCGTCGAACACCCGAAGGGTGAATTCGGCATCTACCTGGTGAGCGACGGTGCCAACAAGCCGTACCGCCTCAAGATTCGCGCCCCGGGCTTTGCCCATCTGGCCACGCTGGATGAACTCGCGCGAGGCCACATGCTGGCCGACGCCGTGGCCATCATCGGCACCCTGGACATTGTGTTTGGAGAGATTGATCGATGATCTCTGATGCCATCAAAGCGCGCTTCGCCAAGGAAGTCGCCAAGTACCCGGCCGAGCAGAAACAGTCTGCCGTCATGGCCTGCCTGGCCATCGTGCAGCAGGAGCTGGGCCACATCAGCACCGACAGCGAGGCCGAGATTGCCGCCTACCTCGGCATGCCGGCCATGGCCGTGCACGAGGTCACGACTTTCTACAACATGTACAACCAGCAGCCGGTGGGCAGGTACAAGCTCAATGTCTGCACCAACTTGCCGTGCCAGCTGCGCGACGGGCAGAAGGCCCTCAAGCACCTGGAGCAGAAGTTGGGCATTGCCATGGGCGAGACCACGGCCGACGGCCTGTTTACCTTGCAGCAGAGTGAATGCCTGGGGGCTTGTGCCGATTCGCCGGTGATGCTGGTCAACGACCGCGCCATGTGCAGTTTCATGAGCAACGACAAGCTGGACCAGCTGATTGACGGCCTCAAGGCAGAAGGGGCCAAGTGATGTCGGTTGAAAAACTTCTTTCGCAGTTCGCGGCCACGGGCACGCAGACCTGTTTTCACGACCGTCACATCAACCCGCAGATCTATGCCGGCCTGAACGGTGCCAACTGGCATCTGAAAGATTACGAAGCGCGCGGCGGCTACCAGGCGCTGCGCAAGATCCTCGGCAAGGATGGTTCGGCCCCGCATCCCGAAACCGGTGTGGTGGGTCTGACGCAGGACCAGGTCATCGCCACCGTCAAGGAGTCCGCCTTGCGCGGCCGCGGCGGCGCTGGTTTCCCCACCGGCCTGAAGTGGAGCTTCATGCCGCGCCAGTTCCCGGGCCAGAAGTACCTGGTCTGCAACTCCGACGAGGGCGAGCCGGGGACCTGCAAGGACCGCGACATCCTGATGTACAACCCGCACATCGTGATCGAGGGCATGGCCATCGCAGCCTATGCCATGGGCATCACGGTGGGCTACAACTACATCCACGGCGAGATCTTCCAGGTTTACGAGCGCTTCGAGGCGGCCCTGGAAGAGGCGCGTGCCGCCGGCTTGCTGGGCAACAACATTCTGGGCAGCAACTTCAGTTTCCAGCTGCATGCGCACCACGGCTTCGGTGCCTACATCTGCGGTGAAGAGACGGCATTGCTGGAGTCGCTGGAAGGCAAGAAGGGCCAGCCGCGCTTCAAGCCGCCGTTCCCGGCCAGCTTCGGCCTGTATGGCAAGCCGACCACCATCAACAACACCGAGACCTTCGCGGCGGTGCCTTGGATCATCCGCAACGGCGGCCAGGCGTATCTGGAGTGCGGCAAGCCCAACAACGGCGGCACCAAGATCTACTCCGTCAGCGGCGATGTTGAACGCCCCGGCAACTATGAGATCCCGATGGGCACGCCCTTTGCCAAGCTGCTGGAGCTCGCCGGTGGCGTGCGCGGCGGGCGCAAGCTCAAGGCGGTGATCCCCGGCGGCTCCTCGGCGCCGGTGCTGCCGGCCGACATCATCATGGAATGCACGATGGATTACGACTCCATCGCCAAGGCCGGCTCCATGCTGGGCTCGGGCGCCGTCATCGTGATGGACGAGACGCGCTGCATGGTCAAGTCGCTGCAGCGCCTGTCCTATTTCTACATGCATGAGTCCTGCGGCCAGTGCACGCCCTGCCGTGAGGGCACGGGCTGGCTGTCGCGTGTGGTCGACCGCATCGAGAACGGCCAGGGCCGCCCCGAGGACCTGGATCTGCTGGACAACGTGGCGGAGAACATCCAGGGCCGCACCATCTGTGCGCTGGGTGATGCCGCCGCCATGCCGGTGCGCGCCATGATCAAGCACTTCCGGCCCGAATTCGAACATCACGTGGCCCACAAGACCTGCCTGGTCCCGGCCTACGTCTGAGCCCCCTACCCGAGCACACGAACATGGTTGAAATCGAACTCGACGGCAAGAAGGTGGAGGTGACGGAGGGCAGCATGGTCATGCATGCGGCCGAGAAGTCCGGCGTCTACATCCCGCATTTCTGCTATCACAAGAAGCTCAGCATCGCGGCCAACTGCCGCATGTGCCTGGTCGACGTCGAGAAGGCGCCCAAGGCCATGCCGGCCTGTGCCACGCCCGTGACGCAGGGCATGATCGTGCGCACCAAGAGCGACAAGGCGATCAAGGCGCAGAAGTCGGTGATGGAGTTCCTGCTCATCAACCACCCGCTGGACTGCCCGATCTGCGACCAGGGCGGCGAGTGCCAGCTGCAGGACCTGGCGGTGGGTTACGGCGGCTCCTCCTCCCGTTACGAGGAAGAAAAGCGCGTCGTGTTCCACAAGGACGTCGGTCCGCTGATCTCCATGGAGGAGATGAGCCGCTGCATCCACTGCACGCGTTGCGTGCGTTTCGGCCAGGAGATCGCCGGCGTGATGGAGCTCGGCATGAGCCACCGCGGTGAGCACTCCGAGATCGAGACCTTCGTCGGCCAGTCGGTGGATTCCGAGCTGTCGGGCAACATGATCGACATCTGCCCGGTGGGTGCGCTCACCAGCAAGCCCTTCCGCTACCAGGCCCGCACCTGGGAGTTGAGTCGCCGCAAGTCCGTGTCGCCGCACGACTCCACCGGTGCCAACCTGATCGTGCAGGTCAAGAACAACAAGGTGCTGCGTGTCGTGCCGCTGGAGAACGAGGCCGTCAACGAGTGCTGGATCGCCGACCGTGACCGCTACTCCTACGAGGCCCTCAACGGCGCCGACCGACTGACCGCGCCCATGCTCAAGCAGGGTGGCGAGTGGCGGCAAGTCGACTGGCAGACCGCGCTCGAATACGTGGCCAATGGCCTCAAGCAGATCAAGGACGGGCAGGGTGCCCAGGCCATCGGTGCCCTGGTCAGCCCGCACAGCACGCTCGAAGAGCTGTACCTCGCCGCAGGCCTGCTGCGCGGCCTGGGCAGTGACAACATCGACCACCGCTTGCGCAACGCCGAGTTCGCCAGGACCGAAGGTGCGGACAAGAACGCACCTGCGGTGCGGTGGCTGGGCCTGCCCATCAACGCACTCTCGCAGTTGCAGCGCGTGCTGGTCGTCGGCTCCAACCTGCGCAAGGACCATCCGCTGTTTGCCCAGCGCATCCGCCAGGCTGTGCGTCATGGTGCGCAGCTCAGCGCCATTACTTCGGCCACGTTGCTCAAGCGTGCCGATGCCTGGGCCATGAACGTGGCCCATGCCGTCGTTACCGACGCCGGCCAGTGGGCGCAGGCCCTGGCAAATGTCGCAACGGTCATTGCGGCGGAGAAGGGCGTGACCGCCCCGGCCACCGGCCAGGCCACACCCGAAGCCCAAGCCATCGCCGCGTCGCTGCTGGGTGGTGAGCGCAAGGCCGTGCTGCTGGGCAACGCTGCCGCGCATGCCGCCAACGCCTCCAGCCTGCTGGCCCTGGCCAACTGGATCGGTACCCAGACCGGCGCCAGCGTGGGCTACCTGACCGAAGCCGCCAACACCGTGGGCGCGCAGTGGGTCGGCGCCCAGCCGCAGGCTGCGGGCCTGAACGCCGGCCAGATGCTCGCGGGTGGCCTCAAGGCGGCGCTGCTGCTGAACGTGGAGCCCGAGTTCGACACGGCTGCGGGGCAGGCTGCTGCGGCGGCGCTTGAATCGGCCGAGATGGTCGTCACGCTCAGTCCGTTCAAGACCAACCTGGCCTTCAGCGACGTGCTGTTGCCGATTGCGCCGTTCAGCGAGACCTCGGGCAGCTTCGTCAACGCCGAAGGCCGCCTGCAGAGTTTCCATGCCGTCGTCAAGCCGCTGGGCGAGACCCGTCCGGCGTGGAAGGTGCTGCGGGTGCTGGGCAACCTGCTGAGTCTGCCGGGCTTCGAGTTCGAGACCTCGCAGGACGTGCTGGCCGCGGCCACCGCCAAGGCGCCGAACCTGTCCAATGCCACGCAGGCTGCGAGCGACCCCGCGGCGCCGGCGGGTGAGCCGGTGGTGGCGTCCATCTATCAACTCGACGGTCTGGTCCGTCGCGCGCCGTCGCTGCAACTGACGGCCGATGCCCGTGAAGGGGTTGCCGCATGATCGATGCGCTGTACAACGGTGGCCTGAACCTGCTGGCCGCAAGCTGGTGGACCACGATGGCCTGGCCGGTCATCTGGATCCTGATCAAGATCGTGGCCGTGCTGGCACCGCTGATGGGGGCCGTGGCCTATCTGACGCTGTGGGAGCGCAAGCTGCTGGGTTTCATGCAGGTGCGGTTTGGTCCCAACCGCGTCGGCCCTTTCGGCCTGCTGCAACCCATTGCCGACGCGCTCAAGCTGCTGACCAAGGAAATCATCCAGCCGACGGCGGCGGCCAAGGGGCTGTTCGTGCTCGGCCCGATCATGGCCATCATGCCGGCGCTGGCCGCCTGGGTGGCGATTCCCTTTGGTCCCGAGGTTGCGCTGACCAACATCAATGCCGGCCTGCTGCTGATCATGGCCATCACGTCGATCGAGGTCTATGGCGTCATCATCGCCGGCTGGGCCTCGAACTCCAAGTACGCCTTCCTGGGTGCGCTGCGCGCCTCGGCGCAGATGGTGAGCTACGAGATCGCCATGGGCTTCTGCTTCCTGGTGGTGCTGATGGTGTCCGGCAGCATGAACCTGACGGCCATCGTGCTGGGGCAGGGGCAGGGCTACTTTGCCGACATGGGCCTGAACTTCCTGTCCTGGAACTGGCTGCCGCTGCTGCCGATCTTCATGGTCTACCTGATCTCCGGTGTGGCAGAGACCAACCGTCACCCCTTCGACGTGGTCGAGGGCGAGGCCGAGATCGTGGCCGGCCACATGGTCGAGTACTCGGGCATGGGCTTCGCGATCTTCTTCCTGGCCGAATACGCCAGCATGTGGCTGGTGTCGATCCTGGCGGTGATCATGTTCCTGGGTGGCTGGATGCCGCCGATCGACAGCGCGCTGTTCAACTGGATTCCGGGCTGGATCTGGCTGGGTCTGAAAACCTTTGTCGTGGTCTCCATGTTCATCTGGATTCGCGCCACCTTCCCGCGTTTCCGTTACGACCAGATCATGCGTCTGGGCTGGAAGATCTTCATCCCGGTCACCCTGGTGTGGCTGCTCGTCGTCGGCATCTGGATGCAGACGCCGTGGAACATCTGGAATTAAGCGGGTCAAGACATGGCTGCCACTGCTACATCCAACACGACCTTCTCCTTCAAGGACTTCATCAGGAGCTTCATGCTGGTGGAGCTCTTCAAGGGCATGGCCCTGACCGGCCGCTACGCCTTTCGCCGCAAGGTGACGGTGCAGTTTCCGGAAGAGAAGACCCCGTTGTCGCCGCGCTTCCGCGGCCTGCATGCGCTGCGCCGTTATGAGAACGGCGAGGAACGCTGCATCGCCTGCAAGCTGTGCGAAGCGGTGTGCCCGGCCATGGCCATCACCATCGAGTCGGACGTGCGTGCCGACGGCAGCCGCCGTACCACGCGTTACGACATCGACCTGACCAAGTGCATCTTCTGCGGCTTCTGCGAGGAGAGCTGCCCGGTCGATTCCATTGTCGAAACCCACATTCTCGAATACCACGGGGAGAAACGCGGCGACCTGTACTTCACCAAGGACATGTTGCTGGCCGTGGGCGACCGCTACGAGAACGAAATCGCTGCCGCCAAGGCGGCCGATGCCCCTTACCGCTGATTCGCCGCTGAAAGCCCTGACCCATGGATGTCAAGACCGGTTTCTTCTATCTGTTCTCGGTGGTGCTGCTGTTTGCCGCCTTCCGGGTCGTCACGGCGCGCAATCCGGTGCACGCGGTGCTCTTTCTCATGCTGACCTTCTCGCAGGCTGCGGCCATCTGGCTGCTGCTCAAGGCCGAGTTCCTGGCGATCACGCTGGTGCTGGTCTATCTCGGTGCGGTCATGGTGCTGTTCCTGTTCGTGGTCATGATGCTGGACATCAAGATCGACGCGCTGCGCCAGGGCTTCTGGAAGCACTTCCCGCTGGCCGCCCTGCTGGGCGCCATCGTGGTGCTGGAGATGGCCGCCGTGCTGCTGGCCGGCTTCCGCGTCTCCGAAGAGCCGCGCGTGGCGCAGGTGATCGGGCAACCGCTGGCCGAAGTTTCGAACTCCAAGGAACTCGGCAAGCTGCTCTACACCCAGTACGTGTATCCCGTCCAGGCTGCCGCCGTCATCCTGCTGGTGGCCATGATCGCCGCCATTGCCCTGACGCTGCGTTCGCGCAAGGACACCAAGACCATCGACCCCTCCGAGCAGGTGCGCGTGCGTGCGCACGACCGCCTGGCGATCGTCAAACTCGAACCGACACGCCCGGCGCCTGCGGTCGAAGCGGGCCCTGAGGAGAGCAAGCCATGACCCTGACACTTGGACACTACCTGACGCTGGGCGCGATGCTGTTTGCCCTGGCGGTCGTCGGCATCTTCCTCAATCGGAAGAATCTGATCGTGCTGCTGATGGCCATCGAGCTGATGCTGCTGGCGGTCAACCTGAATTTCGTGGCCTTCTCGCACTATCTGGGCGACATGCACGGCCAGGTGTTCGTGTTCTTCATCCTGACGGTGGCCGCGGCGGAGTCTGCCATCGGCCTGGCCATCCTGGTGCTGCTGTTCCGTAACAAGTCCAGCATCAATGTGGACGAACTCAACACCCTCAAGGGCTGAACCGCAGGTTCATCAAGGTACAAGAAGATGAGTCAAACCCTGAATGCTTCCACCCTGCTGGCCGTGCCGCTGGCGCCGCTGGTCGGCTCCGCGCTGGCCGGCATCTTCGGCACCCAGTTCGGCGGCAACTGGATCGGCCGCCGCCTCTCGCACACCCTGACCATCCTGGGCGTGCTGGTGGCCTTCATCCTGTCGGCCATGACGCTCAA
Source organism: uncultured Curvibacter sp. (assembly GCA_964546615.1). GTDB lineage: Bacteria > Pseudomonadota > Gammaproteobacteria > Burkholderiales > Burkholderiaceae_C > Hylemonella. The sequence goes on from CAZJKR010000100.1 coordinate 9,810, forward strand.
GAGCGTGGCCATGGATGGCGCGCGCTTCAACGAGACGCTCTACACCTGGATGGTCGTGGGTGGCCTCAAGATGGAGATCGGCTTCATGGTCGACGGCCTCACCGCCATGATGATGTGCGTGGTGACCTTCGTCTCGCTCATGGTGCACATCTACACCATCGGCTACATGGAGGAGGACGAGGGCTACAACCGCTTCTTCGCCTACATCTCGCTGTTCACCTTCTCCATGCTCATGCTGGTCATGAGCAACAACCTGCTGCAGCTGTTCTTCGGCTGGGAGGCGGTGGGCCTGGTCTCCTACCTGCTGATCGGTTTCTGGTTCAACAAGCCGACCGCCATCTTTGCCAACATGAAGGCCTTTCTGGTCAACCGCGTGGGCGACTTCGGTTTCATCCTGGGCATCGGCCTGATTGCCGCCTACGCCGGCTCGCTGAACTACACCGAGGTCTTCGCCAAGTCGGGCGACCTGGGCAAGCTGATCTTCCCCGGCACCGAGTGGCTGCTGATCACCGTGATCTGCATCTGCCTGTTCATCGGCGCCATGGGCAAATCGGCCCAGTTCCCGCTGCACGTCTGGCTGCCGGATTCGATGGAAGGTCCGACCCCGATCTCCGCGCTGATCCACGCCGCCACCATGGTGACGGCCGGCATCTTCATGGTGTCGCGCATGTCGCCGCTGTTCGAGCT
>CAZJKR010000101.1:0-993 GCA_964546615.1 uncultured Curvibacter sp.
TTCCCCCCTATCCCCCCAGCCCCCTTTCCCCCCCCGCCGGGGCGGAAAGGGGGAGCCTCATTTGGCTTCTTCGCGTCGATCAAGCTTCTACGACGCGACCGTTGGCGCGGTACCGGGTCTGCAGTTGGTTCCTTGCCGCCGTAGAAGCCTCATCGGAAACCAAAAGCCAAATAGGGCTCCCCTCTTCCGCCCGGCGGGGCGGGAGAGGGTCGGGGGGGGAGTGAGTGGGGGAAATGCCCTAACAGAGAAAAGCTCAAACCCTTGAGGAACGAAAAAAGAACATGCCTTTTAAAATCCATCGGTGAACACCATCCTCAACATCTCCGCCTACAAATTCGTCCCCCTGCCCGATGCGGCCGAACTGCGCACGCAGCTTCAGGCACTGACGCTCGAACTGGGTCTGAAAGGCACGATTTTGCTGGCCGAGGAAGGCATCAACCTGTTTCTGGCCGGGCCCGGCGAGGCGGTGCTCAGTTTCGTGGCCGCGCTGCAGGCCGATGCGCGTTTTGCTGACTTGGTGCCGAAGGAAAGCTGGTCGGCGCAGCAGCCGTTTCGCAAGATGCTGGTCAAGGTCAAGCCCGAGATCATCCGCATGAACCACCCCACCATCCGCCCGGCCGAGGGGCGCGCCCCGGCGGTGCCGGCGGCCACCGTGAAGCGCTGGCTCGACCAGGGCCATGACGACAACGGCCGCCCGGTGGTGACGCTGGACACGCGCAACGCATTCGAAGTCGACCACGGCACCTTCGCACAGGCGATCGACTGGCGCATCGGCAAGTTCTCCGAGTTTCCGCAGGCGCTGCTGGACCACAAGGCCGAGCTGGCGGGCAAAACCGTGGTGAGCTTCTGCACCGGCGGCATCCGCTGCGAAAAGGCCGCCATCTTCATGCAACAAGCCGGTATCGAACACGTCTATCAGCTCGAAGGCGGCATCCTCAAGTACTTTGAGGAAACCGGCGGCGCACACTACCGCGGCAACTGCTTCGTGTTCGA
>CAZJKR010000101.1:1003-5884 GCA_964546615.1 uncultured Curvibacter sp.
GTGGGCACCGACCTGTCGGCCCTGCGCGGCTGACCGGCCTGCGGCCCCCTGCCCAGAAGCCGGGCTTGGGGCCGGTTTGTTCTATCTGCCCCCGCCATGGGGTAGCATGGTGCTGAACCCGGTTTGACTTGGCGTGTTGGCGCCTCCTCGGGTGCCCAGTCCATGAAGAAGAAACAGCACCCCACTGTTCGGTTGGCGTCTGCGACGCGCCAGGTGTCCCGCCTGCGCAGGTCGGGACTGCTTGCAGCCGCCTGCCTGCCCCTGCTGCCTCTCACCGGCTGCGCCCCCGGGACACCGCTGGTCCTGGCCGGCCATCCCTGGCCCGGCTACGAGCCGCTGTTCCTGGCGCGCAACCTGGGCTACCTGCCGGAAGATCTGCATCTGCTGGAGGCCCCCACCCTGAAGGCCTCGCTGCAGACCCTGAAGGAGGGTCGCGCCGATGGCGCCATGCTGACGCTGGACGAAGTCCTGCAGCTGCGCGACCGCGGGCTGGCGCTGCAAGTGGTGCTGGTGTTCGATGTCTCCAAGGGCGCCGACATGCTGCTGGCCCAGCCCCGCATCGCCACGCCGGGCCAGCTGCGCGGCCAGCGCATCGGCGTCGAGGACAGCGCACTGGGGGCATTGCTGCTGGCCCTGGTGCTGGAGCGGGCCGGTCTGAGCCTGCAGGACATCCGGCGGGTGCACATCGCCTACGAGGAGCACGAGGCCGCCTGGGCCCGGGGCGACGTCGACGCCCTGGTGAGCTACGAACCCGTGGCCGGGCGGCTCAAGGCGCGGGGGGCGCGCCAGTTGCTGAGCACGCGCGATCTGCCCGACACCATCTTCGACGTGCTGGCCGTGCGCCCGCAGGCGGCCCAGCGCCACGCCGCCACCCTGCGTGCCGCCCTGGTGGGGCATTTCCAGGCCCTCACCTACCTGCGGCAAAACCCCTGGGACGCCGCCTACCGGCTGGCACCGCACCTGGGCGTGTCGGCCGAGGAGATGATCGCGTCGCTGCGCGGCCTGGAGTTTCCGGACCTGGTGGGCAACCAGCGCTACCTGTCCGGCCAGGATAGTCAGCTGCTGCGCATCACCGACAAGCTGTCGGCCATCATGCTGCAGGCCGGGCTGATCGAGAGTCCGGTGGACGCCCACGGGCTTTATTCGGCCGCCTATCTGCCGAAAGAAGTTTCATGATCAGCCCACGCCTCTTCGCCGGACTGCTGCTCGCCCTGGTGCTGCTGCCGACACGGGCACAGCAGGAGAACGTGACGGTGGGCGTGTTGACCTTCCGGCCGCTGGCGCAGGCGCAGCAGCAGTGGCAGCCGCTGACGGAGCACCTCAATCGCATGGTGCCCGGCGTACGCTTCAACCTGAAAGTGTTCGATTACCCGGGCCAGCAGGAGGCGCTGCGCCGCAGCGCCGTGGATCTGCTGATCACCCAGCCGGCGGAGTACGTGCGGCTGGTGCACGAAAACGGCCTGTCCTCGCCACTGGCCACGCTGATCAACCTGGAACAGGGCCAGCCGGTGCGCGCCATGGGCGGTGTCATTCTGGCACGCAGCGACCGCACCGACCTGCGGGCGCTGAGCGACCTGCAGGGCAAGCGCATCGCTGCCCCGTCACTACAGTCCTTCGGCGGCTACCAGCTCCAGGCCTACGAGCTGGCGCACGCCGGCGTGCAGCCGCAGGCCGTCGTGCCCACCGGTTTCCCGCTCGACCTGGCCGTGCAAGCCCTGCTCGACCAGCAGGCCGATGCCGCCTTCGTGCGCACCGGCCTGCTGGAAAGCCTGCTGCGCGAAGGCCGCATCCAGCCGGGCCAACTCAAGGTACTCAACGCGCAGAACTACCCCGGCTACCCGTTCGCGCTGTCCACCCGGCTCTACCCGGAGTGGCCGGTGGTGGCCATGCCCCATCTGCCGGAAGAACTCTCGGTGCGCATCGCCGGCGCCCTGCTGTCCTTGCCGCACGGCGGCGAGACCGCCGGCCGCATGGGGCTGTTCGGCTTTACCGTACCGGCCGATTACGAGCCGGTGCGCGCCATGATGCGCGAGCTGCGCCTGCCGCCGTTCGACACGCCGCCGCAGGTCATGCTGCACGACATCTGGACCGAATACCGTGCGGCGCTGCTGACCCTGCTGTTCTCGCTGGCCGTCATCGTGGTCATGGCCTTGCGCGAGCTGTTCCTGCGCCAGCGCCTGGCCTCCTTCGGCAACGCCATGGGCGAGGGCATGTACGTGCTCGACCGGCATGGCCGCACCACCTACCTCAACCGCGCCGCGCTCGACATGCTGGGCCACAGCCGCGAGGCCCTGCTGGGCAAAAAGCTGCTGCCGCTGATCGTGGCGCCGGCGGCGCCCGGGGCCGAGCCTGGTCCGCTGGCCGACGAAACGCGCTGGCAGCAGCCGTTTGAAGGCGAAAGCCTGTTCGTCAACGCACGCGGGCAGATCTTCCCGGTCGAGGTCAGCAGCCGCCCGGTGCTGCGCAAGGGGCGCTTCCTGCGCTGCGTGACGGTCTTCTCCGACATCTCCGAGCGCAAGCTGCAGAACGAGCGGGTATTCCAGCTGGCCTTCTACGACCCCCTCACCGGCCTGCCCAACCGCCGGCTGCTGCAGGACCGGCTGCAGGCGCAGATCGCGCAACCCGCGCCCGGCACCTGGGGCGCACTGCTGTTTTCCGACCTCGACCGCTTCAAGCAGCTCAACGACACGCTGGGCCACAAGATGGGTGATGCCCTGCTGCAGGCAGTGGCCCGGCGCATCAGTGCCGTGGTGGGTGCGGACGGCACCGTGGCCCATACCGGCGGCGACGAATTCGCCGTGCTGCTGCCCGCGCTCGACGACGATCCGGTGCAGGCCCAGAAGAAGGCCCGCGCCATGGCAGAGGCCATCCGGCTCGCCCTGGCCGAGCCGATCGAGATCGAGGACCAGCACCACCAGCTCTCGGTCAGCATCGGCGTGGTCATGGTCGATGGCGACAGCACCGGCGCTGACGAACTGCTCAAGCGCGCTGACATCGCCATGTACCAGGCCAAGGCCAGCGGCCGCAACGCCATCCGTTTCTTTGACGAGGTGATCGAGCGGCAACTCAGCCATCAGGTGGCACTGGAAGCGGATCTGAACCAGGCCCTGGCGCAGCAGCAGTTCGAGCTGTACTACCAACCCCAGGTCGATGCCGACGGCAGCCTGGTCGGCATGGAAGCGCTGCTGCGCTGGCAGCACCCGCAGCGCGGCCTGGTGATGCCGGGCCAGTTCATCGGGCTGGCCGAGGAAAGCGGTCTGATCCTGCCGATCGGCCAGTGGGTGCTGGAACAGGCCTGCCGCCAGATCGTGCGCTGGGGCCAGGACCCGGCCAGCGCGAAGCTGGTGGTGTCGGTCAACCTGTGCGCGCTGCAGATCTTCCAGTCGGATTTCGTCGAGCACGTGGTCCGCACGCTGCAGACCACCGGCGCCGACCCGGCGCGCCTGCAGCTGGAGCTGACCGAAAGCGTGCTGGCGCGCAACATCGATGACGTCATCGACAAGATGAGCCAGCTGGTCGCGCTGGGCGTCACCTTCTCGCTCGACGACTTCGGCACCGGCTATTCCTCGCTCAACTACCTCAAGTGCCTGCCGCTGCATCAGCTCAAGATCGACGCTTCCTTCGTGCGCGATCTCATGACCGATCCCAACGATGCCGCCATCACCCAGACCATCATCGCCCTGGGGCGCAGCCTGGATCTGGAGGTGATCGCCGAAGGCGTGGAGACCGTGGCGCAGCGCGACCTGCTTCTGCGCCAGGGCTGCCCGCTGTTCCAGGGCTACCTGTTCGGCAGGCCGCAGCCGGCAGCCGAGCTCGACGCACTGATCCGCCAGGCAACCTCGGCCCCGGGCCCGGAAGTCCAGGTCTGAGCCGTCGGCCATCGCCCCGCTTTGCGCTTCAGGGCAGCAAGCGCGTCTCGGGCAGCGGAATGAACTCGGTCTCGCCGGGCACCTGTCCCAGGCGCTGGGCCTGCCAGTCCTCGGCCGCCTGCGCAATGCGTTCGCGGCGTGAAGAGACGAAGTTCCACCACATGTGGCGTGGCCCGTCGAGCGGGGCGCCACCGATCACCACCAGACGCACGGCGCTGCGGGCAGACAGCCACACGGCATCGGTGCCGAGCAGCGCCATCTGCTGCTGCGGCACCGGCTGGTCGTCGATCAGCAGCCCTGCCTGCACGGCATACACCGCCATCTCGGCGGCCATGGGCGGCAATGCGAGCCGGCCGCCGGCCGGCAACTGGATATCGAGGTAGAGCGTGGGGGCGAGGGTCTGCACCGGCGAACGCTGGCCGAAGGCCTCACCCACCAGCACACGGACCGTGGCATCGCCCACCGTCAGTTCGGGAATGGCCGCCGCCGGCGTGTGCGCGAAGGACGGCGCCACCTCCTCATATTCACGCGGCAAGGCCACCCAGAGTTGCAGCCCGTGGTTGATGTAGGACGCCTCACGCAGCGAATCGGGACGCCGTTCGGAGTGCACGATGCCGCGCCCGGCCGTCATCCAGTTGATGGCACCGGGCTCGATCAGCTGCAGCGAACCCAGGCTGTCCCGGTGCAGCATGGCGCCTTCGAACAGGTAGGTGACGGTGGCCAGACCGATGTGCGGGTGCGGTCGCACGTCGTGGTTGTCCCCGGGCGCGACACGTGCCGGACCGAAGTGGTCAAAGAAGATGAAGGGACCCACCATCCGCCGTTTGGCGAAGGGCAGGGCGCGGCGCACGGTGAAGCCGCCGATGTCGTGCGTGCGCGGCACGATGACCATGTCGATGGCGTCGCAGGCGAAGCTGTCGCCGGGGGCAGGATCGGGGGTCGGGGCAAAGGACATCGGAGGCTCCTCGGGGGCTGGAGAACGATGCCGGAAAGTCTAGCTGAGGGAGAGCGC
>CAZJKR010000101.1:5894-10282 GCA_964546615.1 uncultured Curvibacter sp.
CCGCCGGCAGCAGACGCCGCACCACGAAGCCGCCGCCCAGATCCTTCTCGTGGCCCGCAAGCATTTGCAGTGACGGATTCATGGCAGCGGCCCTCCTGGGGGCGGACTTTAGCGCAGCTTGGCGGCCACTTCGGCCACGCGCTGGCCGAACTGCTTGGCGGTTTCCAGGTCGCCCGGCAGCATTTCGGCCACGGAGGCGTCCGAAGGCGTGGTGGCCATGGCGCCAGCCGAGGAACCGACGTAGTTGATGTCGTTACGCTGCGCGGCCTTGGCATTGCTCGGCAGCATGCCGGTGCCGACCCAGAGGCCGCCATGCTGCATGGCCAGCGTGAACAGGTACTGCAGCGTGGAATGCTTGTCGCCGTTCATGGTGGCGCTGTTGGTGAAGCCGGCCATGACCTTGTCCTTCCAGGCGCGGGTGTACCAGGGCTTGCTGGAGGCGTCGGCAAACTTCTTGAACTGCCAGCTCACGGTGCCCATGTAGGTCGGGCTGCCCATGATGATGGCGTCGGCCGCAGCCAGCGCCTCCCAGCCGCCTTCGGGCAGGTTGCCATCGGCATCAATGGCCAGCAGTTCGGCATTGGCACCTTCGGCCACAGCTTGCGCCATGCGTTGGGTGTGGCCATAGCCCGAATGGAAAACAACAACGACTTTGCTCATCTTGGATACTCCTGTGAATCAAGCGAAAGAAAAAAGGAAATCGGTCAGGCGCTGAGGTCGAACACCAGCACTTCGGCGTCACGGCCGGCCTTGAGTTCCAGCCGGGATTCGTCGGCCAGCAGGGCGGCGTCGCCGCCACGCAGGCGCTGGCCGTTGACTTCGAGCTCACCACGCACCAGGTGCACATAACTCTTGCGCGAGGGCACCAGATCGAGTGTGGCCGTCTCGTCGCCATCGAACAGACCGGCGTACAGCCGCGCATCGGCATGGATGGTCACCGAACCCTGCGCGCCGTCGTTTGATGCCACCAGGCGCAGGGCGCCGCGCTTCTCGGGCGTGGCGAAGGTCTTCTGCTCGTAGCTCGGCGGGATGCCGCGCACATTGGGCTCGATCCAGATCTGGAAGAAATGGGTCGTCTCCTGCGGCGCATGGTTGAACTCGCTGTGCATGACGCCGTTGCCGGCGCTCATGCGCTGCACGTCGCCGGGCGGAATGGCGCGGCCGTTGCCCATGCTGTCCTTGTGCGCCAGCTCGCCGGCGAGCACGTAGCTGATGATCTCCATGTCGCGATGGCCATGGGTGCCGAAGCCGGTGCCGGGGGCAATGCGATCCTCGTTGATGACGCGCAGATTGCCCCAGCCCATGAACTGCGGGTCGTAGTAGCCGGCAAAGGAAAAACTGTGGAAGGACTTCAGCCAGCCGTGGTCGGCATAACCGCGGTCTTGTGATTTGCGCAGGGTCAGCATGGCGATCTCCTTCAGGGTGGGCCGGAATCACTCCGGCCATGGAATGAACTTTAGGCCCCGGTGCCCCTTTTGCGATGCACACGCTTTGATGGCATGATTCAAAAATATTGAATTCAAATAGCGTTCACCATGCAAACTGCACGTGATGTACTGACGCCGGACGCCCTTGCCATGCTGCAAGCCATCGACAAAGCCGGCAGCTTTGCCGCGGCGGCCCGCGAACTCGGCGTAGTGCCCAGTGCCCTCACCTACCGCGTGCGCCAGATCGAAGATGCGCTGGACGTGCTGCTGTACGACCGCAGCTCGCGCCAAGCCAAGCTCACCGCCGCCGGCGCCGAACTGCTGCACGAAGGCCAACGCCTGCTGAGCGAGATCGACGCCGTGGCCAACCGCGTCAAGCGCGTGGCCACCGGCTGGGAGTCGCAGCTCACGCTGGCGGTGGACAACATCATCGCCAAGGGCACGGTGATGGAGTTGTGCGAGAGCTTCTTCGCGCTGGGTGCGCCCACGCGCCTGAAACTGCGCGACGAAACCCTGGCCGGCACGCTGGAGGCCGTCACCGCCGGCCAGGCCGATCTGGCCATCGGCGGCGCGCTGGAAGCCAGCACCAGCGCCAGTGTCCACAGCAAGCCGCTGGGCGCGGTCAGTTTCGTCTACGCCGTGGCGCCGCACCACCCGCTGGCGGCAGCAACCGAACCGCTGACCGACGAGCTGCTGCTGCGCTACCGCGCCGTGGCCGTGGCCGATTCGGCCCAGCGCGGCAACAGCCTCACGGTGGGCCTGCTGGCCGGCCAGGACGTCTTCACCGTGGCCACCATGCGCGACAAGCTCGACGCGCAGCTGCGCGGCCTGGGCGGCGGCTTTCTACCCGAGTGCATCGCGCACAGCTACGTCGAGAGCGGGCGTCTGGTGGTGAAGAAGACCGAGCGACCGCCGCGCCTGGTGCGCGTCAGCTATTCGTGGCGTGGCGGCACGGCCCGCAGCCAGGGCCGCGCACTGCAGTGGTGGCTCAAGCAGCTGGAAAGCCCGGCCACCCGGGCCGCGCTGCTGGACCAGCAACACAGGTAAAGTAGGTACACCACACAAGGAGACCGAATTCATGAGCGCATCGCAACACTTCGCCATCATCGGCGCCGGCATGGCCGGCGTGGCCTGCGCCCGCACCCTGGTGCAGGCCGGCCACCAGGTCACCGTGTTCGAAAAAAGCCGCGGCCCGGGCGGCCGCATGGCCACGCGCAGCACCGAGTTCGGCAGCTTCGACCACGGCACCCAGTACTTCACCGTGCGCGACGAACGCTTTGCCCGCGCGCTGGAAACCGTGCCCGGCCTGTGCCGCCCCTGGAGCGCCAATGCGGTGCGCGTGCTCGACCCGTTCGGCCGCGTCCTGGCCGCCGCGCGCAACACCCACGAGCCGCACTGGATTCCGGTGCCGGGCATGAACGCGCTGGTCAAGCACTGGGCCCAGCCGCTGCTGGAGGCCGGCCGGGTGGAGCTGCAGACGCGGGTGGCACGCATCGAGCCCGACGCGCTCGATGCGCGGCGCTGGCAGCTGCAGACCGAAGGCGAGGACGACAGCCGCCATGTGTACGGCGGCTTCGATGCCGTGCTGCTGGCCATCCCGTCGGCTCAGGCGCAGGAACTGCTGGCCACCTCACAACAGGCACCGGCGCTGCGCCAGCAGCTCGAGAAGGTGACGGTGGCGCCCTGCTGGACCCTGCTGGTGGCGTTTCCCCAGGCCATGCAAGCGGGCATGTCGTCGCTGGGGCCGCAATGGAACGCCGCGCGCAGCACCCACCACCGCATCGCCTGGGTGGCGCGCGAGTCGAGCAAACCCGGACGCGAACGGATCGAGCGCTGGACCGTGCAGGCCAGTCCGGCCTGGTCGCACGAACACCTGGAAGACAACCCGCTGCGCGTGCAGGCCAAGCTGCTCAAGGCCTTCGCCGAGGTCACCGGCATCCGCGCCGAGCCCAGCTTCGCCACCGTGCACCGTTGGCGCTACGCGCAGACCGCCAGCCCGCTGGGCCGCAGCCATTTGTGGGATGCCAAGGCCCGCATCGGCGCCTGCGGCGACTGGTGCCTGGGCCACCGGGTGGAAGACGCCTTTCTCTCGGGGCTGGAGCTGGCGCTGAAGATCTGCTGAGTCCGCTCGGACTGAGCCTGTCGAAGTCCCGGCGTTTGTTGGCAGCGCGTTTCGACAAGCTCAACACGAACGGTTGCATGCAGCCTTCCCTTCTCTTTTGCATACCGTGACTGAGTACATCGGCCGCTTCGCCCCCTCACCCACCGGCCCGCTGCACGCCGGCTCGCTGGTCGCTGCGCTGGCGAGCTGGCTCGATGCGCGCGCCCATGGCGGGCGCTGGCTGGTGCGCATCGAAGACGTGGACGGGCCGCGCTGCGTGCCGGGTACTGACCGCGTCATCCTGCAGCAGCTGAGCGACTGCGGCCTGTTGCCGGATGAGCCGCCGCAATACCAGTCGCAGCGCAGTGCGCGCTACCAGCAGGCGCTGGACCGCCTGGTGGCGCGCGGACTGGCCTACCCCTGCGCCTGTACCCGCAAGGACATCGAAGCCGCGCTGCAACGCCAGGGCCGCGCGAAACCGCGCCACGGCGAACTGGTCTACCCCGGCACCTGCCGGCCCGAGCACGGCGGCCTGCGCGGGCAGGCGGCACGCGCCTGGCGCCTGCACACCGACCGCGCGCTGGATTTGATGCCAAATCAGCCTCCAGCTCAAACCCCACAAGCGCAGACAGCTATCAATTCAGGAGCATCCGACGCCCACCTGACCTGCTGGCACGACCGCCGCCTCGGCCCGCAGGCGCAAGACGTGGCGGCCGAAGTGGGCGACTTCGTGCTCAAGCGCGCCGACGGCTACTTCGCCTACCAGCTGGCCGTGGTAGTGGACGACGGCGCGCAAGGCATCACCCACGTCGTGCGCGGCGAAGACCTGGCCGACAACACCTCGCGCCAGATCCTGCTGC
>CAZJKR010000102.1:0-10265 GCA_964546615.1 uncultured Curvibacter sp.
ATGTTGTTCACCTGCTGGTTGTAGTAGGTGTTTGCCTGATAGATGGCCAGACCGCCCCAGTTGTTGTTCAGGGTGGTGGTGTTGCGCACTGTGACATTGGCGCTGTCGGTCAACTGCAAGCCGGCGCCTTTGGTGTCTCCACTGTCGTTGCCGACCGGGGCACCGTTCAGCGTCACGTTGTCGATCAAGGCCCCATCGACGCCATTGAGATCCAGCTCAGCGCGGCCGGCGCCGCGGCTGGTCACGTTGCGAATCGTGAAGTTGCGAAGCCTGGCATCGGCCACGTTAGTGCCAGGCGACACCTTGATGCCGTAGGCGGTGCCAACATCGTTGGACGGCCCATAGACCGTGAAGTCACCCAATGTGACGTTGTCGGCCGTAACGTACAAACCGTAGTTACCAGCGACGCCCCGGGCGTCTATCAGCGTCTGAGCCTCACCTACACCACGCAGCGTCACCGCTTTGTTGACCTCCAGGCTCGACGTTTGGACAAATGTGCCGGCCCCCACGTTGATGTTGGCTCCGCTCGCTGCCTGGGCGACCGCGGTACCGATAGCCATGGCTTGGCTGCCACCACCTGCGAGGTTGCCGATGCCGACCTCAAAGGTTTGTGTCGCCGCCGCGCCGTTCCACCCCTGGATATAGCTCGAACCCGCCGTGGGCAGGTTGACGGCGTAGTCGTAGGCGTTCTGTTTGGTGCGCTGCAGCCAGGTGTACTGGCTGCTGGCCGTGCTGCCCGCATTGCGCACCGCATAGTCGAAGCCGGCAATGCTCAGGCTGCCGAAGTCGTGCAATGCCGACTCGTCCTGCATGTAGACCGGGTTGACTTCGTTGAAGCTGTTGTTCGCCTCGATGCTGATGCCGCTGACCCGCTGGTTGTAGCTTCGGTTGGCCTGGTACAACGCCAATCCGCCCCAGTTGTTGTTGCGGGTGGTCGTGTTGCGCACCGTGATGTTGGCGCTGTCGGTCAGCTGCAGACCGGCGCCTTCGCTGCTGCCGGAGGTGCTGCCGACTGGCGCGCCATCAAGCGTCACGCCGTCGATCAGCGCGCCGTCCACGCCGTTCAAGTCCAGCTCGGCCTTGCCGGCGCCGCGGCTGGTCACGTTGCGGATGGTGAAGTTGAGCAGCCGGGCGTCGGCCGAACCGCCGGGCGCTGACGCTCATGCCGTAGGCGCCGCTGCTGGCCGTGACGTTGCGGGCGTCGATCGTGGTGGACGCCTCACCGGCGCCCGCCAGCGTGACCGCCTTGTTCACGTTCAGGGTCGATGAGAGCACATGCTCTCCAGCCATCGCGGTGACATGCCCGCCCGCCACCACGGCACTGATGCCAGCCTGCAAACTGGCCAGCGGCGTCAGACGGCTGCCCTGGTTGCTGTTCGAGCCACCACTGGCAGCGACGCTGACATGCGTGCGGTTGGACGTGGTGTAACCCTGATCCTGCACCGACCAGCCGTTGTTGTCGGTGCTCAGGGACAGCAGGCTCTGCTGCCAGGACACGGTTGGCGCCGCCGCGATGGGGGTCGAATTGCTCAGGATGTTGCCGGAGCCGTCCAGGTGGCCGTTCAGGTGGAGGTTCAGCCCCCACTCGTTGCCCACAGCGCCCTCGCGGTTGTTGGCGATCGTGATGCCGGACGCGTCGGTGTACTGCACCGAAATGCCGCTCTTGGTGTTCTCGATCGTGTTGCTGCTCACCGTGCCTGTGCTGTTGCGGCCATGGATCAGGATGCCGTTGCGCAGGTCATGAATGCTGTTGTCCTGAATCGTGAAGCCGGTCACGCCATCGCCCACGGCAATGCCGCGGCTGATGTTCGGCTGGCTGACGGCGTAATAGTCGTAGTACGGCGAGTTGACCGGCCCGGCAATCTCCAACCCGCGCACCGAGACGTTGTTGGCGCTGATGGTCAGGCCGTTGACCTGCGCTGCATCCGGCACCACCAGCTTGGCCAGTTGCTTACCGTCACCATCCTGCACGCCGCGCAAGGTCATGTTGGCCTTGTTCAGCGTGACCTGCTCGTTGAATTCCCCCGCCTGCAGCGCCACCGTGGCGCCGGCACCCGCCGTGCCGGTCTTGGCGATCTTCACCGCGTCCTGGATCGAGGCCGTGTCGTGCACCCGGATGGTGTTGGAACTGCCGGCAATGCTGGGCGCGTCGAGGTCGGACTTCAGCACCACGGTATCGCCATCCACCACGATGGCGCTGCTGGCCTGCTGCACGCCTTCCAGATTGATGACGCCGGAAACCAGGTTGGCCGCGTCACCCGTGCTCAGCAGGATGCGTGCCCCCTCCAGCCGTGCTCCCGACAGATTGCTCAGCGTGGCATTGGTGCCCTGCGCCTCGCTGGGAACCGCAAACTCGAACAGCCCCCCGTTGAGCGATACGGTAGCGCGGTCGGCCCCGGACAACGCGATGCGGCCACCCGTGGCGACGATCGCGCCTTTGTTGACGACAGACGGCGCCACCAGCGCCACCAGACCATTGCTGGCCGCCGAGAGACTGCCTTCGTTGGTGATACTGCCGGAGGCCACATCCGTGATGCCGAACGAGGTGCCGGATTCGTTCTGGAAGGCGGTCTGGTTCACCGTGCCCGTGGTCACGATGAGCGAGCCCACATTGACGTTGGCGCCCTGGTGGAAATAGACCCCGTTGGGATTCATCAGCAGCACCGTGCCGTTGGCCGTCATGGTGCCGTAGATCTCGGACATGTTGGCGCCGGCCGAAACACGGTTGAGCACCGCCGCACTGGCGCTGGGCTGGATGAACTGGACCGTCTTGCCGGCATCGATGTTGAACGATTGCCAGTCGATCACGGCGCGCTGCGTGGTCTGCGTCATGGTCAGCTGGCTGCTGGTCAGCTGATGGCTGACGTCGCCGGCCGCCACGGTACCGCCCGTGGGCAGGCCGGCTACGGTGCCGGGGTTGATGGTGTCGGCCCACAGCGGTGCACTGAAGCACAGCGCCACCGCCAACGGCAGGGTCTTGAGTGCCAGAGAGGTCGATGCCGCCCGCCGGCTCGCCCGCCGCGAGCGATGTCGTGTCGAGTAATTGCGTTGTCGATGTGCCATCTTGCTCTCCCTCCGGACTTCGAGTCCGTCCAACCTAGAAACGAACCATCAGTGATGCCAGCAGACGCGGGGTCTTGCCGCTGTCGGGCGAGCTGCTGGCCAGCGGCTTGGTCAGCGGCCAGGCCGCTTCCACCTGCGCCGTCAGGTTGCCCGCCAGGAACAGGCGGGCCCCCAGCCCCGCCGACGCCAGGCTCTGCGTGGCCGGCGTGCCGGCCGACTGCACCACCACCTGGGTCACCTCGCCAATTTCATAGAAGCCCAACAACTGGTAAGCCGGCAGCCACGACAGGCTGGACGCCGCCTGGTAGCGCGGCTCCAGCCGCACGGCCAGACCGCGGTCGCCCACCAGCTCGGCCGATTCGTAGGCCCGTCCGATCTTGCGCCCGCCCAGCGCCATCTGCTCGGAGGACAGCAAGGGCGTGTCCCCGGTCCACTGCCCCATCACGCCCATGGTCACGGCCCAGCGGTTGCTCAAGGGCTGCACCCGCGTGTAGTCGAGGGTCACCTTGCTGAACATCCCGTCCGCACCGGAGCGGCTCTTCAGAGGGTCGCCCCGCGTGGTGCCGCCCACGCCCTGGCTGACATCGAATTCCAGCGTGTTCTGGCCGTCCCAGCGGTCCAGCAGTTGCCAGCTGACCCCGGCGCGCAGCGCGCGGATGCGGTCTTCGGTGGTGCGCGTGCCCGCGCTGCTGCCGTCGATGTCGGTCACGTCATAGACCAGACGACCCAGCAGGCTGTGGTTGCGCGTGCGCAGCAACGGGTAGCCGAGCGAGAGGGACACGCCTTCCGAACGCCCGCGGATGTCGTTGGCCTTCAGGGTGTCGCCCGGCTGGGTCAGCGCCTGGGACACGGTGACGCCGACCTTCAGCCCCTCGTGGTTCAGGGTCTGGCTGTAGGCCAGCTGGTGGTAGGCCATCTCGGTATCGCCGGTACCCACGCCGATGTAGCGCCATTGGTCGTTGACGCCCAGCAGCTGGTTGACCGACAGGCCCACCATGGCCTGGTTGGGCCCGATGTAGCGGGTGCCGTAGTTGTCGACCGAGGCAAAACCCTCGACATTCTTGATCTTGGCGATGAGCGTCAGGTCGGCCGCACCGGGCACGTCCGACGGCGTGAGCACACTGCGCAGCTGCGTGCCCGGGAACTCGTTGGCGATCAGCAGGTAGCGCTCCAGCACCTCGGCGCGCAGGGGGCGGATGGACTTGATCTCCTCACCGATGGCGGCCAGCTCCTTGCGCACGCGCTCGTCACCGTCGACGAACACTTCGTGCACATAACCCTCGATCACCCGCAGCATCAGCCGACCATCGCTGAGCGTCTGCGGCGGCACGATGACCAGAGAAAGAAAGTAGCCCGCGTTGCGGTAGTAGGCGGTGAGCGCCTGGGCCAGGCCGAAGATGTCGGCACCGGAAATCTCGCGGTTCAGGTAACCGTCGGTCTGAGCCCGCAGTTGCGCCGGCGTGAAGACGGTGGCGCCTTCGATCTTGATGTCTCGCAAGGTCACCCGGATGGCCTTGACGGCGTCGGGAATCTCGGCCTGTGTTGCGCCCTTGAGTTCGGGCAACTGGGCTTCGCGCGGCGGCGACACCGGCACGTCGAAGCGCTCACGCAGGCGGCCGGGGTCGGTACTGGCCGGTGCCGTGGACTGGGCCCAGGCCGCCATGGCAAAGGTCGCCCCGGCCAACAAGGCAAGCACCCGCCCAACGCCAGACACCCAAGCCCCGCAATGCGGCAGCCTGCAGCCCGCAGCACACTTCTGCTTCACCATCTCCCTCCTCCCGAGTCATCCGCTCAGCCTTCAGAGGGTGTTTGTTCTTGTAATCCCTCCCTATGTAACCCATTGTAAGGAAATGCATCCGAAAATGACTGCTTTTCACTCTGGTTCAGGTCAAAAACTGTGTAACAGTGCCGGCCCGCCACCTCTGCTCCGAAAAAACCAATATCCAAGGGACCGCAGCCCTTCAACTTCAACAAAATTTCAGTTTTTGCTGAATTTGTCCTAAAACCCACCCTGGGTTAGTACTTTGATGCCAACCCCAGAGTTGCGGCGAGACACCAACCGGTGCCTCGACCCAAGTCGGTCCACGTGTTACCGCACCATCAGTCCGCGCCGAAGGAGCTGACGCCCCCCAAGCCGCTTGCCCCCGCAGCCGACAAGGCCGACGACGACTGGACCACCTTCTGAGCCACGCGTTGCCGCAACGATGAAAAAGCCCGGGCCTGCAAAGGCCCGGGCTTTTTTACGCCGCGCGCTTACTTGCGCGCCGGCGGCACGTCGGTGCAGCTGCCGTGCGCCACCTCGGCCGCCATGCCGATGCTTTCGCCCAGCGTGGGGTGCGGGTGGATGGTCTTGCC
This sequence comes from uncultured Curvibacter sp., assembly GCA_964546615.1. Taxonomy (GTDB): domain Bacteria; phylum Pseudomonadota; class Gammaproteobacteria; order Burkholderiales; family Burkholderiaceae_C; genus Hylemonella. Next base: position 5,419 of record CAZJKR010000102.1, read on the forward strand.
GATGTCCACGGCGTCGGCGCCCATCTCGATGGCCAGCGCGATCTCGCCGATCATGTCGCCTGCATGCGTGCCGACGATGCCGCCGCCGACGATGCGGTGCGTTTCCTCGTCGAACAGCAGCTTGGTGAAGCCTTCGTCGCGGCCGTTGGCAATGGCACGGCCGGAGGCCGACCAGGGGAACAGGCCCTTCTTGACCTTGACGCCTTGTGCCTTGGCCTGCTCTTCGGTCAGGCCGACCCAGGCCACTTCGGGGTCGGTGTAGGCCACGCTCGGGATGACGCGGGCGTTGAACGCGCTGCTGGCCAGCGCCTTGTCGCCCAGCAGTTCACCGGCAATCACCTCGGCCGCCACATGCGCCTCGTGCACCGCCTTGTGCGCCAGCATGGGCTGGCCGACGATGTCGCCAATGGCGAAGATGTGCGGCACGTTGGTGCGCATCTGGATATCGACGTTGATGAAGCCGCGGTCGGACACAGCCACACCGGCCTTGTCGGCGGCAATCTTCTTGCCGTTCGGGCTGCGGCCCACGGCCTGCAGCACCAGGTCGTAGGTCTGCGGTGCCGGGGCGCCTTCGCCTTCAAACGTGACCTCAATGCCGGCCGGCGTCGCCTTGGCGCCGACCGTCCTGGTCTTGAGCATGATGTTGTCGAAGCGGTGGGCGTTCATCTTCTGCCACACCTTGACCAGGTCGCGGTCGGCGCCCTGCATCAGGCCGTCCATCATCTCCACCACGTCCAGGCGTGCGCCGAGCGTGCTGTAGACCGTGCCCATCTCCAGACCGATGATGCCGCCACCCAGGATCAGCATGCGCTTGGGCACTTCCTTCAATGCCAGCGCGCCGGTGCTGTCCACTACACGCGGGTCGTCCGGCATGAAGGGCAGGCGCACCGCCTGCGAGCCGGCCGCAATGATGGCCTTCTTGAAGGCCACCACCTGTTTCTTGCCCGTCTTGTCCTGCGCGGTGCCCGTGGTCTCTTCCACTTCCAGGTGGTTGGCGCCGACGAAGGCGCCGTAGCCGCGCACCACCGTCACCTTGCGCATCTTGGCCATGGCGGCCAGGCCGCCGGTGAGCTTGCCGATCACCTTTTCCTTGTGGCCGCGCAGCTTGTCGATGTTCACCACCGGCTTGCCGAAGTCCACACCGAGGTCACCGAGGTGGCTGACCTCGTCCATCACCGCGGCTACGTGCAGCAGTGCCTTGGACGGGATGCAGCCCACGTTCAGGCAGACGCCGCCGAGCTGCGCATAGCGTTCAACCAGCACCACCTTCAGGCCGAGGTCAGCGGCGCGGAAAGCGGCCGAGTAGCCGCCGGGGCCGCCACCGAGCACCAGCACGTCGCACTCGAGGTCGGCGTTGCCGGCAAAGCTGGCCGCCGCGGGCGCGGCGCTTGCTACGGTTTCAGGAGCTGCCGGCGCCGATGCGGCGGGCGCTGGAGCCGGTTTTCCCTCAGATTTCGGCGCAGCTGTCGTGGCCGCATCGGCCGCTTCCAGCAGCAGCACGACGGAACCCTCGGCCACCTTGTCGCCGAGCTTGACCTTGAGCTCTTTCACCACGCCAGCGTGGCTGGACGGGATCTCCATCGAGGCCTTGTCGGACTCCACCGTGATGAGCGACTGCTCGGGTTTGATGGTGTCGCCGGGCTTGACCAGCACCTCGATCACCGCCACCTCGGCAAAGTCGCCGATGTCAGGAACCTTGACTTCAATGAGTGCCATCGTGATCCCCTTACAGCGCGACGCGGCGGAAATCGCCGAGCACCTGGCTCAGGTAGGCCGCGAAACGCGCGGCAGCCGCACCGTCGATCACGCGGTGGTCGTAGGACAACGACATGGGCAGCGTCAGGCGCGGCACAAAAGCCTTGCCATCCCACACCGGTTCCATGAAGGTCTTGGTCAGGCCCAGGATGGCCACCTCGGGCGCATTGACGATGGGCGTGAAATAACGCCCGCCGATGCCGCCCAAGGAAGAGATGGAGAAGCAACCGCCGGTCATCTCGGCCGGCGTCAGCTTGCCGTCACGTGCCTTCTTCGACATCTCGGCCAGTTCCTGGCTGATCTGCATGAGCCCCTTCTTGTCGGCGTCCTTCAGCACCGGCACCACCAGACCATTGGGCGTGTCGGCTGCGAATCCGATGTGGAAGTACTTCTTGTAGACCAGGGCATCGCCGTCGAGCGAGGCATTGAACTCCGGGAACTTCTGCAGCGCGGCCACGCAGGCCTTGATCACGAAGGCCAGCATGGTGAACTTGACACCCGCCTTTTCGTGCTCCTTGTTGAGCTGGATACGCAGCGCTTCCAGTTCCGTCACATCCGCGTGCTCATGGTGCGTGACGTGGGGGATCATGACCCAGTTGCGGTGCAGGTTGGCACCGCTGATCTTCTTGATGCGCGAGAGGTCCTTGCGCTCGACCTCGCCGAACTTGGCGAAGTCCACCTTCGGCCACGGCAGCAGGCCCAGGGCGGCACCATCGCCGCCGGAGGGTGCCGCGCCCATGGCCTGGGTGCGCGCACCGCCGCTCATCACGGCCTTGGTGAAGTTCTTGATGTCCTCGTCGGTGATACGGCCCTTGTGGCCGGTGCCCTTGACCTCGGCCAGCGGCACGCCGAGATCGCGCGCGAACTTGCGCACCGAGGGCGAGGCATGCGGCAACTTGCCGGACGGCGCTGTCGGCACATGGGCCGGCACGGCAGCAGAAGCGACCGGCGCACTGACGGCGGCCGGGGTAGGTGCCGCCAGTTCAGCTACCGGGGCCGCTGCCGGCGCAGGGGCCGCAGCGGCCTCGGCGCCAGCGGTTTCCAGTACCAGCACCACGGAGCCTTCGGCCACCTTGTCGCCGATCTTGACCTTGAGTTCCTTCACCACGCCCGCGTGGCTGGAGGGGATTTCCATCGAGGCCTTGTCGGACTCGACCGTGATGAGCGACTGCTCGGCCTTGACGGTGTCACCCGGCTTGACCAGCAGCTCGATCACCGCCACTTCGGCGAAATCGCCGATGTCCGGCACTTTGACTTCTTGCATTGCCATGTTGGTTCCTTGTTAGGGCGCGGGATGACCTTGTAGCTTCGACATCACATTGCTGCGCAATATGAGTCTTCGCTGCAAAGTGAATCCCGTTTTACGCTCAGGCGTAAAGGGGATTCACTTTGTCAGCCTTGATGCCGTACTTGGCAATCGCCTCGGCCACCTTGGCGGCCGGCACGCTGCCCTCCTCGCTCAGCGCCTTGAGGGCCGCCACGACGATGTAATGGCGGTTGACCTCGAAGTGCTCGCGCAGCTTGCTGCGGAAGTCGCTGCGGCCGAAGCCGTCGGTGCCCAGTACCTTGTAGGTACGGCCCTTCGGCAGGAAGGGACGGATCTGGTCGGCGTACGACTTCATGTAGTCGGTCGATGCCACCACCGGGCCACTGTGCTTGTCCAGCTGTTGCGCCACGAAGGGCACGCGCGGCGTCTCAGTCGGGTGCAGCAGGTTCCAGCGCTCGCAGTCCTGGCCGTCGCGTGCCAGCTCGTTGAAGCTCGGGCAGCTCCAGACGTTCGCGGCCACGCCCCACTCTTCTTCCAGCAGCTTCTTGGCCGCCATCGACTCGCGCAGGATGGTGCCGGAGCCCAGCAGGTTGACGCGCGGTGTCTTCTTGGCGCCCTCTTCCAGCAGGTACATGCCCTTGATGATCTGCTCTTCGGTGCCGGGCTTGAGGCCCGGCATGGCGTAGTTCTCGTTCAGCAGCGTGATGTAGTAGAAGACGTTCTCCTGCTTCTCCACCATGCGCTTGAGGCCGTGCTGCATGATCACTGCCACTTCATGCGCGAAGGTCGGGTCGTAGCTCACGCAGTTGGGAATGGTGCCGGCCAGGATATGGCTGTGACCGTCTTCGTGCTGCAGGCCCTCGCCGTTGAGCGTGGTGCGCCCGGAGGTGCCGCCCAGCAGGAAGCCGCGCGCCTGCATGTCGCCCGCGGCCCAGGCCAGGTCGCCGATGCGCTGGAAGCCGAACATCGAGTAGTACACGTAGAACGGGATCATGATCCGGTTGCTCGTGCTGTAGCTGGTGGCCGCAGCGATCCAGCTGCTCATGCCGCCGGCCTCGTTGATGCCTTCCTGCAGGATCTGGCCCGCCTTGTCTTCCTTGTAGTACATCACCTGGTCCTTGTCGACCGGGGTGTACTGCTGGCCTGCCGGGTTGTAGATGCCCACCTGACGGAACAGGCCTTCCATGCCGAAGGTGCGCGCCTCGTCCACCAGGATCGGCACCACACGCGGGCCCAGCGCCTGGTCGCGCAGCAGCTGCGTGAGAAAGCGCACATAGGCCTGGGTGGTCGAGATTTCGCGCCCTTCGGCCGAGGGCTCCAGAATGGCCTTGAAGGTGTCGAGCGAGGGCACGGTGAAGCGCTCATCGGCCTTGGTGCGACGGTGCGGCAGGTAGCCGCCCAGCGCCTTGCGGCGCTCATGCAGGTACTTCATTTCCGGCGTGTCGTCGGCCGGCTTGTAGAACGGCAGGTCGGCGATCTGGCTGTCGGGAATCGGGATGTTGAAGCGGTCGCGGAAGGCCTTGACGTCCTCGTCCGACAGCTTCTTGGTCTGGTGCACGGTGTTCTTGCCTTCACCGATCTTGCCCATGCCGAAGCCCTTGACGGTCTTGACCAGCAGCACCGTGGGCTGGCCCTTGTGCGCATTGGCGGCGTGGAAGGCGGCATACACCTTCTGCGAATCGTGGCCGCCGCGGCGCAGGTTCCAGATCTCGTCGTCGCTCATGTGGGCCACCATCTCCAGCGTGCGCGGGTCGCGGCCGAAGAAATGCTTGCGCACGTAGGCGCCATCATTGGCCTTGAAGGCCTGGTAGTCGCCGTCGTTGCA
>CAZJKR010000103.1:0-1148 GCA_964546615.1 uncultured Curvibacter sp.
ACCTGGCCGATCTGGCCTGCGAAGAAGCCCTGTACGACAGTGCCAGCCTGCGCCGCTTCGTGGACATTGATCTGGGCCGCGAGCCGGTGCCTGACGCCACCACAATGCTGAAGTTCCGTCGGCTGCTCAATAACAACAAGCTTGGTGAGGCCCTGTTCGCCCAAGTGGGGCAAGAACTGCAAGCCCGAGGTTTCAAGGTCAACACCGGCACCATCGTGGATGCCACCATCATCGGGGCGCCCAGCTCCACCAAGAACGCAGACAAGGCGCGCGACCCAGAGATGCATCAGACGCGCAAGGGCAAGCAGTGGTACTTCGGCATGAAGCTGCACATAGGGGTAGACAGTCAAAACGGCCTGACGCACAGTGCTGTGGTCACTGCGGCCAACGTGCATGACAAGCATCCGCTGGCCGACTTGCTGCATGGGCAGGAGAGGCGTGTGTACGGTGACTCGGCCTATGCCAGCCAAAAGAAGCTGATCAAAGGCAAGGCACCCCAGGCCAAAGACTTCACGAACCAGCGGGTCAAAAAGGGCGGGATTGTGGACGAAGTGGTCAAAGGCAAGAACCGCAACAAGTCGCGCATTCGTTCGCGGGTGGAGCACGTCTTCGGCGTGGTCAAGCGGCTGTGGGGCTTTGGCAAGGTGCGCTACCGGGGCTTGGCCAAGAACGCCACGCGCGCATTCACGGCCCTGGCACTGGCCAACATCTACCTCAGCCGATCAACGCTGATGGCACAGGTGCGCCCATGAGGGCTGCAAACGGGCCGAGAGGCCCGCGAAACAGGCCCGATGGGCCACAAGAAACGTCGCTCGGCGACGTGTTGACCCGAAATCGATCCGTCATTGACCCGTACCGGTGCTTCGACGGGGCTTATTCAGCGTAGCCCTAATAACGGTTAGGCACCCGTGGTTCTTAAATGCCGAAAATTCCCGCGCCCAGACAACTAAATTTGTAACCCTCAAGACCAGTAAAGTTGTAAACGCTCAGCCCGCGCCGGGGTGGCCGAAGCGCGCGCGGCGGCAGTGACCGCAGGCCACGGCACCAGCTGGTTTGAGCCTTCTCCACGGTGCGGCCCTTGCAAGTTGGGCCGAGTTAGGCAGAATCGCTAGTTATCCCGTTTGAATAACTTAGGCTATGAGTCCCAT
>CAZJKR010000103.1:1158-10198 GCA_964546615.1 uncultured Curvibacter sp.
CTCAGGCTTGTTCCTCTCTGGCCTGCACCGCACCGGCAAATCCACCTTCTTGCGCCAGGACCTGATCCCCGCACTGGAGAACGCTGGCGCACTGGTGGTCTATGTCGACCTGTGGTCTGACGTCAGCGCAGACCCCAGCACCCTGATCCACGCCGCACTGCGCTCGGCGTTGAAAGAGTTGCAATCCGCGAGCGGCACCGTGTTGTCTCGTCTGAAGAGGATCAAGAGCCTGGACGTGGGCGGTGCGGGCTTCACCTTCGGCTTTGAGATTGCGGACCTCGGTACGGCCAACAGTGTCACCATCGCTCAGGTCGCGCAGGAAGTCATTGGCCAGGCAAAAACGGATCTGGTATTCATCGTGGACGAAGTCCAGCACATGCTCACCTCAGACGCCGGCATTGCCCTCATGCAAGCCTTCAAGGCCGCGCGCGACGCGGTCAACTTGACCCCGGACACTCCTGGCCACTTCATCTTCATCGGTACCGGCTCACACCGTGCCCAGGTGGTGGGGATGACGGTGCAGGGGAAAAACGCCTTCGAAGGAGCCACGTCGGTCGACTACCCGACGCTGGGAGAGGACTACGTGGAATACGTGCTCCAGACACTGCACCAGGAGGGCGTCAAAGTCATTCCCAGCCAGCCGGTGGCCAGCCACGCATTCGGACTGCTTGGCCGTCGCCCGGAAGAATTGGTTCGAGCGCTGCGCACATTGCAGAAGTACCAGCCCCAGGAGGCCGACCTGTACCTTCCGGTCATCGCCGCCACACTCAAGGAAGCAGCCGCGGACATCGAGATCAAGAAGATCGAGGAGCTGGGCGATCTTGCTTGCGCTGTGTTCGGACGTGTTGCCAACGCCGAGGTGGAAGCAAGTGGCCTTTTCTCGGCCTCGGCACTCGGTGCCTATTCGTCGATGCCGCACGGCTGCAGGGAAGCGGGACGGCTTCTATTGCCGCGAGGCCTCTGGTGCCCAACGTGCTGCCGCTGGCCTGGCCTCAGCTGCCCTTGATCTTCGCCAGCGCGCTTCTGATCGAGCCCGGGCTGTGCTTCCTCGGCGCGGGCGACCCCAATCGGCTGAGTTGGGGCATTCTGATCCAGTCGGGTCAGGCACATGGGCTGCGCGGCTGGTGGCACGCCTGCTTCCCAGGGATGCTGCTGGCGGCGACATGCTTGGGACTCGTGTTGCTGGCTTCGGACGCCGACGGACCAGACGAGCGGGTGTGATGCGATCGAGGACGCGAACTAGCTTTGCACTTTCGGCCGACCAGCCAACAAACTTTGCACTGTGTGTGGGGCGGTGGCGAGCGATGCGGCGTCTGCGCGCGCAATCCAGACCGAAATGAGCCACAGCCAGACTGAGAACCCCGCCATTGGCGGCCTCTCCTTCGTGGTATTCCCTATGTTCTGGGCAAAGAGGCCCAGTCAGGCACGCCTCATGCGTATTTACGGTCGCGATGCAACCGTTTGGCAACGTCATTTACGAACCAGGAGACTCCATGGCAAACCTTTTGTGGCTTCAGGGAGGCGCGTGTTCCGGGAACACGATGTCCTTCCTCAACGCCGAAGAACCCAGTGCTTGTGATCTGGTCACCGATTTCGGCATCAATATTCTCTGGCATCCATCCTTGGGCGTGGAACTGGGCGACAACCTGAAGGCCTTGCTGCTGGACCTGACCAGTGGCCGCAAGCCGCTGGACATCTTCGTGTTCGAAGGCAGCGTGGTCAACGCGCCCAACGGCACCGGCGAGTGGAACCGTTTCTGCGGCCGGCCGATGAAAGACTGGGTCAAGGAGCTTTCGGCGGTCGCTGCTTTCACCGTCGCGGTCGGCGACTGTGCCACCTGGGGCGGCATTCCGGCCACGGCCCCGAACCCGTCCGAGTCGGTGGGACTTCAGTTCCTGAAGCGCGCCAACGGCGGCGCCCTTGGTGCAGCCTACAAGTCCAAGGCCGGCTTGCCTGTCATCAACATCCCCGGCTGTCCGGCGCACCCGGACTGGATCACGCAGATCGTCGTCGCAGTCGCCACGGGCCGCACCGCCGACATCACGCTCGACGAGTTCCAGCGCCCGAAGACCTTCTTCCAGTCGTTCACGCAGACCGGCTGCACGCGCAACATGCACTTCGCCTACAAGGTCAGCGCCACCGAGTTTGGCCAGCGCAAGGGCTGCCTGTTCTACGACCTGGGCTGCCGCGGGCCGATGACGCACTCTCCGTGCAACCGCATCCTGTGGAACCGTCAGTCGAGCAAGACGCGCGCGGGTATGCCGTGCATGGGCTGCACCGAGCCCGAGTTCCCGTTCTTCGACCTCGCGCCCGGCACGGTCTTCAAGACGCAAACCGTCATGGGCGTGCCCAAGGACATGCCGACCGGCGTCGACAAGAAGGGCTACCTCGCGCTCACTGCCGCGGCCAAAAACGCCGCGCCCAAGTGGGCCGAAGAAGACATCTTCGTGGTTTGAATCCCTACACAGAAAGCTAAAACCATGTCTCAAGTTCAAACCCTGGACATCTCGCCGGTCGGCCGCGTCGAAGGCGATCTCGACGTGCGCGTCGAGATCAAAGATGGCGTCGTCACCAGCGCCTGGACGCAAGCGGAGCTGTTCCGCGGCTTCGAGATCATCCTCAAGGACAAGGATCCGCAAGCCGGCCTTGTCGTGACGCCGCGCGCCTGCGGCATCTGCGGCGCTTCGCACCTGACTTGCGCCGCGTGGGCGCTCGACACGGCCTGGCAGACCGAGGTGCCGCGCAACGCGATCCTGGCACGCAACCTGGGCCAGATCGTCGAAAGCCTGCAGAGCCAGCCGCGCTACTTCTATGGCCTGTACGCGATCGATCTCACCAACAAAAACTACCGCAAGAGCAAGTACTACGAGGAAGCGGTGAAGCGTTTCTCGCCATTCACTGGCACCTCGTACGAGCAAGGCGTGACGATCTCGGGCAAGCCGGTCGAAATCTACGCGCTCCTGGGTGGCCAGTGGCCGCATTCGAGCTACATGGTCCCGGGCGGTGTGATGTGCGCGCCGACACTGACCGACATCACGCGCGCCTGGTCGCTGCTCGAGTACTTCAAGAAGAACTGGCTCGAAAGCCTCTGGCTCGGATGCTCGCTCGAGCGCTACGAACAGATCAAGAGCTACGACGACTTCATGGCCTGGCTGGACGAGTCACCGGCGCACGCGAACTCGGACCTCGGCTTCTATTGGCGTATGGGACAGGACATCGGTCTGGATACCTACGGCGCGGGCTTGGGTAAGTACATCAGCTGGGGTTATCTTCCGCACGAGGACAAGTACCAAAAGCCGACGATCGAGGGACGCAATGCTGCGGTCATCATGAAAAGCGGTGTGTACGACGGGAAGACCGACACGCACAAGGTGATGGACCAGAAGTTCCTGCGTGAGAACACTCTTCACGCTTGGTATGACGAAGGCTCCGCCGACGTGCACCCTTTTGATCGCACGACCAAGCCGGTGCAGAAGAATGCCATCGATCACAACGGCAAGTACTCGTGGTCCACTGCCGTCACGCACACGGACGATGGCCGCCTCGAAGCCGGCCCGCTCGCGCGCCAGTTGATTGCCGGCGGCAAGCATGGCGAGAGCTGGCAGCACTACGATCCGCTCATCCTCGACATGTACAAGAAGATGGGTGGCGCCAGCGTGCACCTGCGCCAGATCGGCCGCATGCACGAGACCATCAAGCTGTACCGGCAAGCCGAACGCTGCCTGCGCGAGTTCAAGCTCAACGACCCCTGGTACATCAAGCCGCGCGAGCGCGACGGCCGCGGCTGGGGTGCGACCGAGGCGATCCGTGGTGCGCTGTGCCACTGGATCGAAGTCAAGGACGGCAAGATCAAGAACTACCAGATCATCGCCCCCACCACCTGGAACGTCGGCCCGCGCGACGGCAAGAGCCAACTCGGGCCGATCGAGCAGGCGTTGATCGGCACGCCGATTGCCGATCCTTCGGATCCGGTCGAGGTCGGGCATGTCGCGCGCTCGTTTGACTCGTGCCTCGTCTGCACAGTGCATGCCCACGACGCCAAGACAGGCAAGGAACTGGCTCGCTTCCGAACCGCCTGAGTGCGGTGGGGGCGCGGCGCGGTGCGGCGCGAGTGACCCTTCGCGCCGCGCTGTTGCATCATGCGAGGGCGAATCAAGAACGACGAACTCACGAGGACAGCACCATGCCGATAGACCCCGACGGCAGCATCCGCGCCCGCATGGCCAAGCTGATGGCCGACGGCCTGCGGACCCAGACGGAACCGTTTCCGTACACGAGCACGGAGTTCGCGGCGCTGCTAGATCAGTGCCGTGACTTGGATGCCGATGACGTGGTGGGAAAGATGGTGCTCACCGGTTGGATCGACAAGCCTTACGGCGAAGACCGCATGCGCTGCCAGGAATGCATGTACTACCTTGTGCACCGCAAGTGGTGCGATCTGCCCGAGCTGGATCTGCCGGCCGAGCCCGACTGGTGGTGTCGTCTGTGGCGTATCTGAGCTCGGGCGGAGGTAAGCATGTCGGAAGAAGAACTCTCACGGCAACGCGAGCTGATCCGCAGCGCTCTGGCCGATGGCCTGCACACAGCGTGGCAGGATCGGGCATATGAGAGCGCTGACGTGCGCAGGACGGTTGACGCGCTGCAAGCGATTGCGCCGGATCGACTGGAAGACAAGCTCCGGGTCGCGGGCTTCACGCTGCAGCCCTACGTTGCCGATGAGGCGCCGGAGATCGAACAAGCCTGTCGCACGTGTATGTACTATGAGTCGCATCGACGGTATTGCGACCTCCCGGAGTTGAAGCTTGGAGTCGAACCCGAGTGGGCCTGCGTGCTGTGGCGTGTCTGATTCTGCTATGGGCAGCCGCGTTCGCTTGGCGGTCATCGGATGCGGCAACCCTGCGCGTCGAGACGATGGGGTCGGTATCGAAGTCGTGCGTCAGCTGCGCCGATGCACCGCAGAGGGCGTCGATCTGATTGATGCCGGCACCAGCGGCATGGATGTGATGTTTCGCGTGCGCGGCGCCGAACGCGTGGTCATCGTCGACGCGTGCCGCAGCGGGAGTTCGGCGGGTGCGATCTTCCGCCTTCCCGCGAAGGAGGCAATGACGCCCGTAGAGCACGGGTTCAGTCTGCATGGTCTGCGTTGGGATCATGCGCTGTATGCCGGCAGCAGGATGTTCGGCGAGTCCTTTGCCGATCACGCGGAGGTCATCCTGATCGAAGCGGGCGATATCGGTTTCGGCCTCGAACTGACCGACCCAGTCCGTGCTGCCGCCGCGCGCGTGGTGTGCATGCTCGAACCCTTGGTACGTGGCGATGGATGAGGACAGCCTCGAGACGCTGGTGGAAGTGCGCGCCGGTCGCTTGCATGTGCCGGCGCAGACCTACGAACGCGTGCTGGACGGGTTCCCCGCCGTGGCGCTGCTCGCCCGCGACGACGGCTGGTGGCTCATTCCGCTCAAGGCAGGAGCGGGTGGGTTGCAGCTGAAGCAACGCAACGCACGCGGAGACAGGGTGATCGAAGCGCAGGAGTTCCTGCGCTCGCAGGGGGTCGATGACGCGCAGGAGCCGATGACCTTCAGCTTGGAGTTCGATACAGGGCGTGGCGCGTACCGGTTCGGGCGCACGCGGTGAATCGAAACGACGCCCGCTCTATGTCAGCGGCTCGAACTGCGAGCGAGCCCTTGGCGAGGTCTCATCGCCAACTGAGTCCTACGCACGCTCTTCTGGAGAGTTCGGCGTAGCTTAGCCATGGGTGATCGCGCATGTCGCGGCCCGGTTCTGAAGGCAAGGGATATCAAGGGTCGCCCAGACGCGGCAGTTGCAGCCCCGCCAGGTCGAAATGCCCGGCCGCCGTCCAGAGCGTCGGCGTCACCACGGTCCAAAGGCCCGCGGCCTCGGCCGCCAGCAGACCGTTGGTCGAGTCCTCGAACGCGATGGCCTGGTCGTGGCGCAGGTTAAGACGAGCCAGTGCGATCTCGTAGACGTCGGGCTCGGGCTTCTTGGCGCGCACATGCTCGCCGCAGACAATCACGCTGAAGAGTTCAGGGCCGCGCGAACCCAGCGCCTTGCGCAGAAGGGCGTGCACGCTCGAGGTCGTGGATGCGCTGGCGATGGCGAGACGACATCCAGCGCTTCGTGCCTCGCAGAGGAGTCGGGCGATGCCGTCACGCAGCGGCGCAGCCCCGTCACGCACGGCGGAAATGTAGAACTTCGTCTTCTCGGTGTGGATCCGCGGTACCAGGCCCAGCAGCCGATTCCTCTCGCGCGCCGTGAGGGGCAGCGAGCGGATATGAAACACGAGGCGTTCCTTGCCCCCCGTCACGGCCAACAGCCGGAGATAGTCGGCGCGGCTCCAGGACCAGCCCACGCCCAGGCGCTCGAATGCCAGGTTGAAGGCCACGCGATGCACCTCTTCGGTGTCCGCCATCGTGCCATCGACGTCGAAGATCAAGGCAGCGACGTTCATCGGCGGGGACGCGGGGGTGGCAGGCTCTGACAGGCGAGTCCGGCGAGGCACTCACTGCGCGCCGGTCACTCGTCACCGGCGCGGCGGATACCGTAGCGCTTGATCTTGTTGGCCAGGCCGACGCGGGACAGCCCCAACTCTTGCGCAGCACGGGTGTGGTTCCACTTCGAACGATCCAGCGTGTCGCGCACCAACCGTTCTTCCAATGCTTCGACTTTCTCCTTCAGCGTCCGGCCGGGAAGCAGGAGGTTCACGTTGCTCAACCGGGCCACCGGCAGTGGAACGATCTTGGCAATCTCCGGCGGCAGGTGTCGTTCGGTGATGATTTCGCCGTCCGAGGCCAAAGCCACAAGCCGTCGGATCTCGGTTTCCAGTTCGCGCACGTTGCCGGGGAACGGAAAGGCGCACAGCCGTGCCATCGCATCGGGCGTCAGGCCGGCCACTCGCCTGGACGTCAATCGCCCGTACTTCTCGATCATGTGCGCGACCAGCGGCGGGATGTCGTCGGGCCTTTCACGCAGCGGCGGTATGCGCAACTCGAAGCCGCGTAGGCGGTAGTACAAGTCCTGGCGGAACTTGCCCTCATCGACCAACTGGCGCAGCGGCCGATTGCACGCTGCGACGATGCGCACGTCGCAGCGGCGCGTCTGGTCGGAACCGATGGGCCGCACTTCCCCTTCCTGCAGGAAGCGCAGCAGCGACACCTGCATGCTGGGTGAGATCTCGGAGATCTCGTCGAGAAACACTGTGCCGCCTTCGGCAGCCTGCAAAAGGCCCAGGCGGTCCGTGGTTGCGCCAGTGAACGCGCCGCGACGGTGACCGAAGAGCTCGCTTTGCAGCAGATCGTCGTTGATAGCCGCGCAGTTGACGGCCATGAACAGCAAGGCGTGGCGCTGGCTGAACAGGTGGATCGCGCGCGCCATCAATTCCTTGCCGGTACCCGTCTCGCCTTCGATCAGCACAGGCAGGTCGGTCGGCGCCGCCTTGCGCGCAAGGTTGCAAACCTCCGCCATGGCGTGGCTGACGAAGACCATGCGGTCGAAGGAGTACACCTCCTGCAGGACGGCGCGCATGCCTTCTCTCTGGCGCGTCACCACGGCGTCGGCGAACTTCAACTCGCGTGACAGGTAGCGATGGATGCGCGCCAGCTCGCGCGACTCGAGCGCCCGCCGCAGCAACAGGCGCAGCGACTCGCTCTGCCAAGGCGTGATCACCACCTGGTAGACAGCGGCATCGTTCACCGCCTGCTGCACGACCTCGGCTTCGGCATTGTCCAGCAGCAACACGCGTATCGTCTCTGGCGCGCGGGTACGCAGATCTCGCAGCAGGTCAACGCCGGCGCCATCGACGAGCGACTGTTCAGCCACCACCACGTCGGCGCGGTCGTGCTCATCGTCCAAAGATGCAGCGGCTTCGCGCAGCCGGCTGAAGACGCGCACCCGGTACTCGGCGCCGAACTGCCGGAGCAAAGCCTTGTCTTCGATCAGGCGCGGACCGACCAGCGTGACCCGCCACGCCTGGACTTGCGATGCCGCCTTGGCCGTGCTCAGCTTGGGCACACTGGGGTGGACCTGGGCCGTGTTCATGTCGACGACCACGCCAGGTGCCCGCCAATCGCCATCGAGCTGCAGGCGATGACGATGGTGAAGCTGCGATGCAAGGCCGTCAGTCGCTTGGCGGTGAGCCGCAAGGTGACGCTCAGCGCGCCGGTGAGGAACGCCATGCCGACGATCGATCCGATGCCGAAGGTCGCGATGTACCCCAGCTGCATCGCTGGAGTTGGCAGAGCGCCCAAGGCCAGCAACGCCAGCGCCGCCGAACCTGCCAAGCCGTGCAGCATGCCAACCAGCATGCTCGCCGCGGGCAAGCGATGTGCATGGCGGTGCGGGTCGGTGGCGTGTGCCGGCCTAGGCTCGGACGCGGCGCGCGGGTCGTGAGAGTGCCCGTGGAAGTGCGGCGCCCGGCCAGGGTGGCCATGGCCGTGAAAGTGCACTCGATCCTTCCACAAGCGCCATGCCAGCCGCGCACCGAGCATGATCAGCAATACACCGACCGCCTGCTCGAAGCGCAGTGCCCATTGGGGCGGCATTACCCAGCCCAAACCAGTCACCGCACCGGCGACGACGAGCAGCACCAGCGAATGGCCCAACCCCCAGGCGGCGCCCAGACGCAGCGCGCGCGCCAATGAGTGCTCGCGGGTGGCCAGCGTCGCAACGGCGGCCAGATGGTCGGCATCGGTGGCGTGCTGCATTCCCAGCAGCAGCCCCAGCCCGAAGATCATGAGGACGTCCATGGCGGACTCAGGCAGAACTCGGCCGCACCAACGGGTCGATGCGGCGCATCGCGCGCAGCCAGCCGTACCACTCGTCGAGCCCTTCGCCCTGCGTGGCCGACAGGCGCAGGCAACGGATGGTCGGATTGACGCTGCGCGCATGGCGCTCCGCGCGGCCGACATCGAAGGCCACGTGCGGCGCCAGATCCATCTTCGTCGTGATCATCAGGTCGGCGCTGCGGAACATGTGCGGGTACTTCAGCGGCTTGTCGTCGCCCTGGGTCACCGACAACACCACC
>CAZJKR010000104.1:0-3871 GCA_964546615.1 uncultured Curvibacter sp.
GGCCCACCGGTTCGGCGGGGGCTTCCACCTGGAAGGCTTCGGTGTACAGCGCTGCCGTTTGCACGCTCTCGTAATGGCTACTCATGCGGCGATGCTAGCGCACTGCGCAAGCGTTATGCTCAGCCGCCCCACCCGACCAACCCGACCCCAGCCCCACCATGTTGACCGAGCCCGCCTTCAGCCCCGCCGCCGAGCGCAACAAGCAACCCATCTTCGACGTGCTGCGCCAACTGCTGCCTGCACAGGGCCGTGCGCTGGAGATTGCCAGCGGCACCGGTCAGCACGCGGCCTGGTTTGCCGCCCATCTGCCGCAGTGGACCTGGCAGCCCACCGATGCGCAGGCAGATCTCTTCCCGTCCATCACGGCACACGCCGCCGCGGCGGGCTTGCGCAACGTGCAGCCGCCCCGGCAACTGGACGTGCTGGCCGCGCATTGGCTGCCAGATGACGCAGCCGGCCCAGCCCCGCGGTTCGAGCTGATCTACTGCGCCAACATGCTGCACATCGCCCCCTGGGCCTGCTGCGCGGCCTTGATGCGCGGCGCCGCCCGCCACCTGGCGCCGGGCGGCGTGCTCGTCACCTACGGCCCGTACCTGGAAGACGAGGTGTCGACCTCAGAAGGCAACCGGGCCTTCGACGCCAGCCTGCGCGCACAAGACCCGGCCTGGGGCATCCGCCGGCGCGAAGAGGTGGAAGGTGAAGCCCGGCACGCCGGCCTGCGCCTCGCCGCACGTCACGCCATGCCGGCCAACAACCTGCTGCTGGTGTGGGCACCGGCAACGTGAGGGCGGCGCGGGGATAATCCGTCCCGATGAATTTCATGCTTACTCTCTTCCCCCTGGGCTGGCAGCATTACCTGCTGGGCGGCCTGTTGATTGGCCTCGGTACCGCGCTGCTGTTCGTCTTCACCGGCCGCATCGGCGGCATGAGCACGGTGTTTTCCAGCACCTGGTCGTATGTGGTGCGCGGGCCGTTTTTCCAGCAGCCGCGCTTCACCGGCTCGCGCGGCTGGCGCCTGGTGTACGCGGCGGGGCTGATCGTGGGTGCGGCCATCTGGTGGCTGGGCTTCACGGACGGCACACCGCTGGCCACGCGCGTCCCCGCCTGGCAACTGTTGGTGGGTGGCTTCTTTGTGGGTTACGGCGCACGGCTGGGCAACGGCTGCACCTCGGGCCACGGCATCTGCGGGCTGGGCTCGCTGCAATGGCCGTCGCTGCTGGCGGTGCTGACCTTCATGGCCACCGCCTTCCTCACGGCCAATCTGGCAGCGAGGTGGCTGGCATGAGCGTGCAACAGAACACCCTGCCGCGCGTGCTGGCCACGCTGGCTGCCGGCGCCCTGTTCGGCTTCGGCCTCTCGCTTTCAGGCATGGTGCGGCCCGAGGTGGTGCTGAGCTTTCTGCACTTCTCGGACTTCGGCCTCATGCTGGTGATGGGTGGCGCGGTGCTGGTGGTGGTGCTGGCCTACAAGCTGCTGCCGCGCGTGCTGAACCGCCCGCTGCTGGGCGACATCTTCCACAGCCACCCGAGCGAGTGGAACCGCGACACCGCCGTGGGCGCGGCGCTGTTCGGCATCGGCTGGGGCCTGTGCGGCGTCTGCCCCGGCCCGGCCATCGCTGCTCTCGGCACCGGCAACCTGGACCTGCTGTGGGCGCTGGCCGGCATTGCGCTCGGTGCGCTGGTGCAGGGCCTGGTGGCCAGCAGGCGCAAGTAAGGCGTTTTCCTCACTACCGCGGCGCACTGGCGGCCAGCGCCGGGGCCACAGTTGCCCCCGTGACCAGCTTGCGCACCTCCAGCAGCTTGGCGCGCAGGCGCCGGTGGTTGACCGGGCCGGTGCGGATCAGCATCTTCTGCCCGGCCGACAAGGCCTCCAATTGCGGGTCGGCAAACTCGTAACGCACCCAGGGGCGCACGGAAGGCACCGGCCCTTTCACCTCCACCAGCTGCACGCCCACCGGCCCGTCCTGCACCGGCGCAGCCAGCAACCGGTCGATCACGGCCACCAGCCGGTCATTGAAATAGCGCTTGGGAAAACCCAGCTCTTCATACGCCTGCTGGAACAGCGGGTACAGGCTGACGTACAGCTTGACGGCCTGCGCCGTGTCCACCGCTTCGACGAACAGCACGAACGGGGTGTAGCGCTGGCTGTTGTCGGGGTGGATGGTCTCGGCACCGGCTGTGCCGCGGGTGCTGAAGCGCCCGGGTGTGGGGTTCACCGGCCAGACCATGGGCGGCGCGTGTTCGCGCCCCAGGTTGTCCACGGTGGCCACCACGCGGCGGACAAAGCTGTCGAGTTGCAGGAAGGTGAGCAGGTTCTTCTTGCCCAGCAAGTCAGTCAGCGCGGCTTGCACATAGGCATCCGAGTCGGCCAGTGCCGGCAGGGGCTTGGGCTGTGCCTCGGGCTCGGCGGCGGGCACCGGGTACTGGATGGCCGGCTCGGACGCGACTGGTGCGGGGGGCGGTGCGGCAGGCGCGACCACCGATGGCGCCACGGGTTCGGGCTCTGCCTCGTTCTGGCGTAGCCAGCCGTAGTAGGCCACCCCCAAGACCACCGCCGCCAAGACGGCCACGATCATCACTTTGGATTGGTTCATGCCTTCCCCCTGCGCGCGTGAAAGAGAGGATTCATGCTAGCACCGCCTGCGCGCCGACCCCTCAAAAGCGGATTGCCGTGGCCCGCAGGCGCCCCTACACTGCGGCTACACATCAGGGAGGACACCATGAGCCAGAACTTCAACCCGGTCGGCTGGTTTGAGCTGTACGTGGACGACATGGCACGCGCCAGGAAGTTTTACGAAGCGGTGTTCCAGCGACCGCTGGCCGACCTGCCGGCGTCGCAGAGCGGTGACACGCAGATGGCGCTGTTCGCCATGGACATGTCCGTCCCGGGGTGTGCCGGTGCCCTGGTCAAGAGCCCGCGCAAGCAGCCGGGCAACGGCGGGACGATGGTCTACTTCACCTGCCTGGACTGCGCGGTGGAGGCGGCCCGCGCAGCGGCGGCCGGCGGCACGGTGTGCCAGCCGCGGGTGAGCATTGGCGAGTACGGCTTCATCGCCATCGTGCAGGACACCGAGGGCAACACCATCGGCCTGCATTCGCGCCAATAGACCCCGGCCCATGGCCTACGACCTTCATCTGATTGACCTGATGCGTAACGCCGTGCGTCGCCAGCACGGCTTCACCGAGAAACGCATGTTCGGCACCTGGTGCTGGCTGCATGAGGGCCACCTGGTGTGCGGCGCAGGCACGGGGCGCTACCTGTTTCGCGTGGGCAAGGCGCTGGAGGCCGAGGCGCTGGCTCGCCCGGGTGCCACGCGCATGGAGGCCAGCGGCCGGCGCATGAGCGGCTTCATCTGGGTCGATGCCGATGCCGCGCTGGACGCGGGGCTGGAGAGCTGGATCGAACTGGCCATGCAGTGCGTGCGCGGCCTGTCGCCGAAGTAAGAAAGCACGCCAAGGCCGAGACACCGCCGCAGTTTCTGCCTTACCATCAAACCATCAGGTCCCATTCCGAGACCCAACTGACGGAGGTCTTATGGCCAAAGGCGAACAGCGCAGCAACAAGATGACGAAGAAGCCCAAGAAGGACACGTCGCCGCCCAAGACATCGACCTCGGACCGTCCGATGGCGCCCACCACCGCTGTCATTCCACGCGGCAAGGAAAAGAAGAAGTAGGCCGGGCGCAGCGCCCGGCTTCACACTTCTTTGCCCACAACCTACCGGCGCTACACATGCGCTGGCTAGGCTTGTTCACTGTCTCAACACCTGGAGTGACAGTGAAAAAAACTCTTTGGCCCTTGCTGCTACTGGCCCCGCTGGCAGGCTGGTCACAGACCGGCACCCCGCCGGCCCCTCCTGAGGGTGAAGGCGG
>CAZJKR010000104.1:3881-5612 GCA_964546615.1 uncultured Curvibacter sp.
GTCAGCGCGCTCGGCTACCCCAACAGCAGCGGCAACTACCAGGACTTGCTGGTGCAGTTGCGCGACAAGCTGGCCCTGACGCCGCAGCAGCAACCGCTGTGGCGCACGTATGAAGCCAAGGTGGACGCCTACAGCGGCCAGTATGCCCGCGAGCGGCCGGTGCTGCCCTCGGCCGAGGAAACGGCGCCGCAGCAGTTCGCCCGTCTGGTGCAGAACCAGCAGAACCGGCTGGCCGCCCTGGAAGAACTGGAGCAGGCCGCACGCACGCTATATGCCGGACTCACTGCGGAACAGCAAAAGACCGCCAATCAGCTGTTGCTGACCACCGTACCTACATTTGGCGGCGGTCGAAGCGGTCCGGCAGCCGAGAGCCGGCGCCCCGCTGGCGAGCGCCCCCGGGGTGGCATGGGTGGTGGTGGTATGGGCGGTGGCATGGGTGGCGGTTGGGGCGGCAGCCGCTTCTGAGCGGCTCTTTTGAAAGGAAGACCGAATGAAGCAAATTCTTGTGCTGGCTGTCACCGTGCTGGCCGGCAGCCTGAGCTGGGCCCAGGAGCACGGACGGGTGTTGTCCGTCACGCCGGTGGTGCAGCAGGTGACCGTGCCCAGGCAGGTGTGCACCACGGAACAGGTGGCGGTGCAGCAGCCCAAGTCGGGCGCGGGTGCGGTGATGGGCGCGCTGGCCGGCGGCGCCATCGGCAACGCGGTGGGCAGCGGCCCAGGGCAGGCGGCGGCCACCGTGGCCGGCATCATGGGCGGCGCCATCGTGGGCGACCGGATTGAAGGCACGCCCGCGCCACAGTTGCAGAACGTGCAGCGCTGCAGCGTGCAGACGGTGTACGAAAACCGCGGCACGCTCTACACCGTGGTGTACGAGTACGCCGGCAAGCAGTACACGGTGCAGCTGCCTTACGACCCGGGCAAGACCATTGCACTGCAGCTCACGCCCGCGGGCATGAGCGCCCCCGCCGCGGCGCAGCCTGCGCCCGCCGCGGCGGTGCAACCGGTCAGCGTGCAGACCGTCCCGGTGGTGGTGACCCCTTATCCGGTCTACTACGGGCCGCCCGTCGACATCCGCCTGGGCTGGGGCTATTGGGGCGGCCCACCGCACGGCCACGGCCCGCGCCACTGGCGTTGAAGCGGCAGGCCCTAGGAGGCCGCACGCCCGAGCGCGCGCATCTTGCCCTGCCACTTGGCCACGCCGGGCTCGTCCAGCTTGTCCACCATGCCGATGAGCGTTTCGTTCACCGGCGCAATGCCGACAAAACCGAGGATGTTGCGCTCCAGCGACTTCAGGCTGTGGGCACGGAAGTACCAGCGGTACACCATGGCCGGCATGCCCATGGTGACCACCACGCGTGCGCTGCGCCCGCTCAGCCCCTTGCGGCCGAAAGGGTTGCTGCCGTCGGCGGAGAAGGCGAAGCCGGGCCGCGCCACCTGCTCCAGAAAGCCCTTGAGCAGCGCCGGCATGTCGCCCAGCCAGAGCGGGAAGAACAGCACCAGGTGCTGTGCCCAGGCAATGTCTTCCTGCGCCGGCTTGAGCGTGGCCGGCAGTTCGCCGTGCTCCCAGGCCTGCTGGCTGCGCAACAGCGGGAAGTCGAGCCGGGCGACATGGACATGACGCACCTCGTGGCCGGCAGCCTGGGCGCCCTCGGCATAGGCCTCGGCCAGCGTGTGGCACAGGTGCGGGGTGACGCTGTCCGGGTGGCCCTGGATCAGCAGGATGCGTTGGCC
>CAZJKR010000104.1:5622-10106 GCA_964546615.1 uncultured Curvibacter sp.
GGAGACAGGTGGTAGCCATGGTGGCACGCTGCAACAGCGCTGTCCATACGGCAGGTCAAATGCTATCTATTTGATAGCTGTCAGCGCATATCCCACAAGCCCAGAGGGCGAATTTGATGCCCAATACAATCGAAACCTTCCTGACCGCATCACCCCGCCCTGCATGACCCCCGCCGACACCCCCGAGTTTTTCAACGGCCGCGCCGAGCCTCTCGAGCAGCCCTTCGACGCCTGGGCCCAGCAGCCGCTGCTGCTCTCGATGGAGCAGGGCGGCATCGACTGGCCGAGCTCCTGCCGCAACGGCAGCTGCCGCACCTGCATCGGCAAGCTGGAAAGCGGTTCGGTGCGCTACGCGATCGACTGGCCGGGTCTGACGCAGGAAGAGAAGGACGAAGGCTACGTGCTGCCCTGCGTGGCGCACCCGTGCTCGGACGTGGTGCTGCGCGAGGGCTACTGACGCCGCCCCCGCACTCAAGGCCTCTTCTTCACGGCCGACCGTTCGGGCGACCCGGGACAGCTCAGGCCGTGAGCGTGCCGCGCAGCAGTTCGGGCAGGCGGTCCACGCTCATGCGGAAACCACAGGCCTGGGCATGGCCGCCGCCGCCCATGCTTTCAGCCAGCGGGATGCAGTCGTAGTCGCGCTGCGAACGCAGGCCGGCCTTCACCACGCCGTTGCCGGCGGCGCTCCACATCAGCGCAAAGGTGCCGCTCTGCTTGGACAGGATGTCGCCCACCAGGCTGTGGAACATGCCGGGGGCGTTGACCATCAGGCCCTGCTGGCCGTTGAAGGTGACCGGTTGGGCGCCGGCGGCGATGTCGGCGCACAGCTTGCGGTATTTCTCGTCCATGGCCGCGCCGCGGGCCATGAAGTCCTGCAGCTGGGCCGGCGTGAAGGAAGCGATGTCGGCCCAGCGTTCGAAGGTCTGCGGCTCCATGTCGAGCGCGGCGAGGAAGGCGGCGCTTTCCTCGAACTCCCATTTCCAGATGTCGCGGTCTTCGATGTAGCGCACCAGGTCGGGCAGCGCGCGGTCGGCCTGGAAGAACTCCCACGCCAGGCGCGAACCGGATTTGCTCATGTCGAAGTGCACCACGCCGCAACGGCAGGCAAAGCCGGTGAGCTTCTCCGCGGCGCTCTTGTGGTGGTCGAGCATGACCAGCTTGGCGGCGCGCTGCTCGATCTCGCGCATCAGTTCGGCGTCAAACGAAAAGTCGAGGATGTAGACCGCGCGGCCGTCGAGCGGCGGCAGGTCGGCTACGGTCTTGATGTCGCCATGGTCCAGGCCGTGGAATTCAGCGCGGCCTTCGTCGTAATAGAGCCAGGCTGCCAGCGCGGCGGCAAAGCCGTCCGGACAGCGGGCGTGGTACAGAACCAGGGGTTGGGGATCGTGACGGTCAGGGGAGATGAGGAGAGCCAACGGCAAAATCGTTTTTTTCATAGGCCCTGATTGTCGCTGCTCCCGACGCCCCGTCGCTGCGAAAGGGATGCCGTACGCCGACCGTCAGCGCTTGATCTTCACCGTCGGCAGCTTGCGTGCCGGTTTCCTGGCCGGGGGTTTGCCGCCGGCTTTGCCGCCTGGTTTGCCACCCGCTTTCTCCGCTGGCTTGGGACTGGCCTTGCGAGCAGCCGACTTGGACGCCGGTGGGCCGTCGGCCTTAGGGGAGGCCTTGGGAGCCCCTTTGCCAGGCAGCGGCTTCTTGAGCCGGATCAGCCCTTCGGTGGCCAGTGTTTCCTTGCGCAACTGGCGCTCGGCGTCGAGCTGCTTGCCCTCGGCCAGCCACTGGGCATATTCGGCCGGGGTCTCCAGCGTGACGCGCCCGATGCGCCCGGCACGAAAGTCGACCAGCACCACTTCGGCCGCCTTCTGCAGGTTCACGCGTGCACCGGCCAACAGCGCACCGCTCTTGCGGCCGATCTCTGCCAGCAGCTGCTCGTCGCTCAGACCGGCCACGGCGTCGAGCTTGTAGCGCGCGGCCAGCTCGTCGGCGTAAGGCGTCTTGAGGTAGTCGAGCAGCTCCAGCGCCACCTCTTCTTCGTCAAAGGCGTTGCGGCCCACGGCACCGCTGGCGGCCAGGTTGTAGCCGCTCTTGGCCACGATGATGCGCGGCCACAGCATGCCGGGTGTGTCGTAGAGGTAGAAGTCGTCGGCCAGCGTGATGCGCTGCTCCATGCGGGTGACGCCGGCCTCGTCGGCCGCCTTGGCGGCGCGCCGGCCGACCAGGGTGTTGATGAGGGTGGACTTGCCGACGTTGGGAATGCCGCAGATCAGCACGCGCATGGGTTTGACCATGCCGCCGCGGTTGGGGGCCAGCTCGTGGCAGGCGGCAATCAGTGCCTTGGCCGGCGCGGCCATGCCGGCGTCCAGCGCCACGGCGCGGGTCTTGGGCCGGCTGTTGTAGTAAGCCAGCCAGTCGGCGGTGCGCTTCGGGTCGGCCAGGTCCTGCTTGCTCAGGGCCTTGAGCGTGGGCTTGTGCGCCGTGAGCTTGGCCAGCATGGGGTTGGCGCTGGAGCCGGGCAGGCGCGCGTCGAGCATCTCGATGACCACGTCGATGCGCTTGATGCGGTCTTCGATCGCCTGCTTGGTCAGGTACATGTGACCCGGGAACCACTGGACAGCCATGGCGTGTTTTTCTTCTGTGAATCAGTTTGATGGGCTGCATTGTGAACCAGCGGCGCACCGGTCGCTCCGGCAGCGTGCGCCCGGGCCGATAATCGGTCCATGGCACGCCCACCCCACCCTCCTTCGCACCAGCGCGACAAGAACGCCAACGACCTGCTGATCAAGGGCCTCATGGTGGCCCTGATCGGGCTGGTCGTGCTGCTGGCGCCCTACGTCAGCAAGTCGCCCGAGATGCGCGAGCTTCTGGCCGGCTCAGCGCTGGTGGGCTGGTTCGCGCTGGTGCTGGGCTGCGCCCTCATCGCGCAGCATTTCCTGCGCCGCCGCGCCGGCAAATAAGCCCAGACGCCGGGGCGAAACGTATTCCTGGCGGAAGTTCTCGAACGGCAGGGTGTCGGCCGCCTCGATGGCCTGCTGGTCAGCTACCGACTGCGCAGCCAGGGCTTCGAAGCGGGCCTGCTGCGCCGCCGACCAGGGCCGGGCCAGCAGCAGTTCGCGCGTGTGCAGCGAGCGCTCGCGTGTGAAACGCAGGAACGAGTTGTCGTGCGCCGCCATGGCCGCCAGCACGCGGGCCGAGGGCAGCGCCGCGGCATCCTGCAACTTGGCACCGGCGGCCTGGACCGCCTGGCAGTAGTCCTTGCCGCCGTGTGCAGCGTCCAGCGCCTGCGCAATGGGGCCGAAGGCCTGCAGCAGATCGGCGCCCCACTCGACCAGCCCGACCTCGCGCCCGCCGCGCTGCAGTTGCAGGCCGGGCTCGCGGCCGCAGGCGGCCGTGAGATGCTGGTTGTGCGCCAGCTCGGCGATTTCCTGCGGACTGTCGGGCGGGCTGTCGCTCAGCAGGCAGTGCAGCAGGAAGACGTCGATGAAACGCATGGTCTGCGCGTTGATGCCCACCGGCTCGAAGGGATCGAGGTCGAGCAGGCGCACCTCCACGTACTCCACACCGCGCTCGCGCAGCGCATGCAGCGGACGCTCGCCGGAGTAGATGGTGCGTTTGGGGCGGATGGTGCCGTAGAACTCGTTCTCGATCTGCAGCAGGCTGGTGGCGAGCTGGATGTAGTCGCCGCCGGGGTTGAGGATGCCCAGGGCCTCATAGGCCGGCCAGGGCCGCGTGAGCGCGTCGTGCAGCGAGGCGGCGTAGCCTTCCAGGCTGTTGTAGCTCACCGCCAGCGAGGCCTGCGCATCGCTCTGGTAGCCCAGGCGCCCCATGCGCAGCGAGGTACCGTGCGGCATGTACAGCGTCTTGCCGGCCAGCGTCTGCAGCGCGTGCTGGCGCCCTTCGACAAAGCTGGAACACACCGCCGGCGAGGCACCGAACAGGTACAGCAGCAAAAAGGCGTGGCGGCGGAAGTTGCGGATCAGGGCGAAGTACTGCTCACTCGTGACACCGGGCAGCGACCAGTTGTAGTGGATGCCCGAGATGGTCTGCATGCGCCGCCCGTAGCGGTGACCCAGGCCCATGCGGTAGACGCTCTTGGCGCGCCCGATGTTGGACGAGCCGTAACGACCCAGCGGAATGGTCTCGTCGGTCGGCAGGCCGCAGGGCATGCTGGAGACCCACAGCATCTCCTCGCCCGCTTCGCGCAGCGTGCGGCAGGTGTACTGGTGGATTTCGGTCAGCTCGTCCAGGCAGGCCTGCACCCCGGCATGCACGCCGGTGATGAGTTCGAGCTGGGACTCGCTGTAGTCGGTGGTGATGTGCGGATGCGTCAGCGCCGAACCCAGCGCCGCCGGATGGGGGGTCAGGGCCAGGGTGCCTTCGGGCAGGGCGCGCAGGCTTTCCTTCTCGATGCCGCGGCGGATGCCCAGCAGGCGCTCGGGCATCAGGGCATCCGGGCTCGGGCCCGGACGCGCATGAACAAGGGTCAT
>CAZJKR010000105.1:0-6876 GCA_964546615.1 uncultured Curvibacter sp.
CAGGCGGTGAGCAGCAGGCTGGCGGCCAGGACCACGGCCAGGGGGGTGTGCCGCAGGCGCAAGGGGGGTGTGACAGGCTTGATGCAGGTCAAGGCAGGCATGACGTTCCTTCGGAGTCAAGGTGAAATGGAGCGCGGCAGGCCGCGGTGAAACCATTTCGGGCTGTGAAATTGGTCGATTGAAGGGAATTAGTATACATACAACCATGAATGTATGTATAGTCGATCCATCAGAGATATACGTCGGAGGGTACTCACATGGTTCGTCGTTCCAAGGCGGATGCGCAGGCCACGCGTAACAGCCTGCTTGATGCTGCCGAACATTTGTTTCAGGCGCGTGGCGTGTCGCGCACCTCGCTCAATGACATCGCGGTGGCCGCCGGCACCACACGCGGCGCCATCTACTGGCACTTCAAGGACAAGGCCGACCTCTTCAACGCCATGATGGAGCGCGTGACGCTGCCGATGGAAGATGCCTTGCAGTGCGCCGCCGCCGCCCACGCCCAGTGCCCTGTGGTGGAGCTGCGTCTGGCCATGCTGGAGGCGCTGCGCAAGACGGCCGACGACGCGCAGACGCGGCGCGTGTTCGACATCGCCACCCACAAGGTCGAGTACGTGGCCGAACTGCTGGCGGTGAAGGAGCGTCACCTGCAGGTGCGCAACGAGTGCCTGGCGCGCACCCGGCTGGCCATGCTGCCGGTGGAGCTGGACAGTGCCGCGCTGGGGCTGCATGTGATGATCGACGGCCTGATCCAGAACTGGCTGCTCGACCCGCAGGCCTTTGACCTGGTGGCCAGCGGCACCCAGGTCTTTGACACCTACCTGGCCGGCCTGGGCCTGCACCCGGCCCAGATGGAGAACAAAAAAGCAGCTTAGCCCGTACGTGGTGTGCGGTGAGCACTATGAATTCGATAGCGTCACCACGCGCAGTACATCGGCACCGTAGGCCTGCAGCTTCTTCTCACCGATGCCGCTGATGCCCTGCAGGTCAGCCAGCGTCTGCGGGCTGCGCTGCGCAATCTCCGCCAGCGTGGCGTCGTGGAAGATCACGTAGGCCGGCAGGTTGTGTTCGCGCGCCACGTCGGCGCGCCAGGCTTTCAGGTTGATGAAGCGCACCTGGTCATCGACGCCCAGGTTGACGGCCGCCGGGGCCGTGACGCCGGCGCGGCGCGAACGCTTGGCCGTCGGGGTCGACACCGACTCGCGCAGTTGCACCGTTACCTCGCCCTTGAGCACGGCGCGTGAGCCCTCGGTCAGGTAGAGCGTGTTGTAGGCCTGGGCGTCCACGCCGACGGCGCCGATGGCGATGAGCTGGCGCAGCACGCCGCGCAGCTGGGCTTCGCTGAACTCGGCGCCGAGGCCGAAGGTGCTCAGGGTCTCATGGCCGTACTGTTTCACCTTCTCGGTGTCCTTGCCGCGCAGGATGTCCATGATGTGGCCGGCGCCAAAGCTCATCCCGTTGGCTTGCTGCACGCGGTAGATGGTGCTGAGCAGCTTGCGTGCCGCATCGGTGCCGTCCCACACCGCCGGTGGCTGCAGGCAGTTGTCACAGTTGCCACAGGGTTCGCTGTGTTCGCCGAAGTAGCCGAGCAGCCGTACGCGCCGGCAATCGGTCGCCTCGGCCAGCGCCAGCAGGGCATCCAGCTTGCCGCGCATGACCTGCTTGAATTCTTCGCTCGCCGGGCTCTCGTCGATCATGCGGCGCTGGTTCACCACGTCCTGCAGGCCGTAGGCCATCCAGGCATCGGCGGCGGCGCCATCACGGCCGGCGCGGCCGGTCTCCTGGTAGTAGCCCTCAATGTTCTTCGGCATGTCCAGATGCGCGACAAAACGCACGTCCGGCTTGTCAATGCCCATGCCAAAGGCTATTGTTGCAACCATCACCAGACCCTCTTCACGCAGAAAGCGGTCCTGGTTGGCCTGGCGTACCGCTGCGTCCAGCCCGGCGTGGTAGGGCAGCGCCTTCAGGCCGGCATCGCACAACGTCTGCGCGATGTCCTCCACCTTGCGGCGCGACTGGCAGTAGACGATACCGGCGTCCCCCTCGTGCTCGCGTTCGATGAAACGCAGCAGCTGGGTGGTGGCGTCCTTCTTCTCGACGATGGTGTAGCGGATGTTGGGGCGGTCGAAGCTGCTGACGAACTGCCGTGCACCTTCGAGCTGCAGCCGTTCCACGATGTCCTCGCGCGTCAGCGCGTCGGCGGTGGCGGTCAGCGCCATGCGCGGCACGGCGGGGTAGCGCTCGTGCAGCACGGTGAGCGCGCGGTACTCGGGCCGGAAGTCGTGGCCCCACTGGCTGACGCAGTGCGCCTCGTCAATGGCAAACAGCGCCAGCTGCCCGCGTTCGGCCAGCGCATCGAGCTGGGCCAGAAAACGTGGTGTCGTCACGCGCTCGGGCGCGGCGTACAGCAGCGTGAGCTCGCCGCGCAGCAGGCGCTTTTCCACCTGTGCGGCAGCCTCCTGCGACAGGCTGGAGTTGAGGAAGGCGGCTTCCACGCCGGCTTCGTGCAGGGCGCCCACCTGGTCGTGCATCAATGCAATCAGCGGTGACACCACAATGGTGGTGCCATGGCCGGCCTGCTGGCGCGCGATGGCCGGGATCTGGTAGCACAGCGACTTGCCGCCGCCGGTGGGCATGAGCACCAGTGCGTCGCCGCCGGCCACCACGTGGTCCACGATGGCCTGCTGCGGGCCGCGGAAAGCCTCATAGCCGAAGACCTGGCGCAGGATGGTTTGAAGAGACAAGGTGCTTGCTATCGAAACAGGAGCGACTGGCGCAGATTCCAAAGGGGCTGGGGCCCGATTTGGCTTGAAATTTACATCTGCTCCCAGGGCAGGCCGTCGAAGCGCCAGCCGTTGAGGGTGGAACGCTGAAACTTGTCGTCCAGGTCGCCTTCGAAGCCGTGCAGCACATTGATGAGCTGGGTGAAGCCGGCCGCCTGCAGCGCCAGACCGGCGTCCAGCGTGCGCTTGCCGCTGCGGCACAGCAGGATGATGGTGCGGTTCTTGTCACCGCCCGCTTCACGTTCCACGGCGGCCACGAAACCGGCCGGATCGGGCGTCAGCTCCGGGTACTCGTACCAGGGGATGTTGATCACGCCAGGCGGACGGCCGACGTAGAGCGATTCGATTTCCATGCGTACGTCGATCAGCAGCGCATCCGGTTCTTGCTGCAGCAGCGCCCAGGTTTCTTTGGGGAGCAGATGTTTCATAACCTTCTATTGTCCCGGTTTTGCGGCCGGCATCGACCGCCGGTGCCCGCGGGCAAGGCCGTCTTTCTACAATGGAGGTCCTATGAAGCCCATCCACTACACCCGCGCCCAAACCCTGCCCGGTATCCTGGCCCGCCGCATCGCCATCCTCGATGGCGCCATGGGCACCATGATCCAGCGCTTCAAGCTGACCGAGGCGCAGTACCGCGGCGAGGGCTATACCGGTCCCGGCGCGGCCGGTGCGCGCTTCAAGGACTTCCACAAGGACGTCAAGGGCAACAACGAGTTGCTGTCGCTCACGCGGCCCGACATCATCCGCGACATCCACGAAGGCTACCTCGCCGCCGGTGCCGACCTGATCGAGACCAACACCTTTGGCGCCACCAGCGTGGCGCAGGCCGACTACGACATGGCGCACCTGGCGCGCGAGATGAACCTCGCCTCCGCCCGACTGGCGCGGCAAGCGTGCGACAAGTTCAGTACGCCCGACCATCCGCGCTTTGTCGCCGGCGCTCTGGGCCCGACACCCAAGACCGCCAGCATCAGCCCGGACGTGAACGACCCCGGTGCGCGCAACATCAGCTTCGAAGAGCTGCGCGCGGCCTACTACGAGCAGGTGGAAGCGCTGGTGGAAGGCGGCGCCGACGTGCTGCTGGTGGAAACCATCTTCGACACCCTCAACGCCAAGGCGGCGCTGTTTGCCATCGACGAGTACTTCGAAGCCTCGGGCGAGCGCCTGCCCATCCTCATCAGCGGCACCGTGACCGACGCCTCCGGCCGCATCCTCAGCGGCCAGACCGTCACCGCCTTCTGGCACAGCGTGCGCCATGCGCAGCCGCTGGCGGTGGGCCTGAACTGCGCGCTCGGTGCGGCACTGATGCGCCCCTACATCCAGGAGCTGGCCAAGGCGGCGCCCGACACCTTCATCAGTTGCTACCCGAACGCCGGCCTGCCCAACCCCATGAGCGAGACCGGCTTCGACGAGACGCCCGACGTTACCAGCCGGCTGCTGCGCGAGTTTGCGGCCGAGGGGCTGGTCAACATCGTCGGCGGCTGCTGCGGCACCACGCCGGAGCACATTGGCGCCATCCACGACGCGGTGGCGCCGCTGGCCACGCGCGCGTTGAACAGCGGCCCGTTCTACCGCGAAGCGGCCTGAGGGCCGGCATCTTCGCCGCCGTCCTCGCCAATCCCCAGCCTTGCTGGGGATTTGCGGTGGGCGGCACAATCGGGGCTCCCATCAAGGGGAGTAGTCGACCAGCCAGCGGAGCCCACGCTCCCAGCGCTGAGCGCCCGCGTCGTCAATACGCTGTGTCAAAACAGCCGGCGCCGGCGGTTCGTCACCAACGGTGACGGGCCCGATCAGACCTTGCGGGTGTTTCATCAACACTGCAAGCGAGGTTTTCTATGCAAAGCATTGCGCCACTTTGGCTGTGGCTGGTTTTCGTCGCCTTCGTGCTGGCGGCGCTGTTCGTCGACTTCGTCGTCCTCAAGAAACAAGGCGCCCACGCCGTGGGCGTGAAGGAGGCGTTGAACTGGTCGCTCATCTGGGTGGCCCTGAGCTTCCTCTTCAACGGCCTGCTCTGGTGGGCCGTCCATGAGACCTCGGGTTCGCGCGCGCTCGCCAATGAAAAGTCGCTCGAATTCCTGACCGGCTACCTGATCGAGAAGAGCCTGGCGGTCGACAACATCTTCGTCTTCCTGCTCATCTTCACCTACTTCGCCGTGCCGCCGGCCTACCAGAAACGGGTGCTGATGATCGGCATCATCGGCGCCATCGTGCTGCGCACGGTGATGATTCTGCTCGGCAGCTGGCTGCTGTCGCAGTTTCACTGGATCCTCTACGTCTTCGGCGGCTTCCTCGTGCTCACCGGCCTCAAGATGTGGTGGGCTGCGGGCAAGGAGGGCAGCCTGGATGACAACCCGGCGCTCAAGCTGCTGCGCCGCGTGATGCCGGTGAGCCGCCACTTCGACGGCGAGAAATTCTGGACCTGGGAGAACGGCAAACGCATCGCCACGCCGCTGCTGATGGTGGTGGCCCTGGTGGGCCTGACGGATGTGATCTTCGCGGTGGACTCCATCCCGGCCATCTTCGCCATCACGCAAGACCCGTTCATCGTGCTCACCAGCAATGTGTTCGCCATCCTCGGCCTGCGCGCCATGTTCTTCCTGCTGCAGGCTGCGGCCAGCCGTTTCCACCTGCTCAACTACGGGCTGGCGGTGATCCTGGTCTTCATCGGCAGCAAGATGATGCTGATCGATCTCTACAAGATCCCGGTGGCCGTGTCGCTGGGCGTGGTGGTGGGCATTCTGGCCATCACCATGGTCTGGAGTGCCAAGACCGCGCCCAATACCTGAGGCGTACCTCGGGCATACGTCTCAGCCCGGCAGCAGAACGGCCGCCATGGCCGCCGCGGCGGGCACGGTCTGGATCAGCAGAATCTTGCGGCTGGCGGTGGCGGCGCCATACAGGCCGGCCACCGCCACGCAGCCGAGCACGAACAGCAGCGCCTCGCGTTGGCCGGTAGCCAGTGCCCAGGCGATGCCGGCGGCCAGAAAGCCGTTGTACAGGCCCTGGTTGGCCGCCAGCACCTTGGTGGCTTTGGCAAAGTCGGGCGCGAGGTTGAAGGCCTTCATGCCCTGCGGTTTGTCCCAGAAGAACATCTCCAGCACCAGGATGTAGACGTGGATGGCACAGACGAGCAGGGACAGGGCGGTGGCAATGATGTGCATGGGGTGGCCTGCTGGAAGGTGGCGGAAGTCAGATGGTAGAGCGTTGACGGCGGCGTACCAGCCAGGCGATGAGCCCGGCGGCCACCACCACGGCCATGGACCAGCCCAGCGCGCGCGACGCCACCAGCTCACCTTCGCGTGCGGCACCCATGAAGAAGAGCACGAAGGCCAGCAGGTGCACCCCGGCGCGCTGCAGGCGCAGCCAGACGGCCTCGCTGCGGGTGGTCCAGGCCAGCACCACGTCGACCACCCACCAGAGGGCGAACACGGTGTCCAGCCGCGGGGCACTGACGCGCGGTGTGTGGAGGATGCGCTGCCAGTCGTTGCCGAAGATGACCACGGTGGCCCAGTAGAAGTGCACCGCAAACACCAGCAGCGAGGCCGTCCAGAAGATGCGCCAGGCCTGGAAGGCGCGGGTCGACTGCCGGATGGACGGAAACAGCGCCAGCGCTGGCGTGGCCAGCAGCAGCGAGGCCCAGATGGTGAAGAAGGTGAGGTGCAGGTCCTGGCGCAACGCCTCGGCCACGTCGGCCGCGCCGCCGCCGGGCGGCGTGAGCGAGAACAGCGCCAGGTCGCGGCTCCACCAGGCGGCGGCAAAACACACGGCCAGCGCCAGGCCGGCCAAGGCCAGCGTGAGGCCGGCGGAACGGGAGGTGGAAGTGCTCATGATGAAAGTGGGTTTGTGTTGTTGTGTCGGGGGTGTCGGTTACGCGTTGCAGGTGGCGATGTTGCGCGGGTCGCAGTGGTAGCGGGCGTACTGCACCAGCAGATGGGTGGCTTGGTCCATGAGGCCTTCTTGGGGTTTCCTTTGTGGGGTTTCCTTTGCGGTCCCCCAAGGATGCCGCGCCCGGCATGGGACGTCTGTCAGAATTCCGACAAAGCCGCTTCGGCCAGGCGCTGGCGGCGCTTGCTCCAAGCCCTGCTGCCCACCA
>CAZJKR010000105.1:6886-9821 GCA_964546615.1 uncultured Curvibacter sp.
GTGGGCGCCACCTGGTGCCGGGCGAGCCGCTGTTCGCGCGCGGCGGGAATGCCGACGGCCTGTGCTGCGTGGTGGCCGGCGCGCTGCGCATCGGCGCCCACGATGCCGAAGGCCAGGCGGCGGTGCTGGCCTACCTGGAGCCCTACCAGTGGTTTGGCGAGATCTCGATGATCGACGGCCTGCCGCGCACCCATGACGCGGTGGCCGACGTGGCCAGCCAGGTGCTGGTGGTGCCACGCGCGGATCTGCTGGCCTGGCTGGATGCCCACCCCACCCATTGGCGCGACATGGCGCGTCTGGCCTGCCGCAAGCTGCGCGTGGCCTTCGTCGTCCTCGAAGAACTGGCCCTGCTGCCGCTGGAGGAGCGCGTGTTGCGGCGCCTGCAGTTGCTGGCCCAGGGCTACGGCAGCCGCGATGTGGCTCGGCGCCGCGTCCGTGTGGCTCAGGAGGTGCTGGCGCGCATGCTGGGCGTGAGCCGCCAGAGCGTCAACAAGGCCCTCAAGCAGCTGGAGGCGCGCGGCGCCCTGCGCCTGCACTACGGCGAGATCGAACTGCTGGACTGAGCCGGAACGCGCTGATTGGTGTGGCCAGCCCTTGCGGTGACAATCACGCCCCATGCGCATTGAAGACCTGCGCCAGCGCCTGCGGGCGCTCGGCGCCAACCCCCGTCATGAACACCGCGTGCTGCGTCTGTGGTCGCAGGCGCTGCCGCAGACGCAAGGCAAGCGGCCGATCGAGGCCTTTCTGCCCAACCCACTGCGTGTCGCGCTGCCGGAAATCGAGCGAGAACTGGCCAGTCTGCTCACGCTGCATTCCGAGCACCCGGGCGAGGACGGCTCGCAGCGCCTGGTGGTGGCGCTGAAGGATGGCCAGTTGGTGGAAAGTGTGCTGTTGCCGCCGGGTCGCATTCCGGCCTTGTGCGTGTCGACCCAGGTCGGGTGTGCGGTCGGCTGCGTGTTCTGCATGACCGGCACCACCGGCCTGATTCGCCAGCTCGGCAGCGCCGAGATCGTGGCGCAGGTGGCACTGGCGCGGCAGCGTCGGCCGGTCAAACGCGTGGTGTTCATGGGCATGGGCGAGCCGGCGCACAACCTGGACAACGTGCTGGAGGCCATCGACCTGCTGGGCACTGCCGGCAACATCGGGCACAAGAACCTGGTGTTCTCTACCGTCGGTGATCCGCGAGCGTTCGAGGCGCTGCTCGGCCGCGCCGAAGGGGCGGTGCGTCCGGCGCTGGCCCTTTCGCTGCACACCACGCGTGCTGATCTGCGCGCACAGCTGCTGCCGCGTGCGCCACGGCTCACGCCGGACGAGCTGGTGGAGATGGCCGAGTCGTATGCGCGCGCCAGCGGCTACCCGGTGCAGTACCAGTGGACGCTGCTGGAAGGCATCAACGACACGGACGAGGAAGTGGAGGGCCTGGTGCGGCTGCTGCATGGCAAGTACGCCATCCTCAATCTGATTCCCTACAACGCGGTGGAGGGCATGCCTTACCAGCGGCCCAGCTGGGCGCACGCGGCGGAGATGGCGCGCCGCCTGCATCAGCGCGGCATCCTGACCAAGCTGCGGCAGTCGGCCGGGCAGGATGTGGAGGGCGGCT
Organism: uncultured Curvibacter sp.; assembly: GCA_964546615.1. GTDB lineage: Bacteria > Pseudomonadota > Gammaproteobacteria > Burkholderiales > Burkholderiaceae_C > Hylemonella. Next base: position 8,487 of record CAZJKR010000105.1, read on the forward strand.
GCGGCCAGCTGCGGGCGCGGGCCGTACAGCAGGGTGTGATGCAGCCGGTTGTGATGACGCTGCCGGCGCGTCGATAGGCCGTGAGACGGCGCCCCGGTCTTCGGGCGGCTCATTCAGTACACGTGCCCAGCACGGCGCGGGCTTAAGCCTTAAAATCACGCCACTTCCAAGGAGCGTTGCAGCGGCACTCGATGCCGTCAGGCTTGGATGTCCCAACGACGCTCACCTGTTTTGAATCCCTCAGGTGAGACGCATGTCCGAAATCTCCATTCCCCCCATGAAGCTGTCCGGCCTGGAGCCGGTTGTCATCGGCGCGGGCAGTCTGTTCGTCAACATCGGCGAGCGCACCAACGTCACCGGCTCCAAAGCCTTCGCGCGCATGATCCTGAACGGCCAGTTCGAGGAAGCGCTGGCCGTGGCGCGCCAGCAGGTGGAGAACGGCGCGCAGGTGATCGACATCAACATGGACGAGGCCATGCTCGACAGCAAGGCCGCCATGGTGCGCTTCCTCAATCTGATCGCCTCCGAGCCGGACATTGCGCGCGTGCCGATCATGATCGACTCTTCCAAGTGGGACGTCATCGAGGCCGGCCTGCGCTGCATCCAGGGCAAGGGCATCGTCAACTCCATCAGCATGAAGGAGGGCGTGGAGGCGTTCAAGCAGCAGGCCAAGCTGCTGCGTCGTTATGGCGCCGCCGCGGTGGTGATGGCCTTCGACGAAAAAGGCCAGGCCGATACCTATGCGCGCAAGATCGAGATCTGCGAACGCGCCTACCGCATCCTGGTGGACGAAGTCGATTTCCCGCCGGAAGACATCATCTTCGACCCCAACATCTTCGCCATCGCCACCGGCATCGAGGAGCACAACAACTACGCGGTCGACTTCATTGAGGCCACGCGCTGGATCAAGCAGCACCTGCCGGGCGCCAAGGTCAGCGGCGGCGTGTCCAACGTCTCGTTCAGCTTCCGTGGCAACGACCCGGTGCGTGAGGCCATTCACACCGTGTTCCTGTACCACGCCATCCAGGCCGGTATGGACATGGGCATCGTCAACGCCGGCATGGTCGGCGTCTACGACGAGCTGGAACCCACACTGCGCGAACGGGTGGAAGATGTGGTGCTCAACCGCCGGCCCGATGCCGGTGAGCGCCTGGTGGAAATTGCCGAGAGCGCCAAAGGCGCCTCCAAGGACGACAGCAAAAAGAACGAGTGGCGCACCGGCAATGTCGCGCAGCGCCTGTCGCACGCGCTGGTGCACGGCATCACCGACTTCATCACCGAGGACACGGAAGAGGCCTACCAGGCCGTACTGGCCAAGGGCGGGCGTCCGCTGCA
>CAZJKR010000105.1:9841-10053 GCA_964546615.1 uncultured Curvibacter sp.
CTGTTTGGCCAAGGCAAGATGTTCCTGCCGCAGGTGGTGAAGAGTGCGCGCGTGATGAAGCAGGCGGTGGCACACCTGATTCCCTACATCGAAGAAGAAAAGCGCCAGCAGGAGGCGGCCGGCGAGGACGTGCGTGCCAAGGGCAAGATCGTCATTGCCACCGTCAAGGGCGATGTGCACGACATCGGCAAGAACATCGTCACGGTTGTGCT
>CAZJKR010000106.1:0-10034 GCA_964546615.1 uncultured Curvibacter sp.
CGGACTTTTCGACGTTGGTCGCACCGGCACCCGGCTTGGAGGTGGAGGTAACGTAGTACACCAGGCCGATGATGATGAACACCGGTACCACGAAGGCAAAAATGGATGCCCACAACAATTGCTTGGGGGTCTTAATCGGGCCGGTGTGGGCTTCGTCGTGGCTGTTGTCGCTCATGGTGTCCTCAATAGTTCTACGGGGCTTGATATAAATCAGCGAGTGATTATAGCGGCCGCCTCGATCGAAACCCCCTACAATGCGGGGTGCTCAGATCGCGGCTGTAGCTCAGTGGATAGAGTATTGGCCTCCGAAGCCAAGGGTCGTGGGTTCGATCCCCGCCAGCCGCACCAATCTGCCAAGTCAATCACTCCGCCGGCCCTGCCAGCGCCTCGTCCTGGCCTCTGGTCAGGGCGCTCAGAGCCTCCTGGTCGGTCCGGTACAGCTTCAGATACCTGCTGTCCTCCAGTGCCCCGCTGCGGCGTAGCACGTTCTCCACCGGCAGCTTCATGCCGCTGATGTGCAAGGTCACCTGCCGCGCCACCAGAAACGCCAGCAGCTTCTGGAACGTGGCAACGCCCGTCGCGTCGATGCTGTTGATGGCGTGGGCGAACACGCACACATCACGGGTTTGCGGATGCCGGGCCACATGGTCGACGATGGTGCGCTCGAAGCTGCTGACAGCCGCGAAGTCCAGCGCGGCGTCCATGCGCAGGGCGAACAGACGGGGTGCCAGCACCGGCAGTTGCCACAGGTGACGGTCGCGCAGGCTGCCGTCGGCGTGCAGGCCGACTTCGATGATGCGCGGGTGCAGGCGCTGGTAGAGAAAGTGTGACAGCGCCATCAGCACCCCGGCCAGTACCCCCCAGTACAACTGCGGGGATGCCAGCAGTGTGATGGCAAAGGTCAGCCCCGCAATGACGGCCTCGGTGCGCGAGATGCGCCACAGCCGCGCAAATTCACGCGGCCGGATCAGGCCGGCCACGGCCACCAGCACGATGGCAGCGAGAACCGCCTGGGGCACATGGCGCAACACGGGGATGAAGAACAGCAGCACCACCAGCACCACCAGCACCGAGGCCACGGTAGCCCAGCCGCTGCGCGCACCGGCGTAGAGGTTGAGGGCTGAACGGCCAAAAGAGGCGCTGGTGGGAAAGGCGCCGGACAGGCCGGCTGCGATCTTGCCCAGACCCTGACCGATCAGATCCTGGTCCTGGTCCCAGCGCTGGCCGCGCCCTTCGCTGTCCACCTTGGCACTGGAAGCAGTTTCCAGCAGGCTGACGAGGGTGATGACCAGGGTCGGCAGAACCAGCTTGCCCAGCAGGGTGGCGTCCGGCAGCGCAGGCCAGTACAAGCTCGGCAGCCCGGAGGGTAGCAGGCCGACGACGGCACCGCCCGCGGCTTCAAAGCCGAACAGCGCGCTCAGGCCCGCGGCACCCAGCATCACCAGCAGCACCGACGGCAGGGTGGCGCGCCAGCGCCGGGTCAGCAGCAGCAGGGCCAGGCCGAGCAGGCCCGCCGCCGCCGAGGGCCAGTGCAGAGCCTGCCACGATGCCAACGATGTCCAGCCCGATGGCAGGCCCAGCAATGCCGGCACTTGGGAGGAGATGATCAGCACCGCCGCAGCCTGGGTGAAGGCGGCCAGTACCGGCGCACTGACCAGGTTGAGCAGCCAGCCGAAGCGCATGAAGCCCAGAAGCAACTGCAAGGCGCCGCTGAACAGGGACAACCAGACCGCCATGTCAACCCACTGCGGGCTGCCGGGCTCGGCCAGGCCGGTCAAGGACGCGCTCACCAGCAGGCAGGTCAGCGCGGTGGGGCCGACCGAGAGGCGTGTCGACGCACTGAACAGGACGGCCACCAAGGCCGGCAACATGGCGGCATAGATGCCGGTCACCAGGGGCATGCCTGCCAGCGCGGCATACGCCACACCTTGCGGAATCACCATCAGGCCGACGCTCAGCCCTGCCAGCGCCTCGCCGCGAAGCAAGGCCGCATCCGGGCGCGGCCAGAGCAGAAAGGGGAACAGGCGGTGGTGGCGCTTCATGAATCTATCCTGGCGACTGGATTCTCAAGGGGACGCATTCTTCAGTGCCAGTGCGGCTTCATAGAGAGCATTGCGCGAGCCACCGGTGATGTCGGCGGTCAGTTTCACGGCGCGCTTGAGCGGCAGCTCGGCCAGCAGCAACTTGAGCACCTGCTGCTCGTGCACTGCAGCGTCGTCGACAGGGCCGGGTGCCGGGTGCAGCACCAGCACGAACTCCCCGCGCGCGCGATTGGGTTGTTCTGCCAGCCAGCCACTGAAGGTGGCAGCCGTGACGGTGGTGATGTCCTCGAACTGCTTGGTCAGCTCGCGCCCGATGGTGAGCGGACGATCACCCAGCACCGCCAATGCCTGGGCCAGCGCCACGATGCGGTGCGGTGCTTCCAGCAGCACGACCGCACGCGGTTCACCGGCCAGGGCCTGGACGGCCGCGGCGCGCTCGGTCGGTTTGGTCGGCAGGAAGCCGGCGAAGACAAAGCCGCTCTCCTCGCCCACCATGCCCGCCACGCTCAAGGCGGTGGTCACGCTGCTGGCGCCCGGCAGCGGTACCACCGCGAGGCCCTGCAAGCGTACTGCGGCCACCAGGCGTGCGCCGGGGTCGCTGATGGCCGGTGTGCCGGCATCGCTGACGTAGGCAATGCGCTGGCCGCTACGCAGCCGGGCGATGACGTCTTGCGCCGCCTCGGCTTCATTGTGCTGGTGCAGCGCGAGCAGGGACTGTGCGCTGCGATCGATGCCGTAGGCACGCAACAGGCTCTGGGTATGCCGCGTGTCCTCGCAGGCAACCACGTCCACCAGCTGCAGCAGATGCAGCGCGCGCAGCGTAATGTCGGCCAGGTTGCCGATCGGGGTGGCCACCACGTACAGCGCCCCATGGGGATAATGCTGCGAGGCAGCCGCCTCGTGCGAGGCGGTCAGGGCGGAGGCGAAAGAAGCGTTCAATGGTGTTCCCCAAGTGGCGCGTGTCGGGCGACAACCCGACGACCAAGCAGACCGGCGACGCAGCCGAAGAGCAGGCGCTATGCCACCTGCAGCGCGCCGGGCTGCGCCTGCTCGAACGCAATTATCGGACGCCGGGACGCGGGGGTGGCGAAATCGACCTCATCATGCGTGCGCCCGACGGCACGCTGGTGTTTGTCGAAGTCCGGCGGCGCGGCAGTTCGCTCCATGGCGGTGCGGCCGCCAGCGTCAGCGCCGCCAAACAGCGACGCCTCATCTTTGCGGCGCGGCACTACCTGCTGCGTTGGCGTGAACCGCCAGCGTGCCGTTTCGATGTGGTGGCGATCGAGTCCGGCCAGGTGCAGTGGCTGCGGGCCGCCTTTGATACAGGCTGATACAAAGGCCGCACAGCGTATGGACAATCCACCGCAGGTATCATTGCCGCATGCTTGAGCAACGCATCCAACAACACTTCATCGACAGCGCCGATCTCAAATACCAGGCGGCGCAGATCCTGAGCAAGCCCATCGCCGATGCGGTGCAGGCCGTGCTGGCCTGCGTCACCAGCGGCGGCAAGGTGCTGGCCTGCGGCAACGGCGGCTCGGCCGCCGATGCGCAGCACTTCGCGGCCGAGTTCGTCGGCCGCTTCGAGCGTGAGCGCCCCGAGCTGGGCGCGATTGCGCTGACCACCGACACCTCCATCCTGACCGCGATCGCCAACGACTACAACTTCAACGCCGTGTTTTCGCGCCAGGTACGCGCGCTCGGCCAGCCGGGCGATGTGCTGCTGGCGATCTCGACCAGCGGCAACTCGGCCAATGTGCTGGCGGCCATCGAGGCGGCGCACGAACGCGAGATGGTGGTGATCGGCCTGACCGGTCGTAGCGGCGGCAAGATGAACCAGGCCCTGCGCGACACCGACGTGCACATCTGCGTGCCGCACGAGCGCACGGCGCGCATCCAGGAGGTGCACATCCTCGCCCTGCACTGCATCTGTGATGCAGTCGATGCCCAATTGCTTGGAGAACAGGAAACCCCGACATGAAACTTGCCCGTCAACTTGGTCTGAACGTGATGCTTGCGGTGACCCTGATCGCCAGCCTCAGTGCCTGCGCCCCGGTCGTGGTCGGCGGTGCCGCCGTGGTCGGCAGCCTGGTGGCGGTGGACCGGCGCACGTCCGGCGCGCAGCTGGAAGACGAAGGCATCGAACTGCGTGCGGCCAGCCGCATCCGGGAAAACCTGGGCGACCGGGTCCATGTCAATGTCACCAGTTACAACCGCCAGGTGCTGCTCACCGGCGAGGTGCCTACGGCACAGGACAAGCAGCTGGTGGAACAGGTGGTGGCGCGGGTCGATAACGTGCGTGTCATCGTCAACGAACTGGGGGTGATGGGCAACTCCTCCTTCACCCAGCGCTCCAACGACGCGCTGATCACGGGCAAGGTCAAGGCGGCGCTGGTCGATGCCCGCGACCTCTATGCCAGCGCCTACAAGGTCGTGACAGAACGCGGGGTGACCTACCTGATGGGGCGCGTGACCCAGCGCGAGGCCGACCGTGGCACCGATGTGGCCCGCAGTACCAGCGGGGTGCAGAAGGTGGTGCGCATCTTCGAGATCATCAGCGAGGAAGAATTGCAGCGGATGCTGCCCAAGCCGGCCGAGAACGAAAAGAAGAAGTAGATTTTCGCAATTCAGACAAACAAGGCGCCCGCGGGCGCCTTGTTTGTTTCAGCGCTTCTATGGTGTGCGTCGCAGGTTGACAACCCACGAAGCAATCTAGTCGGGGAATGCCGTGGAACCGGCTTTGCCGGTCCACTGGCGTTGCCCCCCTGCAAGGGGGGTGGCGTAGCGACACGAAGTGCGCGAAGCCTGGGGGTGTGCTATTTCAGCCGCTTGATCAGGCTGGAAGTGTCCCAGCGCTGTCCGCCCATGCGCTGGATGTCGCCATAGAACTGATCAACCAGTGCCGTGACCGGCAGGCGTGAGCCGTTGCGCTGGGCCTCCTGCAATACCAGACCGAGGTCCTTGCGCATCCAGTCGACGGCAAAACCGAAGTCGAACTGGTCGGCCACCATGGTCTTGCCGCGGTTGTCGAGCTGCCAGCTTTGCGCGGCCCCCTTGCCGATGACGTCGAGCACCTGCAGCATGTCCAGCCCGGCGTTCTGGCCGAAGGCGATGGCTTCGCTCAGGCCCTGCACCAGTCCGGCAATGCAGATCTGGTTGACCATCTTGGTCAGCTGGCCGGCGCCGCTGGCGCCCATCAGGGTGAAAGCACGCGAGAAGGCCATGGCCACCGGTTTGGCCGCCTCGAAGGCGGCCGGGTCGCCACCGCACATGACGGTGAGTGCGCCGTTCTGGGCACCGGCCTGGCCACCCGAGACGGGCGCATCGATGAACTGCAGGCCGATCTGGCGCGCGGCCGTGGACAGCTCGCGTGCCACGTTGGCCGAGGCGGTGGTGTGGTCGACGAAGATGGCGCCGGGCGCCATGCCGGCAAAGGCGCCATCGGCACCCAGCGTGATGCTGCGCAGGTCGTCGTCGTTGCCGACGCAGGCGAACACGAATTCGGCGCCGGCGGCCGCTTCGCGCGGCGTGGCCGCGTGCCGGCCGCGGAATTCAGCGGCCCAGACCTGCGCCTTGGCCGGTGTGCGGTTGTAGACCGTGACCGCATGGCCGGCGCGGGCCAGGTGCCCGGCCATCGGAAAGCCCATGACGCCCAGGCCAAGAAAGGCGACCTTGCGCGACGGGACGGGCTCGTAGGATTTCGGGGTGAGGCTGGTCATGGGACGGGTCAGACGATGGCGAGGTTTTCGGTGCCGGCGCTCAAGTCCTGCGACTTGCCGCGCTGGCTGTTGAGTTTGATCTGCAAGCGCAGGTCGTTGAGCGAGTCGGCGTTGCGCAAGGCGTCCTCGTAGCTGATGACGTTGGTCTCGTACAGGTCGAACAAGGCCTGGTCGAAGGTCTGCATGCCGAGCTGGCGGCTTTTCTTCATGATTTCCTTGACCTCGGCGACTTCACCCTTGAAGATCAGGTCGGAGATCAGCGGCGTGTTGAGCATCACCTCCACTGCCGCGGCCCGGCCCTTGGCGTCCTGCTTGGGCACCAGACGTTGCGAGATCAGCGCGCGCAGGTTGAGCGACAGGTCCATCAGCAACTGCGGCCGACGTTCCTCCGGGAAGAAGTTGATGATGCGGTCCAGCGCCTGGTTGGCGCTGTTGGCGTGCAGCGTGGCCAGGCACAGGTGGCCGGTTTCGGCGAAGGCCACCGCATGCTCCATGGTCTCGCGGTCGCGGATCTCGCCGATCAGGATGACGTCCGGGGCCTGGCGCAGCGTGTTCTTCAGCGCCACCTCCCAGCTGTCGGTGTCCAGGCCGACTTCGCGCTGCGTCACCACGCAGTTCTTGTGCGGGTGCACGAACTCCACCGGATCCTCGATGGTGATGATGTGGCCGTAGGAGTTCTCGTTGCGCCAGTCCACCATGGCCGCCAGCGTGGTGGACTTGCCCGAACCGGTGGCGCCGACCAGGATGCACAGGCCGCGCTTGGCCAGCGCCACTTCCTTCAGCACCTGCGGCACACCCAGGGTGTCGATGGTCGGCAGCAGCGAGGGGATGACGCGCAGCACCATGCCGACCTTGCCCTGCTGCACGAAGGCGTTGGCGCGAAAGCGCCCGATGCCCGGCGGCGAGATGGCGAAGTTGCACTCCTTGCTGCGCTCGAACTCGGCCACCTGCTTGTCGTTCATGATGGAACGCGCCAGCGCCAGGGTGTGCGCGCCACTGAGCGGTTGCGGCGACACCTTGGTGACCTTGCCGTCGACCTTGATGGCGGGCGGAAAGTCGGCCGTGATGAACAGGTCACTGCCATTGCGGCTGACCATCAGCTTGAGCAGGTCGTTGATGAATTTCGTAGCCTGATCGCGCTCCATGAGAGCACCTCCTTCTCAGCGTAAAGGTTCGCAAAGCGGGGAACACCGTGGAACCGGCTTCGCCGGGCCACTGGCGTTGCCCCCTGCAAGGGCGGTAGTGGAGCGACACGCAGTGCGCGCAGCTTGGGGGTGTTCCATCGTCATCCGGGGAAGTTGTCCGGAATCTTGGCCTTGCCGCGGGCTTCCGCGGCGCTGATGACGTTGCGCTTGACCAGCTCGGTCAGGTTCTGGTCCAGCGTCTGCATGCCGACGTTGTTGCCGGTCTGGATGCTGGAGTACATCTGTGCCACCTTGGCCTCGCGGATCAGGTTGCGGATGGCCGGGGTGCCGATCATGATCTCGTGTGCCGCCACGCGGCCCTGGCCGTCCTTGGTCTTGCACAGGGTCTGCGAGATCACCGCCTGCAGCGATTCCGACAGCATGGCGCGCACCATCTCCTTTTCCTCGGCCGGGAACACGTCGATGATGCGATCGATGGTCTTGGCCGCACTCGACGTGTGCAGGGTGCCGAACACCAGGTGGCCGGTTTCCGCGGCCGTCATGGCCAGGCGGATGGTTTCCAGGTCGCGCATTTCACCCACCAGGATGGCGTCCGGGTCTTCGCGCAGCGCCGACTTGAGTGCCGCGGCAAAGCTCAGCGTATGGGGGCCGACTTCGCGCTGGTTGACCAGGCATTTTTTCGACTCGTGCACGAACTCGATCGGGTCTTCCACCGTCAGGATGTGGCCGTATTCGGTTTCGTTCAGGTAGTTGACCATGGCCGCCAGCGTGGTGGACTTGCCCGAACCGGTGGGGCCGGTCACCAGCACCAGGCCACGCGGCTTGAGTGCCAGATCGGCAAAGATCTTGGGGGCGTTGAGTTGCTCCAGCGTCAGGATCTTGCTCGGGATGGTGCGGAATACCGCGCCGGCGCCGCGCTGGTGGTTGAAGGCGTTGACGCGAAAACGCGCCAGGCCGTCGATCTCGAAGGAGAAATCGACCTCCAGGAACTCCTCGTAGTTCTTGCGCTGGGTGTCGTTCATGATGTCGTACACCATGGCGTGCACCTGCTTGTGGTCCAGCGGTTCGACGTTGATGCGGCGCACGTCGCCGTGCACGCGGATCATGGGCGGCAGGCCGGCCGAGAGGTGCAGGTCGGAAGCCTTGTTCTTGACGCTGAAGGCCAGCAGTTGGGTGATGTCCACGAGTCCCTCGATCTCTTTTGGTACGCTTGGCTTTGATTATGACCACGATCGCCAGCAAGCTCCAGACCGTTCATGCCCGCATTGCCGCCGCATGTCTTGCGGCCGGCCGCGACCCGCAAGCGGTGCGACTGCTGGCGGTGTCCAAGACCTTCGGCCCTGAAGCCGTGGCCGAGGCCCATGCCGCCGGCCAGACGGCCTTCGGCGAGAACTACATCCAGGAGGCGGTGGAGAAGATGGCGGTTCTGCACCATCTGCCGCTGGAATGGCACTGCATCGGCCCGATCCAGAGCAACAAGACGCGCCTGGTGGCGCAGCACTTCGACTGGGCCCACACCGTGGATCGGCTGAAGATCGCACAGCGCTTGAGTGAACAGCGACCCGAGGGCATCCCGCCGCTGCAGGTCTGCATCCAGGTCAATGTCGACGGCGGTGTCACCAAGTCCGGCGTGGCCCCGGCCGAGGCGCTGGCACTGGCGCGCGAGGTCGCTGCGCTGCCGCAGCTGCGCTTGCGCGGCCTGATGTGCATCCCCGAGCCTGCTCCTGATTTCGAAGCGGCTTACGCAGTATTCATGCGGGCCAAGGCCTTGTTTGATCAGATGAATGCAAATGGCCTGACGCTCGACACCCTGTCCATGGGCATGTCGGCCGACCTGGAGGCCGCCATCCATGCCGGCAGCCGCGGACCATGTCCTTGCTGCTCGTGCTGCTCGTGCTGCGCGATACCGCGCGTCTGCCCTTTCTGCTGCTGACGCTGGTCTGTGTGCTGCTCGGGCTGGCGACGGTCTGGACCGTGGGCGAAGCGCTTGATGGCGTGCTGCTGGCCAAGGTGACGATCGGCGTGCTGTGCGCCCACCTCAGCGTCAACATGCTCAACGAATACGCCGACTTCCGCAGCGGGCTCGATGCACTCACGCAGCGCACCCCGTTTTCCGGGGGCAGCGGCGCCTTGCCTGCCCGTCCGCAATGGGCATCGGCGGTGCTGCTCGTCTGTCTGCTGGCGCTGGGGGTGACCTTGGCCGTCGGGTTGGCGTTGCTGCGCCTGCGTGGCTGGACCCTTCTGCCCATCGGTCTGGCCGGTGTGCTGCTGGTGTTGCTCTACACGCCCTGGCTCACCCGCCATCCGCTGTTGTGCCTGCTGGCGCCGGGGTTGGGGCTGGGGCCGCTGATGGTGGTCGGCACGCATGTGGCGCTGGGCGGGCACGACCTGGTCGCGGCGCTGGCGGCGTCCTGGGTGCCGGGCTGTCTGGCCAGTGCGCTGCTCTTGCTCAACCAGTTTCCCGATCGCGAAGCCGATCGCATGGTGGGGCGGCGCAACCTGGTCATTGTGCGCGGTCGCCCGTGGGCGGCACGGCTGGTGCTGGTGCTGCACGGGCTGGCGGCCATCGGGCTGCTGCTGGGCGTTGCGCTGCGCTGGCTGCCGCCGGGCATGCTGTGGGGGCTGGCGCCGATGGCCCTGGCGTGGCCCATGGGGCGCAGCTTGCTGCGTGACGACGACGACCCCGAGCGTCTGTTGCCGGCCATGACGCTCAACGTGGTGGTGGTATTGGCGGCGCCGCTGTTCATGGCGCTGGCGGCCCTGTCCTGGTCTTTGCACTGAACCGGCCGGTTCCGGCTGGCCCTGGGGCGTTCGTCGCCCACATCGGTCGACGCACCGACGAGGGTGATATCGTGCTGCAATGCGGACGGCATGTTCGCCATTTTGCGGGAGGAGGCGCCATGTTCCGTGATCGACTGGAAGCTGCCAGCGAGCTGGCCGACAGCTTGGCGGGCTACAAAGGGCGCCAGCCTCTGGTGCTGGCCATTCCGCGCGGCGCGGTGCCGATGGCCAGGCTGGTGGCCGAACGGCTCGACGGTGATTTCGACGTGGTGCTGGTGCGCAAGCTGCGCGCGCCCTGGCAGCCCGAGCTGGCCGTCGGTTCGGTCGATGAAGGCGGCTGGACCTAC
>CAZJKR010000107.1:0-4583 GCA_964546615.1 uncultured Curvibacter sp.
CGCCTGCTTGGCCTTGCTGGCCTTGGCCTTGAAGCGGTCAATGAATTTCTGCAGGTGGGCGATCTTTTCCTGCTGCTTGGCGTAGGAGGCCTGCTGCAGTTCCATCGCTTCAGCGCGCATGTCCTCGAACTTGCTGTAGTTGCCGCCGTAGCGGTTGAGCTTGGCGTTCTCGATGTGCACCGTGACCTGCGTGACTGCATCGAGGAACTCGCGGTCGTGGCTGATGACAATCATCGTGCCGGGGTAGCGTTGCAGCCAGGCCTCCAGCCAGACCAGGGCATCGAGGTCCAGGTGGTTGGTGGGTTCGTCCAGCAGCAGCAGGTCGGAGGGGCACATCAGCGCACGCGCCAGTTGCAGGCGCATGCGCCAGCCGCCGGAGAAGCTGTTGACCGGCTGATCGAGTTCGGTGGTCTTGAAGCCCAGGCCGAGGATCAGCGCCTGGGCACGGGCCGGCGCGTCGTGGGCGCCGGCGTCGTGCAGCTCCATGTAGGCATGGGCCATGCGCTCGCCGTCCTCGGTCGCTTCCGAGGCCGTCACCTCGGCCTGCGCCGCCGCCAGCCGGGTGTCGCCGGCGATCACGAAGTCGGTCGCGCTTTCGCTCGTCTCCGGCATGTCCTGCGCCACCTGCGCCAGGCGCCATTGGGGCGGGATGCTGCAGTCGCCGCCGTCTTCGTGCAGCGTGCCGTTAAGCAGGGCGAACAGGGTGGACTTGCCGGCGCCGTTGCGCCCGACCAGACCGACTTTTTCGCCGGGGTTGATGGTCACGGAAGCGCCATCGAGGATCACCTTGGCGCCGCGGCGCAAGGTGATAGTTTTTAGCGTAATCATTGTTCTTTTCCGGAAGGTGGGTTTCTATCAGGGACACCGTGGAACCGGCTTTGCCGGGCCATTGGTGTCGCCCCCTGCAAGGGGGGAGGCGGCGCTAGCCGCCACGGGGGTGTTCCAAAGCCTCTCGGGTGGCCAGCAGCACCTGGTCATCGCCGGCGCTGGTGTTGAGCCAGACCACCTCCAGCTGTGGGAAGGCGGCTTCAAAGTAGGGGCGCTCGTTGCCGATCTCCAGCACCAGCACGGCGTGCTCGCGCATGTGCGCCGGCGCCTCGCGCAACAGGCGGCGGATGAAGTCCATGCCATCGGTGCCGCCGGCCAGGGCGAGCTCCGGTTCGGCGCGGTACTCGGCCGGCAATGCCGCCATGCTTTGCGCGTTGACGTAGGGCGGGTTGCACAGGATCAGATCGTACGGGCCGCGCACCGTGCTCAGGCCGTCGGACTGCAGCAGGGTGATGCGGTCCTGCAGACCGTGTTTCTCGACATTGATGCGCGCCACGGCCAGTGCATCGGCCGAGAGGTCGGCGCCGTCCACTGTCACCTCGGGCCAGGCCATGGCTGCCAGCACGGCCAGGCTGCCGTTGCCGGTGCACAGGTCCAGGACCTTCTTCGTGTGTGCGCCCAGCCAGGGGTCGATGGCACCGAAGGCCAGCAGCTCGGCGATGAAGGAACGTGGCACGATGGCGCGCTCGTCCACATAAAAGGGCACGCCCTGCAGCCAGGCTTCGTGCGTGAGGTAGGCGGCGGGTTTGCGGGTGCTGATGCGTGCTTCCAAAAGTGTAGCAACTTGCGCTTGATCCGCAGGCGCTACAGGCTGATTTGCCACTGAATCCAGCGCATCCAGCGGCAGCCCGAGCTGCCACAGCACCAGCCAGGCGGCTTCGTCGAAGGCGTTGGTGGTGCCGTGGCCGTAGGCAACGCCGGCGGCATCGAGTTGCTGGGCGCCGGCCTCGACCAGTTCGATCACGGTCGGCGCGGCGGGGGGCGTCTGCGTCATGCCGCCAGCTTTTCCAGCACGCGGCGGTAGATGTTCTTCAGCGGCTCGATGTCGGCCACCGGGATGAACTCGTCAATCTTGTGGATGCTGGCATTGGTGGGGCCGAGTTCGATCACTTGCGGGCAGATCCGGGCGATGAAGCGGCCATCGCTGGTGCCGCCGGTGGTGGAGAGTTCGGTCTCCAGCCCGGTTTCCTCGCGGATGGCGGCGCGCACCGCGTCGACCAGGGTGCCCGGGGGGGTGAGGAAAGGCAGGCCGCCGACCGTCCAGGCCAGCTCGAAGTCGCGCCCGGGCTGCAGGCCGTGCCGCTCCAGCACGGCTTGCAGGCGTTGCTGCAGTCCCTCGGCGGTGGACTCGGTGGAGAAGCGGAAGTTGAAGTCCACCACCACGCTGCCGGGGATCACGTTGGCGGCACCGGTGCCGCTGTGGATGTTGCTGATCTGCCAGCTGGTGGGCTGGAAGAACGCGTTGCCCCGGTCCCACTCGGTGGCCACCAGCTCGGCCATGGCCGGGGCCAGCAGATGGATCGGGTTGCGGGCCAGCTGCGGGTAGGCGATGTGGCCCTGCACACCCTTGACGGTGAGCTTGCCCCCCATGGTGCCGCGGCGGCCGTTCTTGATCATGTCGCCGGTGCGTTGCACCGAGGTCGGTTCGCCGACGATGCAGTAGTCCAGCCGCTCGCCGCGCTGCTCCAGTTCGCGGCAGACCATCACGGTGCCATCGACCGCCGGGCCTTCCTCGTCGCTGGTCAGCAGCAGGGCGATGTTCAGGTTCGCCTGCGGCCGGGCGGCGACGAACTCCTCGACGGCAACCACGAAGGCAGCCAGCGAGGTTTTCATGTCGCTGGCGCCGCGGCCGTGCAGCCGGCCGTCGCGATGCGTCGGTGTGAACGGATCACTGGTCCATTGCGACAGGGGCCCCGTCGGCACGACGTCGGTATGACCGACAAATACTATTGTTTTAGGAGCATCCTGCGTAGATTTCGTGGGCATTGCAGGCCTTTTTGCCCACAAGTTGCTGACGCGGAAGTCAGCCGGCCCGCTGGTGAGGGTCTCGCACACGAACCCCAGTGGCTTGAGGTGGGCGGCGATCAGCGCCTGGCAACCGGCGTCGTCCGGTGTGACGGAGGCGCGCGCGATCAGCTGTTCGGTGAGTTGCAGGGTACGTGACATCAGTGCTTCACATCCAGGGTGATTTCGGTGAACGACGGTTCGTCGTCGTGGTCTTCTTCGGCAGGGGCCGACTGGGCCGACTTGCCGAAGTCGTTTTGCAGGCGCCACATCAGGTTGGTCGGGGAGTCGGAGTTGGCCAGGCCTTCCTTGCGCTCGACGACACCCTCGGCGATCAGGCGCGCGATGTCCTGCTCGAAATTCTGCGAGCCTTCGGCCATGGACTTCTCCAGCGCTTCCTTGATGCCGGAGAAGTCGCCTTTCTCGATCAGCTCGGCCACCAGCTTGGTGTTGAGCATCACCTCCACCGCCGGCGTACGGCCGCCGTTGGTGGTGCGCAGCAGGCGCTGCGAGACGATGGCCTTGAGCGCACTGGAGAGGTCGCCCAGCATGGAGGCGCGCACCTCCACCGGGTAGAAGCTCAGGACGCGGTTGAGCGCCTGGTAACTGTTGTTGGCGTGCATGGTGGCCAGGCACAGGTGGCCGGACTGGGCGTAGGCGATGGCCGCGGACATGGTCTCGCGGTCGCGGATCTCGCCGATCAGGATCACGTCCGGCGCCTGGCGCAGGGCGTTCTGCAGCGCCACCTGCAGCGAGGCCGTGTCGGTACCGATCTCGCGCTGGTTCACTACCGAGCGCTTGTTCTTGAACAGGAACTCGATCGGGTCTTCGATGGTCAGGATGTGGCCGGTGCTGTTTTCGTTGCGGTGGTCGATCATCGAGGCCAGCGAGGTGCTCTTGCCCATGCCGGTAGCGCCCACCATCAGCAGCAGGCCGCGCTTTTCCATGATCAGGTCGCCCAGGATGGGCGGCACCGACAACGAGGCCAGCGGCGGCACCTCGTTGGCGATGAAGCGGATCACCGCCGCCACCGAGCCGCGCTGGCGCATGGCGCTGAGGCGGAACCGCCCGATGCCCTGCAGCGGAAAACCCATGTTGAGTTCTCCGCTGCGGTCGAGTTCACTCAGCCGTTCGATCGGCAGAATCTCGGCCAGCAGGCCGCGCGGCGCTTCGGGCGTGAGCGGCTGGCTGTTGATCGGCACGCACTGGCCGTTGATGCGGATCATCGCCGGCGCAAACGCCGAGAGATACACGTCCGACGCCTTCTTCTCGGCCATCAGCCGCAGAATCCGCTCCATCGTGCCCATCGTCGTGCTCATGTTGTCACTCTCCCTTTAATCCCAGCCGGCCGAAGATAGCTTTCCAGGCGTACCAGCCCCCAAGATCAGGAAACGCCGTGGAACCGGCTCCGCCGGGCCACTGGCGTTTGCCCCCTGCAAGGGGGGCTGAGGGCTGCGGCTCCAAGCCTGCCTGCGCAGGCTTGGACAGGCCGAAGAGCCTTGGCCTCTGGCCGAGGCCCCGCGGCGATGAGGGACACGCAGTGCCCGCAGCCTGGGGGTGTGCCATCAATCTCTCAGCAAGTCGTTCAGGCTGGTCTTGGCTCGCGTCTGCGCGTCGACGCGCTTGACGATGATGGCCGCGTACAGGCTGTACCTGCCGCCGTCTTTCGGCAGGCTGCCGCTGATGACCACCGAGCCGGCCGGCACGCGGCCGTAGCTCACCTCGCCGGTGGCGCGGTCGTAGATCGGGGT
>CAZJKR010000107.1:4593-6283 GCA_964546615.1 uncultured Curvibacter sp.
GACCGAGTTCTCTTCCACGATCACGCCCTCGACGATCTCCGAGCGCGCGCCGATGAAGCAGTTGTCCTCGATGATGGTCGGGTTGGCCTGCAGCGGCTCCAGCACGCCGCCCAGGCCGACGCCGCCGGAGAGGTGCACGTTCTTGCCCACCTGGGCGCAGGAACCGACGGTGGCCCAGGTGTCGACCATGGTGCCTTCGTCGACGTAGGCACCGATGTTGACGTAGGACGGCATCAGGATGGCGCCCTTGGCAATGAAGCTGCCGCGGCGGGCCACGGCCGGCGGCACCACGCGCACGCCGGCGGCCGCCATCTCTTCCGGGGTGAGGTGGGCAAACTTGGTTTCCACCTTGTCGTAGAAGCCCAGGTCACCGGCCTTGATGATTTCGTTGTCCTTCAGGCGGAAGGACAGCAGCACGGCCTTCTTGATCCACTGGTGCACGGTCCACTGGCCCACGCCTTCGCGGGTGGCCACGCGCAGGCGGCCGGCGTTGAGTTCGGCAATCACGTGCTCGACGGCGTCGGCCACGTCCTTCGGCGCGGCCTTGGGCGACAGGTTGGCACGGTTGTCCCAGGCAGCGTCGATGATCTGTTGCAGTTGTTGGCTCATGGTTTCTCTTTCTCCTAATCGTTTGAGGACAGCGCTGAAGGTCTGTCCCGCAAGGTTTCACATTCTGGATTTGACAAACTGGATGATGCGCTCGGCGGCTTCCACGCATTCGGCGGTTTCGGCCACCAGCGCCATGCGGATGCGCCCGGCACCCGGGTTGAAGCCGTGGGCTTCGCGGGCGAGGTAGCTGCCGGGCAGAACGGTCACATTGTAAAGAGCGTACAGATCCCTGGCGAACTCGGTGTCGGAACCCCGCACGCCGGCCCACAGGTAGAAGGCGGCATCGGGCAGGGCGACGTCCAGCACAGCGCTCAGCATCGGCGTGACCTGGGCGAACTTGGCGCGGTACTGGTTGCGGTTGTCGATCACGTGCTGCTCGTCGTTCCAGGCGGCCACGCTGGCGGCCTGCACCACGGTGCTCATGGCGCTGCCGTGGTAGGTGCGGTAGAGCAGGAAGGGCTTGATCAGTGCCGCATCACCGGCCACAAAACCGCTGCGCATGCCCGGCACATTGCTGCGCTTGGACAGGCTGGTGAGCGCAATCAGGTTCCTGAAATCAGGGCGGCCCAGCTTGACGGCCGCTTCCAGCCCGCCCAGCGGCGGCTCGTCGCGGAAATAGATCTCGCTGTAGCACTCGTCGGAGGCGATGACAAAGCCGTAGCGGTCGCTCAGGTCGAACAGCTTCTTCCATTCGTCCAAGGGCATCACGGCGCCGGTCGGGTTGCCGGGCGAGCAGGTGAAGATCATCTGGGTGCGGGCCCAGACCTCGGCCGGCACGCTGTCCCAGTCGACGGCGAAGTTGCGCTTCGGATCGCTCGGGACGTAATACGGTTGGGCGCCGGCCAGCAGCGTGGCGCCTTCGTAGATCTGGTAGAACGGATTCGGGCACAGCACGGTGGCCCCGGGTTGCGTGCCGTCCACCACCGTCTGCGTCAGCGCGAACAACGCCTCGCGCGAGCCGTTGACCGGCAGGATCTGGGTGGCGGGGTTGACGGTGACGCCGTAACGGCGCTGCAGCCAGCCGGCCGCGGCTTCGCGCAGGGCCGGCTCGCCGGCGGTGGCCGGGTAGCTGGCCAGGCCC
>CAZJKR010000107.1:6293-9871 GCA_964546615.1 uncultured Curvibacter sp.
CCCGCCATGTTGGCGTTCAGGGCATCGATGATCAGTGGCGGGGTGGCATGGCGCGGTTCGCCAATGCCCAGGCTGATGGGGCGGTAGGCCGGGTTGGGCGTGATGCCGGCAAAAAGCTGCTTGAGCCGCTCGAACGGGTAGGGCTGCAGACGGGACAGATAGGGATTCATGGAGCCCGATTATCCCGTGGATGCCGAGGGCTGCCGCAGCGGGTGGCCATTCGGTGAGCAGCCCGGCGCACACGGTATCATCAAGCCTTGCCCCGCGTCGGTCAGTCGGGAAAAGTTCAATTCAATCAATCACTTAGCCTCGCCGTGCGTCTTACCTCCATCAAGCTGTCCGGGTTCAAGTCGTTTGCCGAACCCACCAACTTCATGCTGCCGGGCCAACTGGTGGGCGTGGTCGGCCCCAACGGCTGCGGCAAGTCCAACATCATGGACGCGGTGCGCTGGGTGCTGGGCGAGAGCCGCGCCAGCGAATTGCGCGGCGAGTCCATGCAGGACGTGATCTTCAACGGCACCACCACGCGCAAGCCGGCCAGCCGCGCCAGCGTGGAGCTGGTGTTCGACAACGCCGACCACCGCGCCGGCGGCCAGTGGGGGCAATATGCCGAGATCGCCGTCAAGCGCGTGTTGACGCGCGACGGCACCAGCAGTTACTACATCAACAACCAGCCGGTGCGCCGGCGCGATGTGCAGGACGTGTTCCTGGGCACCGGCCTGGGACCGCGCGCCTACGCCATCATCGGCCAGGGCACCATCAGCCGCATCCTCGAATCCAAACCCGAAGAACTGCGCATGTTCCTGGAGGAGGCGGCCGGCGTTTCCAAGTACAAGGAACGCCGCCGCGAGACGGAAAACCGCCTGTCCGACACGCGCGAGAACCTGACCCGCGTCGAAGACATCCTGCGCGAGCTCAACGCCAACCTGGACAAGCTGGAACGCCAGGCCGAGGTGGCGCAGAAGTACAACGCGCTGCAGGCCGACGTCACGCTCAAGCAGCACCAGCTCTGGTACCTGCGCCGCACGGAAGCCGAGGCCGACCAGAGCAGGATCCGCCAGGACGGCGAGAAAGCGGTGATCGAGCTCGAATCGCGCGTGGCCGACCTGCGCCACATCGAGGCCGATCTGGAAACCATCCGCCAGGCGCATTACGCTGCCGGCGATCAGGTCAACCAGGCCCAGGGCCTGCTGTACGAGGCCAGCACCGAAGTCGGCCGGCTGGAGGCCGAGATCCGCTTCGTGGTCGAGGGTCGCCAGCGCGTGGAAGAACGCCTGATCACGCTGAAGGAACAGACCGCCCAGTGGGCCACGCGCCGCGAAGACGCCGCTGCCGAGATCGAACGCCTGGCCGAGCTGGCGCTGGTAGGCGAAGAGAAAAACGAGCTGCTGGCCGCGCAGCTGGAAGAGCAGTCGCAGGCGCTGCCGGATCTGGAAGAAGCCCTGCGCCAGGCGCAGAACCGTGCCAACGAGCAGCGCAGCAGCGTGGGCCAGGTGCAGCAGCAGATCCAGGTGCTGGCCGCCGAGCAGCGCAGCATCGAGGAGCAGACCCGCCAGCTGCAGTTGCGCCACGAGCGCCTCACCGCCGACAAGAACGCGCTGGCCGCGCCCGACGAGGCACGGCTGCAGAACCTGCAGGCCCAGCTGAGCGAAGCACAGGAAACCGCCGCCGTGACGGACGCCCGCCTGCAGGAGCTGCAGGAGCAGGTGCCGCAACTGGATGAGGCCCGCCGCACCCAGCAGGAGGCCGTCAACACCGAGTCGGCCCGCCAGGCCGACCTGTCGGCGCGCATGGAAGCGCTCAAGGCGCTGCAGGAGAAGGTCAAGACCGACGGCAAGCTGCAGCCCTGGCTGGCCAAGCACGGCCTGGCCGATCTGCAGGCGCTGTGGACCAAGCTGCACATCGAACAGGGCTGGGAAAACGCGCTGGAAGCCGCCTTGCGTGAGCGCATGGGCGCGCTGGAAGTCAGCCGCCTCGACATGGTGCGCGGTTTCCTGGGGGCGGAGGGCAGCGACGCACCGCCGGCCAAACTGGCCTTCTACAGCGCACCGCCCGCCGCCGTGCCCGAACGGCCTGCTGCTCTTCCTCGTCTTGCCGACCTGCTGCGCGTCAATGACGCTGGCCTCAAGGCCGTGCTGGCTGACTGGCTGCAGGGCTGCTTTGTCGCGCAGAGTTTCGAGGAAGCACTGGCGCAGCGTGGCCAGCTGCAGGCCGGCGAGACGCTGTTCGTCAAGACCGGTCACGCCGTCACCGCCCACAGCGTGAGTTTCTACGCGCAGGACTCCGAGCAGGCCGGCTTGCTGGCCCGGGCGCAGGAAATCGAGAACCTGGATAAGCAGCTGCGCGCCCAGTCGCTCATCGTGGATGAAGCCCGCAGCGCGCTGATCCGTGCCGAGGCCGCCTATGCCGATGCCTCGCAGCGTCTGGTGACGGCGCGCCGCGAAGCGAGCGAAAGCCAGAGTCGCGCGCACGAGCTGCAGGTCGAAACCCTGCGCCTGACGCAGCTGGCCGAGCAGACCCGCGCCCGCAGCGAGCAGATTGCCGGCGACCTGGCCGAAGTCGATGCCCAGCTGGAGGACCTGCAGGAGCGCCGCGTGGCCGCCGAGGTGCGCTTCGAGGAGCTCGACATGCAGCTGGCCGACAGCCAGGAACGCCACGCCCAGCTCGATGAGCGCGTGCTGGAGGCTGAGCGCAAACTCAACGATTGCCGTGAACAATTGCGCAGCCTGGAGCGCCAGGCGCAGGAAGCCACCTTCTCGCTGCGCACGCTCGATGCCCGCCGTGCCGAGCTGTCGCGTGCCATTGAGACCGCCGAACAGCAGGCGGGCTCCCTGGTGGCCGAGGAGCAGCGCGCGCGCGACGAGCTGGCGCGCCTGACCGATGCCGCGGCCCAGGCCGGCCTGCAGAACGCGCTGGCCCTCAAGCTGGAGCGCGAGCAGACGCTGGCGGCCAAGCGCAGCGAATACGACGACCTGACGGCCAAGCTGCGCGCCAGCGACGAACGTCGCCTGCAGCTCGAGCGGGAGCTCGAGCCGCTGCGCCAGCGCATCACCGACTTCCAGCTCAAGGAACAGGCCGCGCGCCTGGGCTTCGAGCAGTACGCGCAGCTGCTGGTCGACGCCCAGGCCGACCTGGAGGCGGTGGCCCAGTCCATCATTGATGGCAATGTGCGCCTGAGTGGCCTGCAGGGCGAAATCGACCGCCTCAACCGCGAGATTGCTGCCTTGGGTGCCGTCAACCTGGCAGCACTGGACGAGCTGGCCCACGCGCGCGAACGCAAGCAGTTCCTCGATGCCCAGTCAGCCGACCTGAACGACGCCATGAACACGCTGGAAGACGCCATCCGCAAGATTGACGGCGAGACGCGTGAGCTGCTGGGCGGCACCTTCAAGACCGTCAACGAACACTTCGGGCGCATGTTCCCCGAGCTGTTCGGCGGCGGCCAGGCCCGGCTGATCATGACCGGCGACGAGATCCTGGATTCCGGCGTGCAGGTGATGGCGCAGCCGCCGGGCAAGAAGAACCAGACCATCCACCTGCTGTCGGGTGGCGAGAAGGCGCTGACCGCGATCGCGCTG
>CAZJKR010000108.1:0-7660 GCA_964546615.1 uncultured Curvibacter sp.
GTTGTAGGCGGCCCAGGCGATGTCCTTCATGGTCTTGAACTTCGCGTCATTGCCCTTGACCTTGAAGCGGTCGATCTCCCATTCCAGATCCGCCTCACTCACCTCCAGCAGGTGGGCCGCGATCTTCTTGGCCTTGGCGTGAATCTTGCGCGCCGCCAGTGCGATGGCCGCCCCGGCCACCGGCGTCGAGCGCGAGCCGTAGGTGCCCAGGCCATACGGTGCTGTGCTGGTGTCGCCTTCTTCCACCTGGATCACCTCGCTCGGAATGCCGAGTTCGGTGGCGATGATCTGCGCATAGGTGGTCTGGTGGCCCTGGCCCTGCGTGATGGTGCCCATGCGCGCGATGGCGCTGCCAGTGGGGTGGACGCGGATCTCGCAGCTGTCGAACATGCCCACGCCGAGGATGTCGCAGATCTTGCTCGGGCCGGCGCCCACCACTTCGGTGAAGGTCACCAGGCCGATGCCCATCAGCGTCGGACAGTTGGGGTCGGCACGCTTGGCGGCCTGCTCAGCGCGCAGCCCCTTGTAGTCCACCGCCTTGAGCACCTTGTCCAGCGCAGTCTGGTAGTCGCCCGAGTCGTACTCGAAGCCGAAGGCGCTGGTGTAGGGGAACTGCTCCTTCCTGATGAAGTTCTTGGCGCGGATCTCGGCCTTGTCCATGTTCAGTTTCTGCGCCAGCACGTCCACCATGCGCTCGATCAGGTAGACCGCCTCGGTGACGCGGAACGAGCAGCGGTAGGCCACGCCACCGGGCGCCTTGTTGGTGTACACGCCGTCGACCTTGCAGTAGGCCGTCGGTATGTCGTAGCTGCCGGAGCAGATATGGAACAGGCCGGCCGGGAACTTGGTGGGATCGGCACAGGCATCGAAGGCGCCGTGGTCGGCCACGACGCTGGCACGCAGGCCCAGGATCTTGCCGTCCTCGCTGGCAGCCAGCTCGCCGGTCATGTGGTAATCACGCGCAAAGGCAGTGGAAGACAGGTTTTCGATCCGATCCTCGATCCACTTCACCGGACGGCCCAGCACGATGGAGGCGACGATGGAGCAGACATAGCCCGGGTAGACGCCGACCTTGTTGCCGAAGCCGCCGCCGATGTCGGGCGAGATGATGCGCACCTTCGACTCAGGAATGCCCGACAACAGCGACACCACGGTGCGCACCACGTGCGGCGCCTGGCTGGTGATGTAGGTCGTGAGCTCGCCGCGCACCGGGTCGAACGAGGCCACCGAGCCGCAGGTCTCCAGCGGGCACGGGTGCACGCGCGGGTAGAACATGTCTTGCGTCACCGTCACCGGAGCCTTGGCGAAGGCGGCGTCGGTCGCCTCCTTGTCGCCGGCGTCCCAGGTAAAGATGTGGTTGTGGTGGTAGCGTTTGCCGTGCGCGCCTTCGGTCTTGCCGGCCAGGTCTTCGCGCAGCACCGGCGCGCCTGGCTTGAGGGCCTCGAACGGGTCCACTACCACCGGCAGCTCCTCGTACTCCACCTCCACGGCCTCCACGCCGTCGGCAGCGGCGTAGCGGTCTTCGGCGATTACCACCGCCACCTCCTGCATCTGGAAGTGCACCTTCTCGTCGGCCAGCACGGCGGCCACGTCACCGGCCAGGGTGGGCATCCAGTGCAGCTTGAGCGGTTTGAGGTCATCGGCGGTCAGCACGGCAATCACGCCCGGGACCTTGAGCGCCGCTTCCTTGTTGATCTTCTTGATGCGGGCATGGGCCAGCGGCGAGCGCACGATGTCCATGTGCACCATGCCCGGCAGCTTGATGTCGTCCACATAGTTGCCCTTGCCCTGGATAAAGCGCGCATCTTCCTTGCGCAGACGGGACTCGCCCATGCCCATCAGGGCCTTTTCACGATCACTCAACGGTGCGTTCATGTGTCTGTCTCCTGGTGGGCTGCTTCAAGCAGCGACTTTTTCTTGCTGTTGCAAGGCCCGGGCCGCGTGCAGCACAGCCTTGATGATGTTCTGGTAGCCGGTACAACGGCACAGGTTGCCGGCCATGCCGATGCGCACTTCCTCTTCGGTCGGGTTCGGGTTGTCCAACAGAAAGCGGTAAGCGCGCATCAGCATGCCCGGCGTGCAGAAGCCGCACTGCAGGCCGTGCTCCTTGTAGAAGCCCTCCTGCACCGCGTGCAGTACGCCGGCGTTGGCCAAGCCCTCCACCGTCTTGACCTCGCTGCCGTCGCACTGCACCGCCAGGTGCGTGCAGCTCTTGACCGACTTGCCGTCGATGTCCACCGTGCAGGCGCCGCAGTGGCTGGTCTCGCAGCCGATGTGGGCGCCGGTCAGGTTCATCTTCTCGCGCAGGAAATGAATCAGCAGCGTGCGCGGCTCGACCGCCTCCTCGACCTTGCGGCCGTTGAGGTTCATGGAAACGATGTGCTTGCTCATGGGGGTGTCTCCTCGTTCTTCACTTGCAGCGCGCCGCCGCGGCCTGGATGGCGCGCTTGAGCATCTCGCCGGCCATGGCGGTCTTGTATTCGGCATCACCGCGCAGGTCTTCGGCCGGATCGCAGATGGCGCGCGCCGCGTCAGCGGCCGCATTCAGCGTGGCTGCGTCCAGCGCCCTGCCCAGGAGGGCCTGCTCGGCCGCTGTGGCCCGCAGGGCCGTGGGCGCCACGTTGGTCAGAGCAATGCGCGCCTGCGTGACCTTGCCGCCGTTCATCATGAGGATGACGGCCGCGCCAGCGGTAGCCCAGTCGCCTGTCTTGCGCTTGAGCTTTTGATAAGCGTAGCCGGTGCCGGCGGCAAACGGCGCCACCAAGATGGCCGTGAGGATCTCATCTTCGGCCAGCGCCGTCATGTAGGTGCCGTGAAAGAACTCGGTTGCCTTCACCTTGCGCTCGCTCTTGGGCCCTTGCAGCACGAAAGTGGCGTCCAGCGCCATGGTGATGGCCGGATGATCGTTGCCCGGGTCGCCGTGAGCAATGTCACCGCCGATGGTGCCGCGGTTGCGCACCTGCGGGTCGGCAATCAGCCTGGCGGCCTCGGGCAGCAGCGGCAGCTTGCTCTGCAGCAGCGGCGAGTCGATCAACTCGTTCTCGGTGGTCATGGCGCCGATGCGGATCAGGCCGCCCTCCTCCTTGATGCCACGCAATTCGGGGATGCGGTTGAGGTCGATCAGCACGCCGGGTTGGGCGAAGCGCAGCTTCATCATCGGCAGCAGGCTGTGGCCACCGGCCAGCAGCTTGGCGTCGTCACCCAGGGTGGACAAGAGGTTCAGCGCCTCGCCGACAGAGCGTGGGGCGTGGTAGGCAAATGAAGGTGGGATCATGTTGTCTCCTTTTATGTGGTCTGATGACCTTTAGGAGCGCGACTCTAGTTCCGACCCCGCAGGCTGTGGGGCACGAAGCAATCAACGGCGGCGAGCGTGCACGAACAGCGGTTGCGATGCACGAACGAATCAGCGCCGATGGGCCTACCCATCGGCGGGTTTTTATATCGTCGGAGACTTAATTAGGTGCGCGCCGTGGCCGAGTCCGTCAGCCCGAGCTGCTCCAGCAGACGCGGCGCACTGGCACGCGAGACCGGAATCTCCACCGGCGTCGAGCCCATCATGCGCAGCGTCATGCGGCCGTCGTCGCGCACGATCTCGTCCACGTGCGAGAGATTGACGATGTAGCTGCGGTGTACGCGCAAAAAGAGCTGCGCATCCAGCCGGCTCTCCAGATCGCCGATGTTGAGGTTGCAGAACTGGCTGCCCTGCGCCGTATGCACCCAGGTGTAGTGCCCCTCCGAGCGGATGAAGGACACGCCGGGCACGTCCACCAGCAGCACGCGGTTCTGCTTGATGGTGGGGATCTTGCGCAACTGGCGTTTCTCGGCCGCCTTTTCGGGACCGTCCCGGCTGGCCCGGGCCGAACCGCCCTCGGCCTCTTGGCTTACCACGTCGGTGATGTCGTAGAACACCAGCGTGTAGCCGGTGGTGGCGCCCTGCATGTCGCCGATCTTGGACACCTTGATCAGCAGCATGCGGTCGGGGATGTTGATCATCATCGCCATCGGCGGCGCGTTGTTCACCGGGCACTCGGCCTGGTCGAGCAGGAACTTCACCTTGTTCTTGGCCGCGTCGGGATGGAAGTCGAGCACGTACTTGTCGAACGGCAGCTTGTCCTGCACCGGCAGGCTGCGGCGTGCGAAGTCGTTCATGCCCGCCACGTGCAGATCCTTGTCGAGGTGGATCACACCCACATCGAAACGCTCCAGCAGGTAGAGCCAGGAGTTGGCGTTGGCGCTCTGGGCGCCGGACATGGGGCAGCTTTTCATGGGTGTGTATTCCTGTGAAAGCAACAGGGTTGGCGCACTGCGCCAGCACGCTCGTGCTGGCCGGGCCGACAATCGTGCAGCCGTGCTGCGTTTCGTTCATCCACTGCGCCGCCGCTCGCGCCTGCGGGCTAGAGTTCCACCACCCTGAGTGGGCAAAGTGTCATGGCGCCACCCGCTCCTTGCCATGGTGTTAACCCGCGCTCCCTGATAGTTTTCCGCTAAGAAATCGTTAGACAAAATCTAGCCACTCCATGAACCGCATGATGAGCGACATGACCCCGGCCCCGCACTGGCTGGCCCGCGGCATCGGCTCGGCCGCCATCACGCCGGCCTTGTTGGTTGGCGCGGTGGGCCTGACGCTGTGGTGGCTCGGGCGGACCTCGCCGACCTCGGCGAGCACCCCTCCGTTGCTCATGGCCCTTACGCTGGCCGCCGTGGCCGCCGGCTGTGCTGCGCTGGCCTGGATCCGGCCGCAACGCGCCGGCCTGTCGCCACCGCACGTCATGCTCTCGCTCGGCTTTGGCGGCATGCTGCTCGGTCTGCTGTATGACGTGCTGCAGGCCGGCCCGGCGCGGCTGGAGAGCCTGTGCAGCGCTTCCTCCGGCCTGGGCTTCGTGAACAGCCTGCTGCTGCACGTCGAATTCCTGCCCGGCATGCACGCCGGCATGCTCGCTGGTGGCCTGCTGGCCATCCCCAGCCTGCGCCTGCTGCGCCCGCACTGCGGCCGCTACTTGTGCTCCCTCTTCGCACAGAACCTCATGTGCTCGGGCTGGATGCTCATCGGCATGACAGCCGGTGCCGTCTGGCTGGCGCGCTGGCAGTTCGCTACCGGCAGCAGTACCTTGCCCGGCATGCTGGGCGGCATGTTCGTCGGCATGACCTGGGGCATGGTGTTGAGCGTGGCACTCTACCGTCAATACTTTTCACTTCGCGGCCACTGAGAGACCATGGAAAACTTGGACGTTGTCGTTTTACGCACACTGCGTGAATGGCGTGCAGCCCCCAAGCGCGCACTTCTGGCTACCGTCGTCCGGACCTGGGGATCATCACCCAGGCCTGTAGGCTCCATCATGGCTTTGTGCGCTGATGGCACAGTCGTTGGCTCGGTCTCTGGC
Source organism: uncultured Curvibacter sp. (assembly GCA_964546615.1). Lineage (GTDB taxonomy): Bacteria > Pseudomonadota > Gammaproteobacteria > Burkholderiales > Burkholderiaceae_C > Hylemonella. Next base: position 5,382 of record CAZJKR010000108.1, read on the forward strand.
GGCTGCATTGAGGACGACCTGATTTACCGTTTCACCCGCGCCTATGCGCAAACCCCGCCCATGACCGGCAGTGCGCCCCGGTGCATCCCCGAAGGTCCGCCCCAACTCGTCAAATATGGCGTCACCGCTGAAGAAGCCCACCGCTTTGGGCTCCCCTGTGGCGGTACGCTGGAACTGCTGCTGGAATTCGATCCGGACGTTCAAGTACTGAACACCATGCTGGCCTGGCTGGATCAGGGCAAGCTGGTTGAGCGCTCCGTTGAACTCAGCACAGGGCAAGCCCGCGTACAGTGCTGCGACCAAGCTGCTGAGCTGACCCTCAGCGCACACAGCCTGCGCAATGTCTTCGGCCCTGAATATCGCCTACTCATCATCGGTGCGGGACAGATGAGTGAATACCTGGCCACGATGGCGCAGTTCAGCGGCTTTGCCGTCACGGTCTGTGACCCGCGGGAAGAATACAGCGCCAGCTGGTCTGTGCCAAGTGCAAAGATCGTTCGCAATATGCCTGATGACGTTGTGCAATCGTTCAACATCGACCGGCGCTGCGCGATCGTGGCCCTCACGCACGACCCCAAGCTTGACGACCTGGCACTTCTGGAGGCTTTGAAGAGCGAGGCTTTTTATATCGGAGCCATCGGTTCTCGGCTCAACAACCAGGCTCGGCATCGCCGGATGATCGAACACTTTGATCAGACCCAGCAATCACTTACCCGATTGCGCGGCCCCATCGGGATTTACATTGGAAGCAAAACCCCACCCGAAATCGCTGTCAGCATCATGGCTGAAATCCTGGCGGTCAAGAATGGCGTTTCACTGACCAAAGACATCCAGGTCGGCCCGGCCAAAGATGAATTGGCGCTGGCAAGGAGCCATGCGGACCTCCCGCTGTGCCACATCGCAGGGAGAATGAGGACCCCATGAGGCCCTCAAGTGTCAGGGCAACTCGCGGATCAAGGCATCAATGATGGTCAGGGCGTAGCGGCTGGCGACGTCACGCACGAACTGCGGGAAGTCGATGTGCGCGGTGTCGTCGGCGCGGTCGGAGATGGTACGCACGGCAGCAAACGGCCGGCCGTAGTCGTGGCAGACCTGGGCCACGGCTGCGCCCTCCATCTCTACCGCCAGCGGCGGATGACCGGCGTCGGACAGCGCCGCATGCAGCGCCCGCGCCTCCTCGGCCGCCGAGACGAAACGGTCACCGCTGGCGATCAGGCCGCGATGCACCGCAGGTCCACGTCCCCTGGATTCTGAATCAAATCGGTCTTCAAGTGCCGCCAGTCCTGCGTGTGATGCTCCTGAAAGAAGAGCGGTCAGCACATCGTCACAGGCCAGTCGCTCGCGGCCATAGAGCGGTATCTGGTAACGCGGAAAGATCGGTGAAGCGTCCATGTCATGCTGCACGAACTCGGTGGCCACCACCACGTCGCCTACCTGCACGCCCGGACCGATGCCCCCGGCCACGCCCGTGAAGACCAGGCGCTGCGCGTCGAAAGCTTCGATCAAGGTGGTGGCAGTGGTGGCCGCCGCCACCTTGCCGATGCGCGAAAGCGCCAGCACCACCGGCCGGCCGTGCAGTTCGCCCCGCCAGAACTCCCGTCCGGCCCGCATCACGCGCTGCGGACGTTGCAGCAGATCGAGCAGGCCCTGCTGCTCCTCGGCCAGGGCACTGAGAATGGCGGTGGTCACTGGCGACCTGATCCGTTCAGCTTGCGCTGGTCGAAGCCACGCCGCGAGCCCAACGACCGACGCAGGGCAAGCGGCGCAGCTCGCCTACTTCGCATCCCGGAGCTCGCGCCGCAGGATCTTGCCCACCGGCGTCTTGGGCAGCTCGGTGCGGAACTCGATGACCTTGGGCTGTTTGTAGCCGGTCAGGTTCTCGCGGCAGTAGGCGCGCACCTGGTCTTCCGTGAGTGAGGGGTTCTTCTTCACGATGACCAGCTTGACCGCTTCGCTCGACTGCGGATCGGGCACACCGACGCAGGCGCACTCCAGCACACCGTCCAGGCGCGACACCACGTCCTCGATCTCGTTGGGATAGACGTTGAAGCCGCTGACCAGGATCATGTCCTTCTTGCGGTCGACGATGCGGAAGAAGCCCTTCTCGTCCATCACGCCGACGTCACCGGTCTTGAACCAGCCGTCCGTCGTCATGACCTTGGCGGTCTCGTCCGGCCGCTGCCAGTAGCCGGCCATGACCTGCGGGCCCTTGATGACGATCTCGCCGGCGTCGTCCAGCAGGGCGTGGAATGGCGCGGGCGGCTCGGCATCTGTGAACA
>CAZJKR010000108.1:7670-9854 GCA_964546615.1 uncultured Curvibacter sp.
ACCCGCCACGTCCCAGCGGTTGGACGAGACGAAGACGATCTCGCCGGGCTGGCCCAGCGGCACATCGCGGCCCTCGTCGTCGATGATCTTCATCCAGGTGCCGGGCAGCGGCACGCCGATGGTACCGGTGAACTCGGTGGCCGTCACCGGGTTGCAGCTGGCCGAGGGGCTGGTCTCCGACAGGCCATAACCCTCGCAGATCGGACAGCCGGTCTTGTCGAACCACTTCTGCGCCACGGCGCTTTGCACCGCCATGCCGCCGCCGACCGACACCTTGAGGTGGCTCCAGTCCACCTTGTTGAAGTCCGGGTGGTTGGCCAGGCCGTTGAACAGCGTGTTGACAGCCGGGAAGCTGTGGAACACATGCTTGGACAGCTCCTTGAGCACCGCCGGCAGGTCGCGCGGGTTCGGAATGAGGATCAGCTTGCCGCCCGTGCGCATGGACAGCATCATGCCGACCGTGAAGGCGAAGATGTGGTACAGCGGCAGGGCACAGACGGTGGTGATCTGCTCGCTGGCCGGCACCTTCTGCATGACCGGGTCGTTCCAGGCCTGCGACTGCAGCACGTTGGCAATCACGTTGCGATGCAGCAGCACCGCCCCCTTGGAGACGCCGGTGGTGCCGCCGGTGTACTGCAGCACCGCCACGTCATCGGGGCTGATATCGGGCTGATGCAGCGTCGCGCGCTCGCCTTGCGCCACGGCGTCGTTGAAACGCACCGCACCGGGCAGGCTGTAGGGCGGCACCAGCTTCTTGACGCTGCGCACCACATAGTTGACCAGCGCGCCCTTGAGCAGGCCCAGGCGGTCGCCCATGGCACACAGCACCACATGCTGCACGGGAGTCTGGGCAATGCATTTCTGCAGCGTGTGGGCGAAGTTCTCGATGATGACGATGGCTTTCGAGCCGGAGTCCTTCAGCTGGTGCTCCAGCTCACGCGCGGTGTACAGCGGGTTGACATTCACCACCACGAAACCGGCGCGCAGGATGGCCGCCACCACCACCGGGTACTGCGGTACGTTGGGCATCATGATGGCCACGCGATCCCCCTTGACCAGCCCCAGACCCTGCAGGTAGGCGGCAAAGGCACGGCTGAGACGGTCGGTCTCGCCATAGGTCTGCTCCTTGCCCATGAAACTGTAGGCCGGGCGCTCGGCGTACTGGCGGAAGCTCTCCTCGATCAAGCCCACCAGTGAGTCGTAGGGCGAAGGCGGCAGGTCTGCGGGAACACCTTGCGGGTAGCTCTGCAACCAGATGCGGTCGGTCATGGCCGTGTCTCCTGTCATGATTTGAGTTTCTACGGGCGAAAAAAAACCGTGCCGGACATCCCAGCACGGTCGTGCTTTTTTTCGCGGCCTGCGGATTATGCCTCGTCAGCCCCTGAGCGCACCCAGGACCTCGTCCAGCATCTTCTTGGCATCGCCGAACAGCATGCGGTTGTTTTCCTTGTAGAACAAGGGGTTGTCCACGCCGGCATAACCCGAGGCCATGGAGCGCTTCATGACGATGGAGGTCCTGGCCTTCCAGACTTCCAGCACCGGCATGCCGGCGATCGGGCTGCCCGGGTCGTCCTGTGCGGCCGGGTTGACGATGTCGTTGGCGCCGATGACCATGGCGACGTCGGTATCCGGGAAGTCCTCGTTGATCTCGTCCATCTCCATCACGATGTCGTAGGGCACCTTGGCTTCGGCCAGCAGCACGTTCATGTGGCCCGGCATGCGGCCCGCCACCGGGTGAATGCCGAAGCGCACGGTCACGCCCTTCTCGCGCAGGGTCTTGGTGATCTCGTTCACCGTGTGCTGGGCCTGGGCCACCGCCATGCCGTAGCCCGGCACGATGATCACGCTCTTGGCCTCGCGCAGCAGCTCGGCGGTGTCGGCGGCTGTCACCGGCACGACTTCACCCTGCGGCTGAGCAGCCTCCCCCGAGGCCGCCGGCTTGGACGGAGCACCGGAGCCGAAGCCGCCGGCGATCACGCTGATGAAGTTGCGGTTCATCGCATTGCACATGATGTAGGACAGGATGGCACCCGAGGAACCCACCAGCGCGCCGGTCACGATCAGCAGGTCGTTGGACAGCATGAAGCCGGTGGCCGCAGCCGCCCAGCCCGAGTAGCTGTTAAGCATGGACACCACCACCGGCATGTCGGCGCCGCCGATGGCCATCACCATGTGGATGCCGAA
>CAZJKR010000109.1:0-9815 GCA_964546615.1 uncultured Curvibacter sp.
CCGAAGCCCGACCGCAAGAACCAGCAGATGGAGCGCGGCCGTGAAAAGCAGTGCCAGCAGAAAACTCTTGCTGACTCTCATGCGTGCAAAGACAGGCTGTGGCAAGCCGGCCGGGGGTTAGGCCCGCCGCCCGCTAGAGCCACATGCCGCTGTGCGGCATCTGGATGGTGTATTCCGCCGTGCCGCCCGCCACGAAGGCGCCGATGATGAAACTGAACACGGTGATGAAGATGCTGGCGAAGAAGGCGGTCCAGAAGCCGGTGACGGTGAAGCCGCGCACCAGGGCCGAGACCAGCAGCAGCACCAGCGCGTTGATAACCAGCAGGAAGAGGCCGAAGGTCAGGAAGGTCAGCGGCAGCGTGAACAGAATGAGCAGCGGCTTGACCAGCGCATTGGCCAGCCCCAGCAGCAGTGCCGAGACGATGAGCGCGCCGGCGCTGGCGAAGCGGATGCCACGGAACAGGTGGCTGGCCACCCAGAGCGAGACGGCGGTGATGCCCCAGTGCAGCAGAAAGGGCCAGAGGTTGTGGTGCATGACCGTGCTCCTTGTGTCGCTTGTCCCGGCAGCCTTCAGGTGGCGCCGTGGCACTTCTTGTACTTCTTGCCGCTGCCGCAGTAGCACAGGTCGTTGCGGCCGGGCGTGGCCTCCTTGCGGATGGTCTCCACGCGCGGGCCGATGCTGCGCCACAGTTCGCGCAGGTCGTACACGGCCCAGATGGCTTCGCCGAAGGCGTTCAGGCGCGCCAGGCTGACGGAGGGCGGACCGTCTTCGCTGAAGGGCGAGAGTTCCGGCACGCCGTCGTCGTCTTCCGTCATGGCGACGATGGCTTGCAGCGACGCGTCGAGCCACTGGGCGGCCTCCTTGTCGCGCGGCGGCGCCCATTCCTCGGGCCAGTTCTCCACCGCGAACATGAAGCCCAGCGCCCACACCTGGGCAAAGGCCGGCAGCGCCTCGTTGCCGTGCTCGGCCTCAAACGCAGCGCGCTCGGCCGGCGGCAATGCGGCCACGGCGCCGCGGATGTCCATCACCTCGGGCTGGTAGGCGGCTTCGTCTTCCAGGTTCTCGACTTCGGCGTTGAGTGCGGCGGCCACCTCGTTCCAGCGCTGATGCCACAACATCATGAAGCGCTCCGCCTGCGCCGGGTCGGCAAACTGGGTGCCGCCCTCCTCACCCAGACCCAGGAGCACGGCAAAGTATTCGCTGGGCATGATGAGACGGCGGCAGCAGATCAGCGCGGCCATGACGCCCTCGCAGAACTCCCATTGCGGAATCTCGTCGTCGCGCGTGCGCAGTTCGTCGAGGATGGCTTCGAGTTCGTCGAAGGCGTCCGGGCCCAGCGGCTCGGCGGATTGCAGGTCTTGGCTCATGGCAATTCTTTCAGGCAACGGTTTCAGGGGCGACGGCGTCGGCCGCCATCGACGCTACAAATTCGATAGCTGTCTGCGCTTGTACAGAAAGCGCCAGCAGCCGTTTTGCCATGCAAAGCACGGCGTGGTCCTTGCTCAGCAGCGGGGTCTTGTGGGCGACCGCCAGGTCGATGAATTGCTGGTCGTCGGCGTCCTTGCAGGTCACGGGCGCCTTGGGTGCGGCGTCCACCGGCTGGGCCAGGCGGTCGAAGTCGGCCAGCACGTCGGCGGCGCTGCGCTGGTAGTAGGCCAGGCGCGGCACGATCTGTTTGTAGGCCAGCACGCGCGCCAGTTCCTCGCGCATGGCCGGCGTGGCGAGCCAACGCAGGCGGCCACTTTGCAAAGCGTCTTTCAGCGGCTGCACAGCCGGGTCGTCGAAGACGAACAGGTCGAGCACGATGTTGGTGTCAAGGACGATCATGGCGCCGGTGGCTTGGCCGGCCGCTCGCGCACCGCGCCCTTGATCATCTCGAACTTGAACAGCCGGCATTCCAGCGGGCCGTTCCACATCGGCACGCGGCGCGACTCCTTCAGGCGCATCTTGCCCGGCAGTTTCAGGCCGTCCAGCCCGCGTAGTTCTTCTTCCAGTGCGTGGCCAGCTTGCTGAAGAACTCGTTGCCGTCGTCGGCCTGCTCGGTCTCGGGCAACTCACGTGCGCCGAAGCGTGGCGTGCCGGCGCGGGCAGCCGCGCCAGCGAACCCGCCGGCCTCGATGCGCTCGCCATACGGCGGGTTGACCAGCATCACGCCCGGCACGTCGGTAGGCGGCATGCGCTGCAGCGCATCGCCGCCGCGGAACTCGATGACGTCGGCCACACCGGCGCGTTCGGCATTGCGCTGCGCAAAGTCCACCATGCGGTGCGACACGTCGCTGCCGAAGATCAGCGTGGCCTGGCCCGGCTCGGGCTTGACCACGGCCTGCGCGGCTTCGCGCTTCATGGCCTGCCATTCAGCGGCGCGGAAGGGGCGGTATTTCTCGAAGGCAAAACGCCGCAGGGAGCCGGCCGCGATGTTGCAGGCAATCTGCGCCGCCTCGATCACCACGGTGCCGCTGCCGCAGCAGGGGTCGTACAGCGGCTGGGGGTTGTCGCCATGCGGGTCCCAGCCGCTGGCGGCAATCATGGCGGCGGCCAGGGTTTCCTTCAGCGGTGCGTCGCCCTTGTCCTCGCGCCAGCCGCGCTTGAACAGCGGCTCGCCCGAGGTGTCGATGTAGAGCGAGCAGCTGTCGGTGGTGAGGTGGGCGTAGATGCGCACATCGGGCCACTGGGTGTTGACATCGGGGCGCACGCCGCCGGAGGTTTCGCGGAAGCGGTCGCAGACCGCGTCCTTCACCTTCAGCGCGGCGAAGTTGAGCGAGGTCAGCGGGCTGTGCTGGGCCGTGATCTCGACCTTGATGCTCTCCTTGGGCGTGAACCACTGCTCCCACGGCACTGCCATGGCGGCGCGGTACAGGTCCTGCTCGTTGCGGTACTCGGTGTAGGACACCAGCACCAGCACGCGCTGCGCCAGGCGGCTGTAGAGGTTGAGCAGCATGGCGTGCGCAAACGAGGTGCGCACCGCCACCCCGCCGCGCTGCTTGGTGATGCAGCCCGGCGGCAGGCCCGTAATGCGCAGGATCTCCGGCGCCAGATAGTCCTCGACGCCGGCGGCGCAGGGGAGGAAGAGTTGGAGTTGGTTCACAAAAATGGTCTCGTCATTAACCAGGTACCGTTCGGGCTGAGCTTGTCGAAGCCCTCGCCAGCCCTTCGACAGGCTCAGGGCGAACGGTCACACGGTAACGTCAGGAAACGTCATAGCGCTTTGCGCAGGTTCGCGGGCGCTATTTTGAGTGCCTCACGGTATTTGGCCACGGTCCGGCGCGCGCATTCGATGCCCTGCTCCTTCAGCATGTCGGAAATCTGGCTGTCGGACAAGGGTTTCTTGACGTTTTCGGCGGCGACGAACTGCTTGATGAGCGCGCGCACCGCGGTGCTGGACGCATTGCCACCGGACTCGGTGCCCAGGCCGGAACCGAAGAAGTACTTCAGCTCGTAGGTGCCGAAGGGCGTGGCCATGTACTTGGCGGTGGTGACGCGGCTGATGGTGGACTCGTGCAGGCCCAGCTCGTCGGCGATCTCGCGCAGCACCAGCGGGCGCATGGCCAGCTCGCCGTGCATGAAGAAGTTCTTCTGCCGCTCGACGATGGCGCTGGAAACACGCAGGATGGTGTCGAAGCGCTGCTGGATGTTCTTGATGAACCAGCGCGCCTCCTGCAGCCGCTGCTGCAGCGCGGCGTAGTTGTCGGCGTCGCGCCCGCTGGCCTTGTGGCCCTTGAGCGCATTGGCATAGATGTCGTGCACACGCAGGCGCGGCATCACATCCGGGTTGAGCACGACACGAAAGCGCGTCTGCGAGCCGCTGCCCACCTTGGTCACCAGCACGTCCGGCACCACGATGTTGCGCTCCACGTTGACGAAGCGCCGCCCCGGCTTGGGCTCCAGCCGCGCGATCAGCGCCAGCGCCTCGCGTGTGAGTGCTTCGGTGCCGCCGCACTGTTGCGTGAGGCGACGCGTGTCACGTCGGGCCAGCAGCTCCAGCGGCTGGGCACAGACCCGCAGCGCCTGCGCCAGCACCTCGGGGCGCGGGGCATTCGCACCCGGCGCGCGCTGCAGGGCCTGCAGCTGCAGCGTCAGGCACTCGGCCAGGTGGCGCGCGCCCACGCCGGTGGGCTCCAGGCTTTGCAGCAGGCGCAGGGCGACGGTGAAATGGTGCACCAGTTCTTCCAGCTGCTCGGCGTCCTGGCCGGCCAGGCCCTCGGCCAGTTCTTCCAGCGGGTCTTCCAGGTAGCCGTCGTCGTTGAGCGATTCGATCAGGAAACGCAGCGCGGCCTGGTCTTCCGCACTCAGGCGCAGGCTCAGGGCCTGGCGGTGCAGGAAATCCTGCAGCGACTCCTGGCTGCGTGCCAGCTCGGCGGCGCTGACATCGTCGTCGTCCTCGCGCGCGCCGTTGCGTGCCGGGGCGTCGCCACCCCATTCACTGTCGTCGGGCGACATGTCGACGCTGCCGTCACCCTCCCAGTCGGGCGGGTCGTCACCCGTCAGCGGTGCGGATTCAGCATCATTTGTGGCTGAAACGACCGTCTCATATGCGCCTTCAGCTACTGAATTCATAGCGAACTCAGCTTCCCGTTCGCCTTCCGGCACCGGCGTGTCGGCGCGCTCCAGGCCGAACTCCTCGCGCGGCGCCTCGTCGCTGCTGAGTTCGAGAAAGGGGTTGTCGTCGAGCATCTGCTCGACTTCCTGGCTCAACTCCAGCGTCGACAACTGCAGCAGCCGGATGGACTGCTGCAGCTGCGGCGTGAGCGCCAGGTGTTGCGAAACCCGGAGGGACAGCCCCTGTTTCATTACATCCTGAAGTGCTCGCCGAGATAGACCCGACGCACATCGACGTTGTCCACGATCTCGGTCGGGGTGCCCTGCGCCAGCACATGGCCGTCGCTGATGATGTAGGCGTGGTCGCAGATGCCCAGCGTCTCGCGCACGTTGTGGTCGGTGATCAGCACGCCGATGCCGCGCGACTTCAGGAAGCTGATGATGCGCTGGATCTCGATCACGGCAATCGGGTCGATGCCGGCAAACGGTTCGTCCAGCAGGATGAAGCGCGGCTGCGTGGCCAGGGCGCGGGCAATCTCCACCCGGCGGCGCTCGCCGCCGGAAAGCGCGAGCGAAGGCGAGGCGCGCAGGTGGTCGACGCGCAGGTCCTGCAGCAGGCTGGTGAGGCGGCGCTCGATCTCGTCCTTGGACAGCGGCTTGCCAGCCTCGTCGTGCTGCAGCTCCAGCACGGCGCGCACGTTGTCTTCCACGTTGAGCTTGCGGAAGATCGACGCTTCCTGCGGCAGGTAGCTCAGGCCCAGGCGCGCGCGGCGGTGGATGGGCATGTGCTCGACCGACGCGCCGTCGATGGTGATGTCGCCGGCACTGGCGCGCACCAGGCCGACGATCATGTAGAAGGAGGTGGTCTTGCCGGCGCCGTTGGGGCCCAGCAGGCCGACCACCTCGCCCTTGCGCACGGTGAGCGAGACGTCCTTGACCACCTCGCGGCTGCCGTAGAACTTCTTCAGGTGGCGGGCTTCGAGCTTGCTGTCGGTCGTGTCCGGCCCCTGGGCCAGGCCGGTGCTGTCCGGCGCCAACGCGGCGTCGCTCACTTCTTCTCCCCGCCCAGGGTGGTGGTGGCGCGCAGGGCCGGCGTCGGCGGGGTGACAGCAGAGGCATCACCGTTGTCCTGCTTGGGCGTGAGCATGGCGCGCACACGGCCGCGGCCGCCGGTGGTGCCCTTGGGCGCGCCGCCGTCGACGGTGAAGACGTCGGTGTTGTTGTCGTAGACGATGACGTTGCCGGTCACCTCGTCAGCCAGCGTGGCACCGCGCAGGCGCCGCATCTCGGCGTTCTTGATGAACTTGACGATGTCGGCGCGACCGTTGTATTCGATGGTCTCGCCTTCGCCCTCGATGTACTCGTCCACCCCTTCGCGCTTCTGGCGGAAGAAGGCACGCTTGCCCGGCGCCGCAATCGCCACCCCGAACTGGTAACCCTCCGGGTCCTGCTGCACCTCGACCCGCGCGCCGCGGATGACGATGGTGCCCTTGGTCAGCACCACGTTGCCGGTGAAGATGCTCACCTGGCGCAGATCGTCATGGCGCAGCGCATCGGCCTCGATGTTCATCGGCTTGTTCTGGTCCGCCTTCTCGGCGCTGGCCACGCCGGCCGCCACTGCGCAAGCCGCGCACAGCAGGAGCCGGAGGAAGGGGAATTTCATAAAGGCACGAATCTTGCTCTGAGGGGGTCTGGGCATTGTAATCGGGACCAGCGACTGGTCCACTCCTTGTTACGCCTCTTTTTGTCGGGTTTTGTTTCTGCGTAGTTCCATCTCTGGCGAGGCTTTGCCGGGATATGCGCCCGGCAAAGCCACCCCAGCAAAGGCGTAACGCAGAGAAAGAAAAAGCCACCCGCAGGTGACTTCTCCCCACACGGCGTGAAGACTGCGCCTTCAGTCCGCCGAGATCCCCGCCGTCTTCACCAGCTTGCCCCAGCGCTCGGCCTCCGCCTTGATGTGGGCCGCGAATTGCTCGGGTGTACCGCCGCCGAGTTCATTGCCCTGGGACAGCATCTGGGCCATGATGGTCGGGTCGGCCAGGGCCTGGTTGGTCACCTCGTTGAGCAGCTTGATGATCGCCGGCGGCGTGCCGGCGGGCGCGATGAAGCCCTGCCAGTTGCTGATCTCGAAGCCGGGGAAACCCTGCTCGGCCATGGTGGGCACGTCGGGAAACTGCGGCGAGCGCTTCAGGCTGGTGATGGCCAGCGCGCGCAGCTTGCCGGAACGGATGTTGGCCGAGGCGGCGTACATCTGCTCGAACATCATGTCGACCTGGCCGCCCATGAGGTCCATGGCCGCGGGGGCGCCGCCCTTGTAGGGGATGTTGGTGATGAAGACGCCGGCGCGCGCCTTCATCATCTCGGCCGCCAGGTGGTGCGAGCCGCCGGTGCCGCCATTGGCATAGGTCAGGTGGCCGGGCTTGGCCTTGGCCGCGGCGATGATGTCCTGCACGCTCTTGTAGGGCGAATCGGGACGCACCATCAGCACCAGCGGGCCGCGCTCGATCAGGCAGATCGGGGCGAAGTCCTTCTGCGGGTTGAAATTCACCTTCTTGAACATGGTCGGATTCACCGCCATCGGCGCAAAGTTGCCCATGCCGATGGTGTAACCGTCCGGCTTGGCGCGGGCGATGGCCTCGGTGCCGATATTGCCGCCGGCGCCGCCCTTGTTCTCGATGACGATGGGCACGCCCAGCACCGGGCTCATGAAACGGGCGAACTGGCGCGAACGCTGGTCGGTGTTGCCACCGGCCGGGTAGGGGACGATGATGGTGATGGGCTTGCTCGGGTACTTGTCCTGTGCCAGGGACAGGCCAGGCAGGGCCAGCAGGGGAGCAGCTTGCAGCAGTTGGCGGCGTTTCATGAGAGACTCCAGAAAAGTAGGGCGCTAAGGTACCCCCTTTGGCCCGCCCTGTGCATACGGACTAACCACAATCGCCCCGCCAGCCCGCCATGAACCTGCTTTTCGTCGCCGATCCGCTGGAAGCCTTCAAGACCTACAAGGACAGCACCTTTGCCATGATGCGCGAGGCGCAGCGCCGCGGTCATGCGCTGGCGGCGTGCGAGCCGCGCCACCTGGCCTGGCAGGCCGCCAGCGGGGTGCAGGCGCATGTGCGCCACATCACGCTCACCGGCCACGAGGAGCGCTGGTTCCATGAAACGCCCGAGCCGCCGCTGCAGCGCCTGGTCGCCCTGCGCGACTTCGATGCCGTGCTGATGCGCAAGGACCCGCCGTTCGACAGCGAATATTTTTATGCCACCCACCTGCTGGAGCAGGCCGAGCGCGAAGGCGCGAAAGTGTTCAACCGGCCGCGCGCCCTGCGTGACCATCCGGAAAAGCTCGCCATCCTGGAGTTCCCGCAGTTCATCGGCCCGACCCTGGTGACGCGCGATGCGCTGGCCATTCGCGCCTTCCACGCCGAACACCGCGACATCATCCTCAAGCCGCTCGACGGCATGGGCGGCGCCGGCATCTTCCGCGTGCGCGACGACGGCCTGAACCTGGGCAGCATCACCGAAACGCTCAACCGCGACGGCGCCCAGACCGTGATGGTGCAGAAGTTCCTGCCGGCCATCGCGCAGGGCGACAAGCGCGTGCTGGTGATCGGCGGCCAGCCGGTGCCCTTCTGTCTGGCACGCATCCCCCAGGGCGGCGAGGTGCGTGGCAACTTGGCCGCCGGCGGCAAGGGCGTGGCCCAGCCGATCAGCGCGCGCGACCGCGAGATCGCCGAAGCCATCGGGCCGGTGCTGGCAGCGCGGGGCCTGCTGCTGGTGGGCCTGGACGTGATCGGCGAGCACCTCACCGAGATCAACGTCACCAGCCCGACCTGCTTCCAGGAAATCACCGACCAGCAGGGTTTCGACGTGGCGGCGATGTTCGTCGACGCGCTGGAGCGGGCGCTGACGGCCTGACTCAGGCGCCGACGGGCGCGCCGTCCACGAACACCCGCAGTTCGCCCGGGGCAAAAGGCGTCCACAACTCGTCGCTGGTCAGCGGTGCCGTGACCACCACCGCCACCCGGTCGCCCGGGGCGGCGTGTTCGGCGAAGTTCACGCTCAGATCCTCGTCGCGCAGCGTGGCGCTGCCGAAGGGATGCTGGCGCACCACGTGCCAGAGCTGGGTGGAGGCATGCGCCCACAGCGCTTCGCCGTTGCTCAGCAAAAAGTTGAAGGTGCCGTGGCGCGCGATCTGCGGCACCAGTTCGCGCAGCGTCAGCGTGAGCTCGCTCACGCTGGGCACGTCGGCATGCGACTTGGCCAGCTCCTGCAGCAGCCAGCAGAAGGCCTGTTCGCTGTCGGTGTGGCCCACGGGGCGGAAGCTGCCGTGCAGCCGCGGCGCATAGTCCTTCAGGTCGCCGTTGTGCGCGAACACCCAGTAGCGGCCCCAGAGCTCGCGTACGAAAGGGTGGCAGTTCTCCAGCGTCACCGCACCCTGCGTGGCCTTGCGGATGTGCGAGATGACGTTGCGGCTCTTGATCGGGTAATGGCGGATCAGCTCGGCCACGGGCGACTCGGCGGCCGACTGATGGTCGACAAAATGCCGCAGGCCCTTGTCCTCGAAGAAGGCGATGCCCCAGCCATCGCCGTGGTGGTCGGTCCGGCCGCCGCGCTCGGCAAAACCGGCGAAGCTGAACATCACGTCGGTCGGCACATTGCAGTTCATGCCCAGCAGCTGGCACATGGCTCAGGTCTCCTTCGGCAGGCGCGGCGTGCCGCGCATCTGCCAGGCCGCCAGCATGGCCAGGGCACAGACCACGGCCAGCATCACAAAGGTTTCGTCGAAGGCAACGATGCGCGCCGGGCTGCTGCCCGGCTGCGACAGGCTGTCGCCGTGCACGGCGATGCGCCACTCCAGCACGATGCCGCACAGGCTCACGCCCACGGCGCCGCCCAGCATGCGCAGGAAGTTGATGGCGCTCGAGGCCTGCGAGATCAGGCGCGGCTCCAGCCCTGCCATGGCGCCGTTGTTGAGCGAGGGCAGGATGAAGCCCAGGCCGATGCGCCCCACGATCACCCAGGCCACGAGCAGGACCAGCAGCGTGGCGCGCGCCAGGTCCGGGCCCAGCGTCAGCATCAGCGCGAAGGACAGGGCCAGCAGGGCCAGGCCCAGGCAGATCAGCACGCGGATGGGCCAGTGGTCCGACAGGCGTCCGGCCAGCGGGATGGTCACCGCCAGCACCAGGCCCGCGGGCAGCATGATGGTGCCCACATGCGAGGCCGAGAACTGCTGCGCCATCTGGATGTAGAGCGGCAGCAGGTAGGTGGAGCCGAACATGGC
>CAZJKR010000110.1:0-9755 GCA_964546615.1 uncultured Curvibacter sp.
CCATGGAAGACATCCGCCCATTGGAGCGGTCACTCAGCCGCTGGGCAATGGCGCGTGCGATCAGGGCCGGTGTCAGGTCGGCATTGGCACGCAGCAGCGCATGCGCCGACGGATTGGCCATGGACCACTCACCGCCGGCGCGGTCGCCCTCGTCGAACTTGCCCAGGATATTGGGGCGCACATCGTCACGCCAGTTGTAGAGCTCTTCCTTGAGCTGGTACTCGATGAGCTGACGCTTTTCCTCCACCACCAGGATTTCCTGCAGGCCGGTGGCAAACTCGCGCGCGCTCTGCGCCTCCAGCGGCCAGACCACGGCCACCTTGTGCAGACGGATGCCCAGGGCGCGGCAGGTGGCATCGTCCAGCCCGAGGTCCAGCAGCGCCTGGCGTGTGTCGTTGTAAGCCTTGCCGCTGGCGATCAGGCCGAACTTGTCGTTCGGACCTTCGATGACGTTGCGGTTGAGCCGGTTGGCGCGGATGTAGGCCAGCGCGGCATACCACTTGTGGTGAAAGAGGCGCGCCTCCTGCTCCAGCGCATGGTCCGGCCAGCGGATGTGCAGGCCGCCGATGGGCATCTCGAAGTCGGTCGGCAGCTGGATCTGCACGCGCTCGGGGTCGATCACCGCGCTGGCGCTGGACTCGACGATTTCCTGGATCGTCTTCATGCCGGCCCAGACGCCGGCATAACGGCTCATGGCGAAGGCATGCAGCCCCAGGTCCAGGATCTCCTGCACCGAGGCCGGAAAGAACACCGGCAGGCCGCAGGCCTTGAAGATGTGGTCGCTCTGGTGCGCGGCGGTGGAACTCTTGGCCACATGGTCGTCGCCGGCCACCGCAATCACACCGCCCCAGGGGGTGGTGCCGGCCATGTTGGCGTGCTTGAAGACATCGGCGCAACGGTCCACACCCGGGCCCTTGCCGTACCAGATGCCGAACACGCCGTCGAACTTGTTGCTGCCCGGGGGCGCAAAGCCCAGCTGCTGCGTGCCCCACAGGGCGGTGGCCGCCAGCTCCTCGTTGACGCCGGGCTGGAACACGATGTTCTGCCCCTTCAGGTACTGACTCGCCTTTTGCAGCGTCTGGTCGTAATTGCCCAGCGGTGAACCGCGGTAGCCGCTGATGAAGCCGGCCGTGTTCTTGCCGGCCATCTGGTCGCGCAAGCGCTGCAGCATCGGCAGCTTGACCAGGGCCTGCACCCCGCTCATGAAGGCCCGACCGTGGTCGAGCGAATACTTGTCGTCCAGCGTGACGGTTTCCAGTGCCTGGCGGACCGATTCGGGCAGGGGGGCGTTCATGGGGCATGTCTCCAGAAGCTGATTCACCCTGAGGCAGATTCTGACGCCCGCCCGCAGGACAACGGCTGACGCCGCCGGGAAAGTGTATGTCGGATGACCGGATAAATCTTTGCTTTCTTTGCCGCATTTGAGCTATCCTGAGAAAGGATATTGCGTCATTAAGCAAAAAATGGAAACACTCGACAAGTTTGACCTGGCGATCCTGAATGAATTGCAAGCCGATGCCCGCCTGACGAATGCCGAACTGGCCGCGCGCGTCGGCCTGTCGGCCGCGCCCTGCTGGCGCCGCGTGCGGGCGCTGGAGGAGGCCGGGTTCATCAAGGGTTACCGGGCCGAGCTCGACCGCGAAAAGATCGGCCTCGGGGTGCTGGCCTTCGTGCGGCTCGATGCCGAGCGCAACACCGGCGACGCCACCCGCGTGCTGGAAGAAGCGGTGCGCGAACTGCCCGAGGTCATCTCCTGCCACTACATCAGCGGCACCGGCACCTTCGAGCTGCAGGTGGTGGCGCAGGACCTGGACCATTTCTCGCGCTTTGCCCTGCAGCGCCTGATCAACCTGCCCAACGTCAAGGACCTGCACACCAGCTTCTCGCTCGGTGAGGTCAAGGCCAGCAGCACGCTGCCGCTGGGCCATCTGCAGGCCGCCCTGCGGCCGCCGACCGTCCCCGCCGGCCGCCCCGCTGCCCGACGCCGCCGTTGAGGTGGCAGGATGCCGGCTCAGCGCACCGCCGCGCGCGGCCACAGCACCCACAGGCGCAGCGGCTGCTTCAGGCGTCCGGCCAGCTCCCCCGCGCCGGGCCCCCAACCGGCAAAGTAGTCGGCGCGCACCGCCCCCACAATGGCACTGCCGGTGTCCTGCGCCAGCACCAGCTTCTGCAGCTGCACCTGCGGCCCGCTGGAGGCCAGCCACACCGGCGTGCCATAAGGAATGCTCTGCGGATCGACCGCAATCGAGCGGCCCGGCGTCAGCGGCACGCCCTGCGCGCCACGTGGGCCGAACGCCGCGTCGAGTTCGGGCAACGGCTCCTCACGGAAGAACACCACGCGCGGGTTGCTCCACAGCAACTCATCGACCCGCTGCGGGTTGGCCGCCAGCCAGGCCTTGATGCCGGGCCAGGAGGCATCGCGCACCTCGCCCTGGTCGAGCAGCCAGCGCCCGACGCTGCGGTAGGGCTGGTCGTTGGAGCCGGCGTAGGCCAGCCGCACGAAACGTGCGCTGCCGTCCGCCTCCAGGAGGCGCACCCGGCCCGAGCCCTGGATCTGCAGCACCAGCGCATCGACCGGGTTGTTCAGGTAGGCGATGGCACGACCGCGCAGCAGCACCTGCACCTCGGGCAAGGTATCGATTTCCTGCCGGCTGTACTCGGCGACCAGATTGACGAGGTCGGCCGGACGCCGCAGCACGGGAACGCCGAAGCGTGCGGTCCGAGTGCGGGAACCCGCAATGACCGGCTCGTAGTAGCCCGTCAGCAGGCCCTCATCACCGCCTTGCAGCGCCTCCACGCGGTAAGGCTGCAGGCGCGCCATCATCCAGGCACGCTGCTCCTCCACACTGCTGATGCTGAGCAGGCGCACCTCGTTGCACAGCGGCGCGAACACCGGGCCGGGGCGCTCGCAGCTCTTGAGCCAGGCGTTCCAGGCCTCGTGCAGCGGATCGTCCTCCAGGCCCGGCAGCTCGCTCCAGGCCACCGGCGTCCAGCGACTGCGTGACTGCAGCAGGGCCGGCCCGAGGGCGCTGCCCTCGTCGGCGGCCGGTTTCCGGGCCGCCGGCGCCGGGCTGCGCGCAGCCGGCGGCCAGGGTGCGCTGGCGCAGCCGGCCAGCGTTCCTACAATCAAGGCCGTTGTCAGCCAGTTCTGGAGTCGGTTCATGAGTTTGATTTTGCTTGAAGCCCTCGGCGCGCTGCTGATTGCCGTGCTGATCGTCTGGTGGACCATGTTCTCCGGCCGCAAGAACGGCGAGCCGCCGGACGCGTCGCACCCGGATGCGCGCGAAGAAGACAAGACCCCGCCGACCGCAAAGGACTGAGGTCAGCCGTCCTGCAGGTGACGCAGCAGGTTGGCCAGCTCTACCGCAGACTTGACCTCCATCTTGTCGAACACACGCGCCCGGTGCACCTCCACCGTGCGCACACTGATCTCCAGCTGGTCGGCAATGCGCTTGTTGGGCAGGCCGTCGATCACCAGCCCCATCACGTCACGCTCACGCTCGGTCAACTCGTTCAGGCGCTGGCGCAACTGGTCCTTCTGCTGCCGCGCCTGCACCAGACGGGCCGACTCGGCCAGCGCCTGCTCGATACGGTCCACCAGGGCATTGTCGGAAAACGGCTTCTCACAGAAGTCGAAAGCGCCGCGCTTGACGGCATCGACCGCCGTGGGCACGTCGCCGTGGCCGGTGAGGAAGATCACCGGCATGGTCTGGTGCAGGCCACGCGCGACCAGACGCTCGAACAGCGCCAGCCCGCTCAGGCCGGGCATGCGTACATCGAGCAGCAGGCAGCAGGCCTGCCGCGGCTCGAAGCCTGCCTCAAGCATCTGCCAGAAAGCGTCGCCGCTCGCAAAGGACTGACTCAGCAGGCGGCGCGAGCGCAACAGCCAGGCCAGCGCCTCGCGCACGCTGGCATCGTCATCGACGATGAAAACGGAAGCATCAATCACGGGTTGCATGGTGCGATGTTACGCAGGTTCGCCGATCGGCAGCGTGAAACTGAACACCGTGCCCTGCGGTGCCTGCGGCTCGAAGGCCAGCGAGCCGCCATGCTGCTCGATCACGGTACGGCACAGGCTCAGGCCCAGGCCCATGCCTTCGGCCTTGGTGGTGAAAAACGGCGTGAACAGCTGCTGCGCCACCTCGGGCGCGATGCCGGGACCGACATCGCTCACCGCAAAACTCAGCCAGCGGCCGTCACCCGGCAGCCGGCGCACGCTGATCAGCAGATCCCGCCGATGGATGTCGGGCCGGTCCATGGCCTGCATGCCGTTGCGTGCCAGGTTGAGCAGCACCTGCTCGACCATGGTGCGATCGCACAGCACCCGGGGCAGGTTCGGCGCGAGCTGCACCTGCACCTGCACCGCCAGCTTGCGCGCCTGAAGGTTGATCAGGGGCAGGATGGCATCAAGCAGCGCCTGCGGCGCCACGGCTTCACGCGCCTGATCGCGCCGACGCACGAAATCATGCACGCTCTTGATGACCTTGCCGGCACGCTCGGCCTGCTGGGCGATGCGGTGCATCGCCAGCTCGATGTCGGCCGCACTGTGCAGGCCGCCTTGCAGCAGGTTGAGCGAACCGGTGGCATAACTGGCGATGGCGGCCAGCGGCTGGTTCAGCTCGTGACTGAGCAGCGAGGCCATCTCGCCCACCATGGCCAGGCGCGCCGTGGCCTGCAGCCGCTCCTGGCTGGCGCGTGACAGCTCCTCCACGCGGCGCTGCTCGCGAATGTCGAGAAAAGCGCTCATCCAGCCGGTCTGCTGACCCTGGGCATTGATCAGCGGTGCCTCGATGATGAGCACCGGGAAACGCGTGCCGTCCTTGTGCATGAAAACCGACTCGAAGCCCTCGCGCGGCGGCGAGTTGCCGGCCAGCCGGATCTCCTGGCGTTTGCGGTACTCCTCGGCGAACTCGGGTGGCCAGTAAGGCGCATTCACGCTCTGGCCCAGCAGCTCCTCGGCCGTGAAGCCGACCATCTGGCAGAAAGCCGGGTTGACGTAGGTGATGCTGCCGTGCAGGTCACGCGCACGCAGGCCGGTAACGAGCGAGTCCTCCATCGCCTTGCGAAAGGCGAGCGCGTCGGCCAGCGCATGCTCGGCCTTCAGGCGTCGCCGCATGTCGCGGCTCAGCAGCACGAGAATGGACACCAGCGCGATCGACATGGCCGTCACCAGCGCGGTCAGCACATTGGGGAACAGGTCGGGCGCGCCGCGCCAGCTGTCCATGCGCAGCACCAGGGTGGTGCCGGGCAGGTCGAGCAGGTTCTGGGCGGTGAAGACACGGCTGCCCCGGCGCGCCGAACCGCGGATGGCCAGCCGCGTGCCATCGCCCTCGGTGAAGGAAACCTCCTGACTGCGCGTGAGCTGGCGCCCCACCAGCTGGTCGAGCATGTCCTGCAGCGAGTAGGTGGCGATCAGGTAGCCCATCACCACCCCCGTGGTAACCAGCGGCAGGCACAGCTCCATCACCTCCAGCCCCAGGCCGTCGGTCAGCGGCAGGAAATAGCTGGTGGAATAGGCAGGCGCGCTGAGCCGGCGCGCCGTGTTGCAGGTCTGAGTGACCTCGCTCTGCACACTGTCGCGGCCCAGCCGGTCGAACACCGGCGGCCGGAACGGCGTGTCCACATGGGCCAGCACCTTCTGGTTGCTGTCGCGCCATTCGATGCGCACCAGTTCGCGGTGCTCACGCAGCAGCGTCGCCGCCTCGATCGGCCAGGATCCCGGCGTGGGGTCGTTGAACTGCAGGGCCTGCAGGCTTTGCAGGTTGTAGGTCAGCGCCGAGCGGATATCGCCCACGGCATCGGCGGCATCGCGTTCGAGCCGGCTCTGCACCTGGCTGGCCTCGTAGCGACCGGCCAACCAGACCAGCGTGACCAGCAGGGCCACCACCAGGGCGGCCAGTGCCGACCACAGGAACCGGCGGCGCCAGGCAGACGGTGGCGCAGCCGCTTCGCTGTCGGCGGGCACGGCGTTCACAGGATACGGTGCTCCAGCGCGGGCAGCTGGGCGCGGCACGACCGCAGCAGCGCAGGCGGCAGTTCGGCACACACCACGGCCTCACCCTCGGCCTGCTCGGCCAGCACCCGGCCCCAGGGGTCCACCAGCATGGAGTGGCCCCAGGTCTGCCGGCCGTTCTCGTGCCGGCCACCCTGCGCGGCCGCCAGCACGAAGCTCAAGTTCTCCACCGCGCGTGCGCGCAGCAGCAGCTCCCAGTGGGCCTGTCCGGTGGTGTGGGTGAAGGCGCTGGGCACCAGCAGCAGATCGGCCCCGGCCTCGGCATAACGGCGGTACAGCTCGGGAAAGCGCAGGTCGTAACAGACGCTCAGGCCGAGGCGCCAGCGATGCCCGTCGCGCGAAGGCAGCTCGAAGCTGGCTGGCGCGGTGCCACCGAGCAGGGCACGCGACTCGTCGTAACGTTCACGCCCGTTGTCGAAACGGAACAGATGGATCTTGTCGTAGCGCGCCACGCACACCCCCTGCGGCGAGTAGGCAAGGGAGCTGTTGTAGACACGCGCCCCGTCGTCCCCGGGCGCCGCGGACAACGGCAGGGTGCCGCCCACGATCCACAGGCCGAGCGCACGCGCGGTGGTGGCCAGAAAGTCCTGGATCGGCCCGCGGCCATAGGGCTCCTGCAGGGCCAGCTTGTCGGTATCGTTCTGACCGAGCAGGCAGAAATATTCCGGCAGCACTGCCAGCTCCACGCCCTCTGCCGCCGCCTGGCGCAGCAAGGCCTCGGCCCGGGTCAGGTTGGCCGGCCAGTGCGTGCCCGAAACCATCTGGATGGCCGCCACCATCATCGCGCCCCCTCCGGGCTGTTCTCGGTCTTGCCGGTAGCCGGTGTGTCGGCACGCGTGATCTTCGGATCGGTCCAGCTGCCAGTGACATGGAACTGCTCGGTCGCGGAATCGATCAGTGGCCGGCGCAGCACCAGCTGGGCCAGGAAGGAGCCCAGCCCGACGGCCGGGTTGATCCAGCCGGCGATCAGCGACGCGGTGCCGGCATTGATCTCCGGCACCACCACCACCCTGAGGTCCTGGGTTTCGCGGGCGAGGTCCACCCGTCCCTCCATCAGCACCGCCGCATTCACGCCCTTCATCTGCAGGTTGTTGGTCAACGCGATGCCCTGTTCAATGCGCACGTCGCCCCGCACGAAGTCAAAGGAAAACCCCTCGCTGAACACATCGCGGAAGTCCAGCGTCAGCCGCCGCGGCAGCGACTGCAGGCTCAGCACACCCAGCAGCTTGGCAATGCCAGGGTCGGCCTTGAGGAACTGGCCGTTCTCCACGTTGACGTTGAAAGCGCCACCCAATGTCGGGTAGTCCAGCGCCAGCGGCGAACCGACCCAGGCGATCTGCCCCTCCAGCCGTCCCTTGCCACGGCGGATCACGTCCTTCATGCCGAAGCGCCCCAGCAGTGCGCCGGCATCAGCGAGTTCGAGCTTGAAATTCATCACGGTCCGCCGCCGCTCGGGCACGCTGCGGCCGGCCGTGGCGGCCGACTCGTTGAGCAGGGCCCAGTTGCCGGTGGCCGTGAAGCTGGCCTCCGGCAGCAGGATGTTGAAACGGTTGAGGCTCCACTCACGGGCGCCGGTGCCGCGCGCGGCCAGACTGGCACCGCGGTTGACCGCCTCGATCTCGACCCGGCCGAGCTTTCTGCCGCGCAGCTCCATGTCCTCGACCACGATGTCGAGTGCCGGGATGCTGACCGGCTGCTCGTCGAGCAGCGTCTCCACATCCCGGGCCGAGGAAGGTGCCAGCGACAGCCGGGCCAGCCGGGCGTAGACCCGCCCGGCACTGCTGCCCGTGGCCTCGCGGTATTCGAGGTAGCCGCTGAGCTCCTGCGCATCCAGGTTGGCGCGCCAGACCGGCCCCTCGCGCGTGCCCCCCAGGACCACCTGGTGGAGCGTGCGGCCGGTGGCGGTCAGCTCGCGGGCACGCACGGCCAGGCTGGTGGGCAAATAGCCACGGGCCTGGACGGCCACGCTGGCGGGTCGGCTACTTGCGGCGGCGGCAGGCGCCGGTGCGGCAGAGACCAGCGCATTCCAGGCGTCAACATCGAGGCTGGGCAGATTGAAGGAGGCCGCCACACCCTCTGCCGGCAGCGGCACCTGTTCGCCCGGCGCCAGCCCGATGCCCAGGGCACCACGCAGCACATGCGCCTGCGGGCCCGACACGTCGCGCACATAGACGGCCGTCACCAGGCGGCCGAGTTCGAAGGTGAGCTGGTCCTGCAGCGGTGCCCGGGCCGACTGGGCTTCACGTGTGAGCGCCGTTTCGAGCCGCAGCGGCAATGCCGCCTCAGCCGACTTGCGCAACGGCGCCGGCAGGTTGAGGGCCAGCCCCTGCAGGGTGCTGGAGATCTGCAACTCGGGCACGCCACGCCGCAAGCCGAGCAGCAGGGTGTAATTGGTGCCGCCGCTGGCCTGCTGCGCCAGCTGCGCCAACGCACCGAGCTCGCGCGCCTGGCGCAGGCCTTCGGCAGTGAGATTGCCCTGTACACGCAGCAGCGCCGGCCCGCTGGTCCGTGCGCCGGGCACGGGAATGGTGCCGCCTTCGGCCCGCAGATCGCCCCCCAGCGCCCGTGCCTGGCCACCGCTGATGGCAAAGCCGGTCTCGCTGAAGTACACCGCGCCGCGTGCCCGGCTCAGGCGCGGCAGATCCGGTGCCAGCTGCAGGTCGTTGCCGCCCAGCGTGACCTTGCCCTGTACCTCGGTCTTCTCAGCCGCCAGCAGCGGCAGCTTGAGCTTGAACTGCACGTCCGCCGCGCCGCTGGCGCTGGCCTGCCGCAGCCCCTGACCGGTCATCGCGCCCAGCGGCGAGCCATTGACCAAGACGTCCAGGAACTCGCCCAGCGGCCCCTTGGCCTCGGCATTCACCGTCAGGGTCGCGCCCTGCATCAGGTTCGGGATCTGGGCATCGGCCCGGCTGATGCGCACGCCCGGGGCACCCGCCAGCCGGGCATCGACGTCCTTGAGCTGCAGGCTGGCATGGTCGATCAGCAGCTCGCCGTTGAACTGGGTCAGCGCCGGCCAGGGCAGTTCGCCGGCCGCTTGCAGGCTGCGCGGCAGGTAGGCGAAGGTGGCGTCGCGCACGCTGGCCGTGACGCGGAACTCGCCCTGCTTCGGGTTGGCAAACGGAAAGTCGTGCAAGTCCCCCTTGACGCGGAAACGCACATTGCTGACCCGTCCCTGCGCGATGGCTCCGCGCAGGTAGTCGCGCACTTCGCGCTCGATCTCCAGCGGCAGGTAACGGTGGACGCGGGACGCGTCGGCACGGCTCAGGCTGCCCTGCAGATCCAGCACGCCGGGCAGACGCCCACGGGCCCCGTCGGTGCCGGTCTGCCACTTGAGCTGGGCTTCGCCCTGGGCATCGGCATTGCTGAACTTGAGGTTGGGCAGCTGCACGCTCAGACGTCCGCCGTCATGCTGCCACTGCACGTCGCTGCTGAGCCGGGCGAAATCCAGCACCGGCGCCTCGAACACGCCCGGCAACACCAGCTGGCCATCCTGCAGGGCCACGGTGGCGCGACCGCCCGACTGGTTCAGGTCGAAATCGACGCTCGCACCGCGCACGCCCGGCGTCTCCGGCGCGCTGGCCGCGCCCTTGCCCTGGGCCGCTCGCCCGGCCGCCAACGCCAGTTGCGTCACCCGCCCCTTGACGTCGAAGCGCTCGGGCGCCTCCAGGGAACCCTGCCAGCTGGCCTGAATGCGTTCGACCAGGCCCTGCGGTGCATGCCGCGCCAGCGCGGCATGCACCTG
>CAZJKR010000111.1:0-9730 GCA_964546615.1 uncultured Curvibacter sp.
ACCCATGTCCAGACTCAACCGATCAAGAAACAACCTCTTGACGCTTCACAGCTAGCGTGAATGCCTGAAAGCGATCCGAAGCAGTCTGTCAAAGTGCAATAAGGATCTGCCATTTGCAGTCGTTAAGTTAAAGTCGTCGCCCTCCGGGTGAGGTTTGCCCGTGTCGCGCACTGCTCTTTTCAAAGGGCATCGGCTCCCCCGTGGCTTGGTTTGAAAACATGATCTGGGACCTTTGGGGGGACGGCGGCTGATGCGGCTGGGAAGCTGCGGCTCAAAAAGCGAGGAAAACAATATGCTGCTAACTGATATCGCCGTCGAGCACACGCTGGTGTCCAAAAAGAATGGGGTTCGTCAGACTTTCCTGCTGCATCCGTTCACCAATACGCAGCGAGACTCGCTGGGTAAATTCGAGATCGTCCGTGACATCCGTGAGCCGGGGCTCAAAGAAGTCAGGCGTTCAGCCTTCGTGACGTTTCAACAGCTGGCGGAGTTGTATGCGAAAGGTGTGCTCGAAGAATTCGGGTTTTCCGTTCGCATGTGTCCGGGCCAGGGCAGGTACCCCACTACGAATCCAACCAAAAAGATACTGCCAACCAGCATAAGGCCCGGCTCAGCGTTCGACCTGGCTGTTCAAAAGGTGGATGTTTCAAAGCCTGCTAATCGCGAATTGAGAACAGCCTTGCTTCGCACCAACGTCAAACTTGAAGGGTCATGACGCTGATTGATATGGGGGTACCCGTGAATCCATCCGTTGCCCATGCCGAACTCATCGCCACTTTCAAGCGGGCGGAGGCAGATGCTGCTCACAAGTTCGGATTGATCAAAGCTGCTGCGAACAAGGGACCCAAGGCCATCCAAGCCGCCACCGAGACAGCAGCAAAGGCGAAAAAACGCAGGGACTCGTATGCAAGAAAGCTGGCCGCCCTGGGGGTGAGCCTCAAGGATTGAGCGCGGCCCAGCCTACGGCCCGACACCAGCCATTGGCGACTACCCACAACTGGTCCTAAGCGATGGCAGCAGGCGACCCATTGCGGGCAGTCGCCAAAAGCGACAGCGACGCTTAACGTGAAGGTCAGCGGCCGCCGTAGGCGGTCCGATGGACTGACATGTTATGCCGCCGACAGATACGGCGCGAACAATGTCTTGAGTTCACGGTTCTCCTGACCAAACCAATCCACAAGTGCTTCAATGTTCTCTTCTGCGGTCGCGTACTGCCGGTCATGCGGATTGTTCTGCCCACCGTCGATGCGATCAACAAGACGCTTCATCTTCCAAGCATTCTGGATGAACTCGTGCGACTTCTGTTCGACGTCTGGCATGTCCAGGTGCCCGTGCTGCTCGATCTCCCACTTGAAGGTGTCTATGCGCGCCGTCAGCTCGCGGCTTCGTCGCACCTCACCCATGTGATACAGGGTCCAGTAGGTTGCGCAGTAGTGCGAAAAGTGGTGCATAGCCTGGAACACCTGCAGCCTAAGTGGCCGTCGGCTCTCCCGAACCGATATGTCATTCGCGCGGTCGGCTGCAACGTGTGCTCGGCGGGCGTAGATCGCGGACAGCCCCGCAACGAGCAAAGCGCCCAGTGCAATGAGATCGGACGGGCCGAGCGGCAGTTCAAGCGGCATAACTTAATATAGGCCGCAAAAGTGCGGAATAACATGGACGGAAGTTCATCTTGGCGCCTCCCCTGCTGCAAGCTAAGTGCTTGTTTTATTTGAAGAATTTCCGCCAATATAGCGTAGAGCGGCGCGCATAACAAACGGCGAAACCCCGCAATGTAACGGACGGCTGCCGCTACGAGCGCCACCGAACGTCTATCTCCCAAAAAGGGCCACTCAGTGACTGCTTGTGGGGCAGGGCCGCAATTTCCGCTTCTGGCCGTAAGCCAAACGCCAACATGAACCGCCGGCCAGCGTTGAATCAACTGTCGTCGCGCGGAATCAGCGCCAGCAAATCCGTCACCCCCACATCCACCCCCGCCTGAAACAGCAGCGTGGAGGCCTGACCACGGTGATGCGTCTGGTGGTTGAAGAAGTGCTGCAGCAAGGCGCCGAAGTTGCGGCTCGACGGGACGCCGGCCATGTTGCTGTAGCTGATGTTGCCGGCCAGGTGCTCGGGCGTGAGCTCGGCCACCCAGCGTTCGATGAGTGCGTCCAGCGGCTGGCGGTAGGCGCGCAGGCCTGCCAGGTCGGGGGCGAGCGACTGGGTCAGTGAAGAGGGTTGCGGGAAATCGGTCAGCGCGCCGAGGGTGGTGAAGCCGGCCTCGTGCCGGGCAAAGCGGTGCAGCCAGATGGTGTCGGCCACGGCGATGTGGTTGAGCGTGCCGAGGATGGAGCCGAAGAAGGCACCGCGATCGGCGCTGAGCGCAGCGGCGTCGAGGCTGGCGGCGGCCTCGTACATGCGCTCGTTCATCCAGCGGTTGTAGTGCGCCATCAGCGCGGCGGTCTGCGGGGTCATGGGCGGTGCCTGGGTCGGGTGTTGCAGGTACCCGGGTTATAGCAGCCGTACCGCAGCGATGCTCCGAATTGCGCCCACAATTGGCGCATTTCTTGCTCCAAATTTTTCATGAATGAAAGTCTGCGCATCGTCGTTGATGCCCCCGGTCTGGCCGTGACCGTGCAACGCCGTCTGCGCGGCAATGTTCCGGCCTGCCGCCTCCTGGCCGCTAAGCTCCAGCGGACTACTCTGTCACATTGCGCATGAAATCGGGCCTGAATTTCCTGGTGGCAGCCAAGCGCTGCGAGATTACCGAGCTGCAGCAGCTTGCGCTGACCAGCGCGCTGGTCAACGTGTCCGCCCGCCTGGTGCATGGCCTGCAGCGTGAACGCGGCTTGTCCAACCTCTACCTGGGCTCGCAGGGCACGCGCTTTGCCGAGGCCCGCGCGCAGCAGATTGACGAGTGCCGGCAGATCGAGGCCGAGCTGCGCGCATGTTTCGACACCCTGGACACCGAGTCCGACCGTGTGGGCCATGGCGCCCGGCTGTTCAGCCGGATCGCCTACGTGCTGCAGGGGCTCGACGCCCTGCCGGCGCTGCGCCAGCAGATCGACGCCCTGCGCTGGACCGCCCGGCAGGCCACCGATGCCTATGTGCAACTGATCGCCGGGCTGCTGGCGGTGGTGTTCGAGGCCGCCGACAGCGCCTGCGACCCGGAAGTCTCGCGCCTGCTGGTGGCGCTGTTCAATTTCATGCAGGGCAAGGAGTTTGCCGGCCAGGAGCGCGCGACCGGCTCGGCCCTGTTCGCCTCGGGGCAGGCCGAAGCCTGCGAACAGCAGCGCCTGCTGCACCTGATCGAATCGCAGGAACGCTGCCTGCAGGTGTTCCGCGAATTCTCCAGCCCCGAGGTCGCCGCCCTGTGGGAGCGCACGCAGGCCGGTGCGCCGCTGGCCGAACTCGAGCGGATGCGGCGTGTCCTGGGCACGGCCGTCGCGGGCGCCGCGCTGGACACCAGCCAGAGCCAGGCCTGGTTCGATTGCTGCAGTCAACGCATCGATTGCATGAAGACGGTGGAAGACCGGCTGGCGCATGCGCTGTTGCAGGTCTGCGAGGAGAAGATCGCCGCCGCCACCGGCGACCTGCAGGCCTACCAGGCCCTGGATGCCAACGCCTCCCGCAATGCCGATGCCCTGTCGTTCTTCCGGGATGCCACCGCAGCGGCCAGCCCGCCAGCGGGCAACCCCGCCACGGACACGTCGGCGCCCGCTTTCGGCGTGCCCGCCCAGGGCTACGGCCTGCAGCTGGAGCGTTCGATCCTGGAGCTGGTGCAGGAGCAGGCCCGACGGCTGCAGGCCATGGGCGACGAACTCAACACCGTGCGCGCCAGCCTCAACGAGCGCAAGCTGATCGACCGCGCCAAGGGCCTGCTGATGCAGCGCCACGCCCTGAGCGAACAGGCGGCCTACGACAAGCTGCGCAAGACCGCCATGGACAAGGGGCTGAAACTGGCGGATGTGGCCCAGCTGCTGCTGGATGCAGCCGATCTGCTGTGACCTTTTGGTGCAGCGCACAAAATCGGTGCGCCCTCGATATTTTCAAAAAAATAGCTGTTCAGCGCATGTGGTTATTGCGTTGTCAGCTATCAAATCAATAGCAATCAACGGCATTCAAATGCTGGCATGCCCCTTGCATAGAAGAGAACAAGACCGATAGCGGTCACTTGGCAGCCCCCTCCAACGGCGGAAGGGGTTGCCAGACGGACAAAGGCGTCCCCACCGGCAGGCAGCGTCAGCACGACGCGCCCGCTGTGTGAGGACGCCTTTTTTGTTTTCTTCATTGCCCAAGGAGCTAGCCATGCCTGATCTTCTGCATACCCCCCTGAGCCGCCGCACCCTGCTGCAGGGCGCCGCCGTCGCTGCCGTCGGCATCGACCCCGCGCTGCGTGCCGCCGTCTACGCGGCCGGCTCCGACGCACCGGAGAAGAAGGAAGTGAAGATCGGCTTCATTCCGCTGACCGACTGCGCCAGCGTGGTGATGGCCTCGGTGCTGGGCTTCGACCAGAAGTACGGCGTGAAGATCATCCCGAGCAAGGAAGCCAGCTGGGCCGGCGTGCGCGACAAGCTGGTCAACGGCGAGCTGGACATGTCCCACGTGCTGTACGGCCTGATCTATGGCGTGCACCTGGGCATCTCCGGCCCGAAGAAGGACATGGCGGTGCTGATGAGCCTGAACAACAACGGCCAGGCCATCACCCTGTCCAAAGCCCTGGCCGACAAGGGCGCGGTGGACGGCCCCTCGCTGGCCAAGCTGATGGCCAAGGAGAAGCGCGAATACACCTTCGCCGGCACCTTCCCCACCGGCACCCACGCCATGTGGATGCACTACTGGCTGGCCGCCGCCGGCATCAACCCGATCTCCGGCGCCAAGCTGATCACGGTGCCGCCGCCGCAGATGGTGGCCAACATGCGCGTGGGCAACATGGACGGCTTCTGCGTTGGCGAACCCTGGAACCACCGCGCCATCATGGACGGCATCGGCGTCACCGCCAACACCACGCAGGACATCTGGAAGGACCACCCGGAGAAGGTGCTGGGCACCACGGCCGACTTCGTCAAGAAGTACCCCAACACCACCCGCGCCGTGATGATGGCCGTGCTGGAGGCCAGCCAGTGGATCGACGCCGGCCTGCAGAACAAGATGAAGATGGCCGAGACGGTGGCGCAGAAGTCCTACATCAACACCAGCGTGGACGCCATCAACCAGCGCATCCTGGGCCGCTACCAGAACGGCATGGGCAAGACCTGGGACGACCCCAACCACATGAAGTTCTACAACGACGGCGCGGTGAACTTCCCGTATCTCTCCGACGGCATGTGGTTCCTCACGCAACACAAGCGCTGGGGCCTGCTGAAGGAGCACCCGGACTACCTGGGCGTGGCCAGGCAGATCAACCAGATCGACCTCTACAAGCAGGTGGCCTCGGCCATGAAGATTCCGGTGCCCAAGGACGTCATGCGCACCAGCAAGCTGATCGACGGCGTGGTCTGGGATGGCAAGGATCCGAAGAAGTACGCCGACGGTTTCAAGATCAAAGCCTGAACGCACAGAACAGCAGAGAAGGAACGCATCATGGTCAGCGCCGTGTTTCATCCGCCGGTGGACGGGCTTGCGCCCGCCGCCCCGCCGGCCGCTACGGAAAAAGTAGCATCTTCCGACCGTCCCGCAAGGGCTGCGGCCGCAAAACATCAGGAACCAACGGCACCGCAGGCGCCTGGCTACGACTGGCGCGGCCTGGCGCTGCGGGTGCTGCCGCCGTTCTTCGGCCTGGCGTTGCTGGTGGGCATCTGGGCGCTGGTGGCCGCCTCCAGCGGCAGCAGCATTCCCACCCCGGCCGAGACCTGGGCCCAGGCGCTGGAGGTCTTCAGCGACCCGTTCTACCGCAAGGGCCCGAACGACCAGGGCGTGGGCTGGAACGTGCTGATGTCGCTGGAGCGTGTGGCCCTGGGCTTCGGCCTGGCGGCGGCGGTGGGCATACCGGCCGGTTTCATGATCGGGCGCTTCGAGTTCCTGAGCCGCATGTTCAACCCGCTCATCAGCCTGCTGCGCCCGGTCTCGCCGCTGGCCTGGCTGCCCATCGGCCTGCTGGTGTTCAAGGGCGCCAACCCGGCCGCCATCTGGACCATCTTCATCTGCTCGATCTGGCCCATGATCATCAACACCGCGGTGGGCGTGCAGCGCGTACCGAGCGACTACATGAACGTGGCGCGCGTGCTCAATCTGTCGGAATGGAAGATCGTCACCAAGATCCTGTTCCCCGCCGTGCTGCCCTACATGCTCACGGGCGTGCGGCTCGCCGTGGGCACCGCCTGGCTGGTGATCGTGGCGGCCGAGATGCTGACCGGCGGCGTGGGCATCGGCTTCTGGGTCTGG
This sequence comes from uncultured Curvibacter sp., assembly GCA_964546615.1. Lineage (GTDB taxonomy): Bacteria > Pseudomonadota > Gammaproteobacteria > Burkholderiales > Burkholderiaceae_C > Hylemonella. The sequence continues at coordinate 6,364 of CAZJKR010000111.1, forward strand.
GACGAGTGGAACAACCTCAACGTCAAGAACATCATCATCGCCATCTTCGTGATCGGCATCGTCGGCCTGGTGCTGGAGTTCGCCCTCATCAAGCTGGCCAGCGCCTTCACCTTTGAAGAGGTGAAGTCATGAGCCCCCGCCTGGCCGCCCCGAAGGGGGCTTGCACCGCAATGCGAAGCATGGAGGTAATGAAATGAATGCATCCCTCACCACCAAGTTCATCGAGGTCCAGGGCGTCGATCAGACTTTCCGTACCAGGAAAGGCCAGTTCCCCGCGCTGCGCGACATCAACCTGACCATTGCCAAGGGCGAGTTCGTGGCGCTGATCGGTCACTCGGGCTGTGGCAAGTCCACCCTGCTCAACCTGATCGCCGGCCTGACCACACCCACCGCCGGCGCGCTGCTGTGCGCCAACCGCGAAATCGCTGGCCCCGGGCCTGAGCGGGCGGTGGTGTTCCAGAACCACTCGCTGCTGCCCTGGCTGACCTGCTTCGAGAACGTCTACCTGGCGGTGGAGCGCGTCTTCAGCGGCAGCGAAAGCAAGGCCCAGCTCAAGGCGCGCACCCACGCCGCGCTGGAACTGGTGGGCCTGGCCCACGCGGCCACCAAGCGCCCGGGCGAAATCTCGGGCGGCATGAAGCAGCGCGTGGGCATTGCCCGGGCGCTGTCGATGGAGCCGCAGGTGCTGCTGATGGACGAGCCCTTCGGCGCGCTGGATGCGCTGACACGCGCCAAGCTGCAGGACGAGCTGCTGGAGATCGTGGCGCGCACCCAGAGCACGGTGGTGATGGTGACGCACGACGTGGACGAGGCGGTGCTGCTGTCCGACAAGATCGTGATGATGACCAACGGCCCGGCCGCCACCATCGGCGAGGTGCTGGCGGTGGACCTGCCGCGCCCACGCCACCGCGTGCAGCTGGCCGAAGACCCGCGTTACATCAACTGCCGCAAGGCGGTGATCGATTTCCTCTACACGCGCCAGGCCCATGTCGAGAAAGTTGCTTGAGGAGACCAACATGGACATGAGAGTCAACCCCAAGAACAAGATGAAGCTGGTGATGGTCGGCAACGGCATGGCCGGTGTGCGCGCGCTCGAAGAGCTGCTGAAGATCGCGCCCGACCTGTACGACATCACCGTCTTCGGTGCCGAGCCGCACCCCAACTACAACCGCATCCTGCTCTCGCCGGTGCTGGCCGGCGAGCAGACGCTGGAGCAAATCGTGCTCAACGACTGGGCCTGGTACCAGGACAACGGCATCACCCTGCACGCTGGCTGGACGGTGACCGAGGTGGACCGCGTCAAACGTGTGGTGCATGCGCGCAATGCGCGCGGCGATGAACTGAGCGCGCCCTACGACCGCCTGATCCTCGCCACCGGCTCCAACCCTTTCATCCTGCCTGTGCCGGGCAAGGAACTGCAAGGCGTGCTGGCCTACCGCGACATTGCCGACACCCAGGCCATGATCGACGCCGCCGCCAAGTACAAGCACGCGGTGGTCATCGGCGGCGGCCTGCTCGGCCTGGAAGCCGCCAACGGCCTGATGAAGCGCGGCATGAGCGTGAGCGTGGTGCACGTGGCGCCCTGGCTGATGGAGCGCCAGCTCGACGAGGTAGCCGGCAAGCTGCTGCAGCAGTCGCTGGAAGAACGCGGCATGCAGTTCCTGATCGGCGCGCAGACCGAAGCGATACTCCCTGCCGTTCGCCACGCAACACCCAACACCGTTCACCCTGAGCTTGTCGAAGGGCTTCGACAGACTCAGCCCGAACGGGTAGGAAGCGTGCGCTTCAAGGACGGCAGCGAGGTGCCGGCCGATCTGGTGGTGATGGCGGTGGGCATCCGCCCCAACACCGCGCTGGCCGAACGCATGGGCCTGCACGTGAACCGCGGCATCGTGGTCAGCGATACGCTGCAGACCACCACCGACGCGCGCATCTACGCCGTGGGCGAATGCGCCGCGCACCGCGGCATTGCCTACGGTCTGGTGGCGCCGCTGTTCGAGCAGGGCAAGGTGCTGGCCAACCACCTGGCGGAGTTCGGCATCGGCCGCTACACCGGCTCGCTGACCTCCACCAAGCTCAAGGTCACCGGCATCGACCTGTTTTCCGCGGGCAACTTCATGGGCGGAGACGGCACGGAAGAGATCGTGATGAGCGACCCCGGCGCCGGCGTCTACAAGAAGCTGGTGCTGAAGGACGACAAGCTGGTGGGCGCCTGCCTCTATGGCGACACCGTGGACGGCAGCTGGTACTTCAAGCTGCTGCGCGACGGCCGCCCGGTGGCCGACATCCGCGACCGGCTGATGTTCGGTGAGAGCAACATCGGCGACGCCGGCCATGAAGGCCACAGCAAGGCCGCCGCCATGGCCGATACCGACGAGGTGTGCGGCTGCAACGGCGTGACCAAGGGCAGCATCTGCAAGGCCATCAAGGAAAAGGGTCTGTTCACGCTGGACGAGGTGCGCAAGCACACCAAAGCCAGCGCCTCCTGCGGCTCCTGCACCGGGCTGGTGGAGCAGATCCTGATGTTCACCGCCGGCGGTGATTACTCGGCCACGCCCAAGACCAAGGCCATGTGCGGCTGCACCGAGCACGGCCACCAGGCGGTGCGCGACGCCATCGTGGCCAACAAGCTGCTGACGATAGCCGACGTCTTCAAGTTCATGGACTGGAAGACGCCCAATGGCTGCGCCAGCTGCCGCCCGGCGGTGAACTACTACCTCATCAGCAGCTGGCCCAAGGAGGCCAAGGACGATCCGCAAAGCCGCTACATCAACGAACGCAGCCACGCCAACATCCAGAAGGACGGCACCTACAGCGTGATCCCGCGCATGTGGGGCGGCGAGACCACGGCCGACGAGCTGCGCCGCATTGCCGACGCGGTGGACAAGTACCAGATCCCCACCGTCAAGGTCACCGGCGGCCAGCGCATCGACCTGCTGGGCGTGAAGAAGGAGGACCTGCAGGCCGTGTGGCGCGACATCGGCATGCCCAGCGGCCACGCCTACGCCAAGGCCCTGCGCACGGTGAAGACCTGCGTGGGCAGCGAGTGGTGCCGCATGGGCACGCAGGACAGCACGCAGATGGGCAAGGACCTGGAGCGCGCCATGTGGCGCATGTACGCGCCGCACAAGGTCAAGTTCGCCGTCTCGGGCTGCCCGCGCAACTGCGCCGAGGCCGGCATCAAGGACGTCGGCATCATCGGCGTCGACTCCGGCTGGGAGATGCACATCGCCGGCAACGGCGGCATCAAGACCGAGGTGGCGCACTTCTTCACCAAGCTCAAGACCGCGGAGGAAGTGCTGGAGTACACCGGCGCCTTCATGCAGCTCTACCGCGAAGAAGGCTGGTACCTGGAGCGCACGGTGCA
>CAZJKR010000112.1:0-3307 GCA_964546615.1 uncultured Curvibacter sp.
CTGCAGGGCCTCCAGCCGCTTGGTCAGGCGACGCACGATGGGGAAGGCGCCCAGCGCGACGGCTACGCCCACCAGGCCAAACAGCCAGACGATGTCGAACGGCGGGCGCCAGCCCGGTGGCGGCGGGGGGTGCTTCGCGCCCGGACGGTTGCCCGGGCGCGGCAGCTGCACGTAGACGGTCTGGCCGTCGCGGGTCGGCACTTCGAATTCAAAGCCCTGCTGGCCGGGCAGGCGCTCCGGGCGCATCGCGGCCTGGCCGATGATTTCGCCCTGGGCATTGCGCAGCACGATCTCGCGTCCGGGGCGCTGGGCGCGTTCGCGTTCGGCCTCCTGGCGCCAGAGCCAGCCGAACAGCAGGGTCAGCAGCACCACGGCGGCCACCACGGCCAGCCAGATGCGCAGGTACAGGCGCTGGGTCCAGGGTGTTTTCATGCCGGCGCCTAGTCCTGCTGGCGGGCGAACACGTAGCCGACGCCGCGCACCGTCAGGATGCGCTTGGGATTCTTGGCGTCGGCTTCGATGGCGGCACGGATGCGGCCCATGTGGACATCAATCGAGCGGTCGAAGGCTTCCAGTTCGCGACCGCGTACCGCTTCCATGATCTGGTCGCGCGTCAGCACACGCCCGGCACGCTCGGCCAGCGCGACCAGCAGGTCGAACTGGTAGGCGGTCAGCTCACAAAGCTGGCCGTTCACGGTGACACTGCGGGCATCGCGGTCGATCGTCAGCGCACCGAAGCGCATCAGACTGGCCGTGGGGGCGCCGTTGTCGACCCGCCGGCGCAGGATGGCGCGGATGCGGGCCAGCAGCTCACGCGGTTCGAACGGTTTGGGCAGGTAGTCGTCGGCACCCATTTCCAGGCCGATGATGCGGTCCATCGGGTCACCCTTGGCGGTGAGCATCAGAACCGGCGTCTGCGCCAGGGCGCCGGGCAGGGCGCGGATGCGGCGGCACACGTCCAGACCGTCCATGTCCGGCAGCATCAGGTCGAGGATGATGAGTTGCGGTGCAGCCTCGCCTGCCTCCTGCAGGCGGGCCAGGCCGGCGCCGGCGTCCGGCGCGTGGTGCACCACAAAGCCCGATTGCCCAAGGTACTCGCTGACCATGCGCGCCAGGCGGGCATCGTCTTCGATCATCAGGAGAGGCTGATTCATGCGCGAAGTCTATCGATGGAAAGCGGTCATGATGGCAGCCGGCTGTCAGCTGCGCTTGAAGCGGGTGTAAAGCTAGGTAAACCGGGCTGCCTGTATGCTATTGAATTTGTAGCTATCGGCGTATATGTGTCGTGCCTTTCAGGTGGATTTTGCCCTGGATGCCAGCCAGACCAGCAGCAGCACCGGCAGGCCAAGCAGGGCGGTGGCGGTGAAGAAATGGCTATAGCCGAAGGCGTTGACGTAGTCGCCGGAAAAGCCGGCCACGAACTTGGGCAACAGCAGCATCATGGAGCTGAACAGGGCGTACTGGGTGGCCGAGTAGCTGATGTTGGTCAGGCTGGAGAGGTAGGCGATGAAGGCCGCCGAGGCGATGCCGCTGGCCAGGTTGTCGGCCGAGATCACGGCGATCAGCGCCGTCACGTCGTGGCCATGTCCGGCCAGCCAGGCAAACAGCAGGTTGCTGGCGGCGCTCAGAAGGGCGCCGAGCATGAGCACGCGCATCACGCCCAGGCGCATGGCCAGTGCCCCGCCGACGAAGGCGCCCACCAGGGTCATGATGACGCCGTAGATCTTGGTCACGGCCGCCACTTCGTCCTTGGAATAGCCCATGTCGACATAGAAGGGGTTGGCCATGATGCCCATCACCACGTCGCTGATGCGGTAGACCGCGATCAAGGCCAGGATCAGCGCTGCCTGCCACTTGTAGCGGCGGATGAAGTCGCTGAACGGCGCCACCAGCGCGCCCTGCAGCCATTGCGCCAGGTTTTTGGCCGGCGGCAGTTCGCGTCGCGCCGGCTCGGGGCTGAACAGCACCGTCAGCACGCCGGGCAGCATGCTGGCGGCCATGACCAGGTAGGCGGCCTGCCAGGCGGCGTTCTGGTAGACGAGGGCACCCGCTGCCGCGGCGGGCGCTGCTTCAGCGCGTGCCGCGATCCACAGTACGCCGGCCCCGGCCCAGATCATGGCCAGGCGATAGCCGGTCTGGTAGGCCGCGGCCAGTGCGGCCTGGCGTTCGGCGCCAGCCGATTCGATGCGGAACGCGTCGAGCGCAATGTCCTGCGTTGCCGAACCGAAAGCCACCAGCAGGGCGCACCACACCAGCGGCTCGAGCCCGAGTTGCGGGTTGTTGAGTGCCATGCCGGTCAGGCCGGTCATGATCACGGCCTGCGCCAGCAGCAGCCAGCTGCGCCGCAGGCCGAGCCAACGCGTCAGCAGCGGCAGGGGCAACCGGTCCACCAGCGGGGCCCACACCCACTTGAAGGCGTAGGCCAAACCGACCCAGCTCAGGTAACCGATGGTGCTGCGGTCGATACCGGCTTCGCGCAGCCGGAAGCTCAGCGTACCCAGCACCAGCAGCAGCGGCAGACCGGCCGAGAACCCCAGCACGAGCATGCGCAGCGTCGGGGCTTCCAGGTAGACGCGCAGGGTGGCGAGCCAGGAGCTCTTGATTTGGGGGGCTTCGGGGGCACTTGAGGACATGCAGGAATAATAAGCGCAGCCCCATGGCTGCCCCGACCATGTCCATGACCGCCATGCCTTCATTGGCCCCCGTTTTGCGCCTGCGCCACTGGCTGGCGGGCGGCTTGCTGCTGTTCGCGCTGGGGAGCTTGCCAGCGCTGGCGCGCGACGGCGTGGAGGTCGGCAAGAACTCCGCCTTCAGCAAGCTGGTGCCGGCCGACGAGGTCGAGCAGAGTGCGGCGCAGCAGTACCGCCAGCTGCTGGCGCAAGCCCGGGCGAAGGGTGCGCTGGCGCCGGACGACCATCCGCAGCTGCAGCGCCTGCGCGTGATCGCCCGCAAGATCATTCCGCATGCCCTGGCCTGGAACCCGCGGGCGCGGGACTGGCGCTGGGAGGTCAACCTGATCGGTTCCTCGCAGGTCAACGCCTTCTGCATGCCGGGCGGCAAGATCGTGTTCTACACCGGCATCCTGGACAAGCTGAAGCTCAGCGACGACGAGGTGGCCATGGTCATGGGCCATGAGGTGGCACACGCGCTGCGTGAGCATGCGCGCGAGCGCATGGGCAAGAACGCCGTCACCCACGGCGCGGCACGCATCGGCGGTGTGCTGGCGGCCGGCATCTTCGGCATCGATCCGCGCCTGACCGATTCGCTGGCACGCGGCGGTGCCAACCTGCTGACGCTGGAGTTCAGC
>CAZJKR010000112.1:3317-9706 GCA_964546615.1 uncultured Curvibacter sp.
GCCGGCTACGACCCGCGCGCGGGTGTCACGTTGTGGCAGAAGATGGGTGCGGCCAGCCAGGGCGGGCCGCCGCAATGGCTGTCCACCCATCCGTCGGGCAAGACGCGCATTGCCGAGATCGAGGCCAGCCTGCCCAAGGTATTGCCCTTGTACGAGCGGGCGAAGAGGTAACACCCCCGACTCTCGCCCACTGCGTGTGGCTCGCACGGTGACTGCGCCAGAGGCGCAGTCTCTTCGACCAGTCCAAGTCTGCGCAGGCAGACTTGGAGCCGCAGGTCTCAGTCCCCTCAAGGGGGCGACACCAGTGGCCCGGCGGAGCCGGTTCCACGGTGTCCTGCGGTCTGGTTGGTTGGCGGAGCTAGACAGCTTGTCTGTCGTTGAGGGCTCAGGTGCCGCCGACGAAGGGGTTGGTCTGGCGTTCGCGGCCGAAGGTGCTTTCGGGGCCGTGGCCGGGGATGAACACGGTGTCGTCGCCCATGGGCCACAGGCGCTGCGTGATGCTGTCGAGCAGCTGTTGGTGGTTGCCCTGCGGAAAGTCGGTGCGGCCGATCGAGCCGGCAAACAGCACGTCGCCGACGAAGGCACGGCGGGCCTCGGGCGAGTGGAACACCACATGCCCCGGCGTGTGGCCCGGGCAGTGGCGCACGTTCAGGGTGCAGTGGCCGATCTGGACGGTGTCGCCGTCATGCAGCCAGCGCGTCGGCGTGAAGGGCTCGGCGTGCGGCAGGCCGAAACGCTCGCCCTGCAAGGGCAGGGCGTCGATCCAGAACTGATCGCCCGGGTGCGGACCGATGATGGGCAGGCCCAGTTTTTGCGAGAGTTCGGCGGTGCCGCCGGCATGGTCGATGTGGGCATGGGTCAGCCAGATCTGCTCCAGCGTGACGCCCAGGCGCGCAACAGTGTCGAGCAGCACGTCCAGGTCGCCGCCGGGGTCGATGACGGCGGCTTTCATGGTGTCGTCGCACCAGACGATGGAGCAGTTCTGCTGGAAGGCGGTGACGGGGATGGTTTCGTAGTGCAGCATGGGCGAATAGGGTGTGGGGTTTACCCGTTGGAAAAAGCACTATACATTCGTAACAATCGCGCATCGAGCGTTCGGGTCGTTTCGGGATGGATGGGTGCCGTCTCCCATGCGCCAAGCCAAGAGAAATCCACAGCGCCAGCCAGAGAAAGCCGCAGCAGGGAGTATTGATGCAGTCAACGGTGCCGATCATTTCGTCTGCCCAGCAGGAGCGCTACCGTCAGCGGCTGCTGATCCTGGTGGCGCTGGCGGCGCTGGGTTACGGCCTGCTGTGGGTCGGGTTCAAAGGGGCCGATCTCGCGATTGCGCACTACCTGCCGCTGCACACGGTCATGGAAACCATGGCCATCGTCGTGGCCATGCTCGGCTTCGGCATTGCCTGGCACGCCTATTCCGACGAGCGTCCCGGCAACATCGCGATCCTGGGGGTGATGCTGCTGGGCACCGGCCTGCTGGACTTTGCCCACACGATGTCGGTGCTGGGCATGCCCGACTTCATCACGCCGGCGAGCATGCAGAAGTCCATCAGCTTCTGGCTGGCCGCCAGGCTGCTGCCTGCCATCGGTTTCCTGACGATTGCCCTGCGCGACTGGGGGCCGCTGAGCAACCCCAGAACCCGGTACGGCTTGCTGGCGGGGGTGCTGGTCTATGTGGCCGTGGTCTACACCCTGGTCCTGTTCCATATGGATCGGTTGCCGGTGCTGTTCGTCGCCGGGCAGGGCCTGACCGAGCTGAAGATCGGCGCCGAATACGTGCTGGTGGCGCTTTATGGCCTGGCGGCCTGGCTCTTTTTCCGGCAGTCGCGCCGCGCTGGCGCCAGCAACACGGCCGACCTGTTCGCCGCGGCCGCCATCGCCGCTCTGTCCGAGCTGTGCTTCACGCTCTATCGCATGGCGATCTGTTCAACCTGGTCGGCCATATCTACAAGATCGTCAGCTACACCTTCATCTACCGCGCCGTTTTTGCCGACAGCGTGCGGCAGCCCTTCGCCGCCCTGCACCATGCCCTGAGCAAGGAGAAGGTGCGGGCGGCCGAGCAGCACTCGTTTGTGCGCACGCTCGACCTGCTGGAGGAGGCGGTGCTGGAGCTCGACCGGCGGGGCCGCATCGTCAGCGCCAACAGCGGCTGGTGGCTGCTGGTGGGCACGGCGCCCATGGCCGACACCAGCCTGCTGGCCCAGGTGCATGAGGAGGATCGCAGTGCCTTCGAGCTGCACCTGATGGGACTGATCTCGGGGCAGAAGGACGAGTTCCGCGGCCGCTACCGCTTCCAGACCCAGACCCGTGCAGAGCAGTGGATGGAATGCCGCTTTGTGGTGGAGCGCGACGACGACGGCGAAGTCACCGGTGCGCGCGGTGTGCTGCGCGACGTCACCAAGAGCTACCTGCAGGAGCGGCACATCTCCTACATGGCCCTGCACGATGCGCTGACCAGCCTGCCCAACCGCGTGCTGCTGGAAGACCGCATCCAGCAGGCGATCCAGCAGGCGGCCCGCACCGGCAACCGGGTGGGCGTGTGCTTCATCGACCTCGACCACTTCAAGAACATCAACGACGCCTACGGCCACAAGGCCGGCGATGCGCTGCTGCTGTCGCTCTCGCAGTTGCTCAAGAGCTGCCTGCGCGACGGCGACACGCTGGCGCGCTGGGGCGGTGACGAGTTCGTGGTGCTGCTGCCGGACCTCACCACCGCCGATGCGGTGCGTCAGGTGGCGCAGAAGATGGTGGAGGCCATGCGCCAGACCGTGATGCTCGACGGCCTGACCATCAACGCCACCTTCAGCATGGGCATCGCGGTCTACCCCGACGACGAGAGCAGCGGCGACATCGACAGCCTGCTGGCGCAGGCCGATCGCGCCATGTTCTATGCCAAGTCGCAGGGGCGCAACAACTACCAGCTGTTTGCCGACATGTCGCGCAAGGGGCTGGGCAAGAAGGAGCTCTACATCCAGACCCGGCTGGCCCAGGCCATCCGCGACCAGCGCATCGCCGTCTGGTTCCAGCCGCTGGTGGCGTCACGCCTGCTGCCCGACGGCCGCCCGCGCCTGGTCGGGGTGGAGGCGCTGGCGCGCTGGCACGACGCGGATCTGGGCTGGATCTCGCCCGGCAGCTTCATCCCGATGGCGGAGAACCTGGGCCTGATCGGCGAACTCGGCCACCTGGTGCGACGCCAGGCCTTCGAGCAGTTCCGCGCCTGGCGCCAGACCCACCCTGAGCTGATGCTGTCGATCAACATTTCCAAGCGCCAGCTGTTTGCCTCCGACTTCATGCAGATGCTGCTGGCCGACGTCGAGCGTTACGAGCTCGACCCCCGCATGCTGGTACTGGAAATCACCGAATCGGTGGCGCTGATGGACGTCGAATTTGCCGAGGACCGCCTGCGCCAGCTCGCCAGTGCCGGCTTCACCCTGGCCATCGACGATTTCGGGACCGGCTACGCCTCGCTGTCGCAGTTGCACGAACTGCCGATCGGCGAGCTCAAGATTGACATCTCCTTCGTGCGCCGTGTGCACAGCCTGGAAGGGCTGCGCATGGCGCAGGGCATCGTCAGCCTGGCACAGGCGCTGCGCCTGCGCACCGTGGCCGAGGGGGTGGAAGACGAGGTCACCGCCCAGGTGCTGCGCGACCTCGGTGTCGATCTGCTGCAGGGCTACCATTTCGCGCGCCCTTGCCCGGCCAGCGAACTCGGTGCATTGCCCCTGTTTACGCGCCAGGAGCAGTTGTCGGGCTGAACGGTTGTTCGGCTGCCCGCACAATAGGGCACATGGATTCCAAAATGACCGCCGATATCGCTCCCCGCCAGTTGCCTGCCGATGACCTGCAGCGTGCCACGCTGCACAACGAAGTCCATGCCCGCCCGCCCGCTCGTATCCGCCTGCCTGCGCTGGTGGTCTATGTGGCCGTGCTCAATGCAGGCGTCACGCGTGAGCAGGAGTGTGAGCATCTGCGCCGCCTGCCGGGACAGCAGGCGCTGGCCATCGATCAACTGCAGGGCAACTTCCTGCGCCTGCGTTTCGAGGGCCACACCGTCAAGTGGGAACGTCATACCGAGTTCACGCGCTACTCCATCGTGCAAGCGCTGCCGGCGGCTGCGCAGCTGGGGGCGAGCAACCCCGAGTTGCTGTCGGCGTTGGCGGTGCCGCCCGACTGGCTGCGCGACATCCCGGGGCGGACCATTGCCGCCATCAAGCTGGCCATGGTGCATGGTGATCTGACGACGCCCGAGGCCACCATGGCGCAGGCGCGCCACTGGTTTGGCGACCACACGGTGGTGGCTTCGGTGCTGGGCAACAACGGTCATTCCTGGGCCGTGACCGACTTCCTGCTGCGCGACAGCGGCTTCGAGCGCATGCTGGTGATCGCGCCGACCACCACCTCCGAGACGCGCGCCGGCCGTATCTCGCAGCGCCTGCTGGAGTTGGAGACTTATCGCCTGATGGCCCTGCGTGGCCTGCCGGTGGCCAAGGTCCTGGGGCCGATGCTGGCCGCGGCCGAGGACCAGCTGGCCGATATCACGGCACGGCTGGAACACAAGACGGCCTCCGACCAGGAGTTGCTCGACACCCTGGTGTCACTGGCCGCGCGCATCGAGCGCGCCACCGCCGAACATGACTACCGTTTTTCAGCCACTCGCGCCTACGACACACTGGTTCGTCAGCGCCTGACCGAATTGCGCGAGCAGCCGGTCTCCGGCACCCAGACGCTGGGCGAGTTCATGCAGCGCCGCCTGTCGCCGGCCATCGCCACCGTGGCAGCCACGGCGCAACGGCTGGCCTCGCTGTCGGAGCGCGTGTCGCGCACCAGTGCGCTGCTGCGCACGCGGGTGGATATCGCCACCGAAGTGCAGAACCAGCAACTGCTGGAGAAACTCACCCGCGGTCAAGCCATGCAGCTGCGTCTGCAGACCACGGTGGAGGGGCTGTCGATTGCCGCCATTTCCTACTATGTGGTCAGCCTGCTGCTGTATGGCGTCAAGGCCGTCAAGGCCGCGGGGGTACCGCTGAATGTCGAGATTGCCACCGGGGCGCTGATCCCGCTGGTGCTGTGGGGCGTGTGGCGCACCACGCGGCGCATCCACGACAAACTGCGCGCAGGGCATTGACGCGCTGACGCTACAGCAGATCGGCGTAGTCGATGGTCACGGGGGCGTGGTCGCTGAACTTTTCGCCCTTGTAGATGGCCTCGGTGCGCGCGCGCTCAGCCAGCGCCGGCGTGGCCAGGTGGTAGTCGATGCGCCAGCCCACGTTCTTGGCATAGGCCTGGCCGCGGTTGCTCCACCAGGTGTAGGCGGCATCAGTCGCCTCGGGCTGCAGGCGGCGGTAGACGTCCACCAGGCCGCCTTCGTCCAGCAGGCGGGTCATCCAGGCGCGCTCCTCGGGCAAGAAGCCGGAGTTCTTCAGGTTGCCCTTCCAGTTCTTCAGGTCCATCTCCTTGTGCGCGATGTTGACGTCGCCGCAGAGGATGAACTCACGCTCGGCCCGCAGCGCCTGCAGGTGCGGGTAGATCTCGTCGAGGAAGCGGAACTTGGCCTGCTGGCGCTCCTCGCCCGAGGAACCGCTGGGGAAGTAGCAGCTGATGAGCGAGAGCTTGGTGCTCGGGGTGTCGAAGCGCAGCTCGACATAGCGGCCTTCGGCATCGAACTCGGGCGAGCCGTAGCCGATGCGCACCTCGCTGGGTTCGTGGCGGGTGTAGATGCCGACGCCCGAGTAGCCTTTTTTCTCGGCGAAGTGGAAATAACCCTGCAGGCCCGAGAGCTGCTCGAAGCGCCCGGCCACGTCGGGCGCCTGGGCCTTCACTTCCTGCACGCAAATACAATCCGGTCTGGTGGCGTCGAGCCAGGCTTCAAGCCCCTTGCTGGTGGCGGAACGGATGCCATTGAGGTTGAGGCTGCTTAATTTGAACAAGGAATTTCCCATGGCGGAAGGTGTGGCGTCTACAGCGGGGCAGGATCAGCTGGCCCAGGACTTTGTGCAGTTTGCCGTTGATTGCGGCGTGCTGCGCTTTGGCGAATTCAAGACCAAGGCCGGGCGCATGAGCCCCTATTTCTTCAATGCCGGGCTGTTCGATGACGGCGCCAAACTCGGTCGTCTCGCCGAATTCTATGCCCAGCGCATTCTCGCGTCCGGCATCGAATTCGACATGGTCTTCGGTCCGGCCTACAAGGGCATCCCGCTGGGTGCCGCGCTGGCGGTGGAACTGGCGCGCCGTGGCCGCAACGTGCCTTTTGCCTACAACCGCAAGGAAGCCAAGGACCATGGCGAAGGCGGTTCGCTGATCGGTGCGCCACTCAACGGGCGCGTGTTGATCGTCGATGACGTCATCTCGGCGGGTACCTCGGTGCGCGAATCGGTGGACTTGATTCAGGCCGC
>CAZJKR010000113.1:0-7124 GCA_964546615.1 uncultured Curvibacter sp.
GCTGGAAGGACAACAAGGGCGACAGCCGCACCGACGAAGCAACGGTGTCCTGATTCCCGGGACTGCGTTCTGATGATGGAGAAGGGCGACCCTTCTCCATTTTTCTTTATATGAGAGACCGGGTTGATGCCGGATTCCTGACAACTCATTCACAGCGGTAGCGCAATCATGAATCTTTCCAAACGCGAATTTATGCAGGTGCTGGGTGCTGGCACCATGGCGGGCATGGGCCTGGGTGCCTATGCCGAGGCCGATGCAGCCACGGCAGCGCATGGCCTGTATGACATTCCGAAATTCGGCAATGTGTCCTTTCTGCACATGACCGACTGCCATGCGCAGCTCAAGCCGATCTATTTCCGCGAGCCCAACGTGAACCTGGGTATCGGCAGCATGAAGGGCAACCTGCCGCACCTGGTGGGCGAGCACCTGCTGAAGGTCGCCAAGGTGCGACCCGGCACGGCCGAGGCCCACGCCCTGACCTATCTGGACTTCGAGAAGGCCGCCAAGCGCTACGGCAAGGTCGGCGGTTTTGCCCACCTGGCCACGCTGGTCAAGCGCATGAAGGCCAGCCGTCCGGGCGCGCTGCTGCTCGACGGTGGTGACACCTGGCAGGGTTCGGCCACCTCGCTGTGGACCAATGGCCAGGACATGGTCGACGCCTGCAAGCTGCTGGGCGTGGACGTGATGACCGGCCACTGGGAATTCACCTATGGCATGGAGCGCGTGAAGGAGATTGTCGAGAAGGACTTTGCCGGCAAGATCGACTTCGTGGCACAGAACGTCACCACCGCCGACTTCGGCGACCAGGTGTTCAAGCCTTATGTGATCCGCGAGATCAACGGTGTGCCTTGCGCCATCATCGGCCAGGCTTTCCCGTATACCCCCATCGCCAACCCCCGCTACATGGTGGCCGACTGGTCCTTCGGGATCCAGGACGAGAACATGCAGAAGATGGTGGACGAGGCGCGTGCCAAGGGCGCGCAGGTTGTGGTGGTGATCTCGCACAACGGCATGGACGTGGACCTGAAGATGGCCAGCCGTGTCTCCGGTATCGACGCCATCATGGGCGGCCACACGCACGACGGCATGCCGGTGGCCAGCGTGGTCAGCAACAAGGGCGGCAAGACGCTGGTGACCAATGCCGGCTCCAACGGCAAATTCCTGGCAGTGCTCGATTTCGAGGTCAAGGACAAGCGGGTGGCGGACTTCCGCTACAAGCTGCTGCCGGTGTTCTCCAACATGCTGCCGGCCGACAAGGAGATGGACGCGCTGATCACCAAGATCCGTTCGCCCTACGAAGCCAAGCTGAACGAGGTGCTGGCCGTGACCGAGGGCACGCTGTACCGCCGCGGCAACTTCAACGGCACCGGCGACCAGTTGCTGCTCGATGCCATGATCGAGGTGCAGGGCGCCGACATTGCCTTCTCGCCCGGTTTCCGCTGGGGCACCAGCCTGCTGCCGGGCCAGGGCATCACGCGCGAGTGGCTGATGGACATGACCGCCACCACCTACTCCTACGCGACCCTGACCGAAATGAGCGGCGCTACCATCAAGACCGTGCTGGAGGACGTCTGCGACAACCTCTTCAACCCCGACCCGTACTACCAGCAGGGCGGTGACATGGTGCGCGTGGGCGGTCTGTCCTACACCTGCAACCCGGTGGCGGGCATGGGCAAGCGCATCGACAACATGCGTCTGAACGGCAAGCTGATCGAGGCCGGCAAGACCTACATGGTGGCCGGCTGGGCGCCGGTGTCGGAAGAAGCACGCAACGCCGGCAACAAGCCTATCTGGGAAGTGGTCGAGACCTGGCTCAAGGACCGTGGTGGCAAGGTCAGCGCCCGCAAGCTCAACATGCCCAAGGTCGAAGGCGTGCTGCCCAACCCGGGCTACGCCGCTTGATGCGACGCTGAGCACCAAGGCATGGAAAAAGGGGCCGACAGATGTCGGCCCCTTTTTTGTCGGGTTGACGCTTTTCTTCAGCGGATGTCGTCGATCGCGAACTTCTTGTCGTTGACCAGCGCCGGAATCAGGGCGTAACCCTGAAGTTGCCAGTGCATCAGCTCGGTGATGGCCGAAGGGGTGACTTCGACGAAGTCAAACAGATCGGCCGGCTGGTAATCGTAGTCGCGCATGGCCAGGCCGCAGACCTTGAACTTCACCCCCATGTCGGCGTAGTAGCGCATGCGTTGCACCACATCGCGGTAGCGCTCCTCGTTCTTGCGTGCCAGGGTGACAATCTCGGTGCCATGCATCAGCACGATGACGGGAATGTCGTCCGGGACCATGCTGTAGGGCGCCTCGGTGAGCGGGTTCATCACGCCACGCACCCAGTTCAGGGCAGACGCCAGCTTGCGTGGATCGTCCAGGTAGATATCCACCAGGGCCTTGGGGTTCTTGTAGGGCGTCTGCACGAACTTGGCCTGGGCCAGGGCGGGCACGGCTTGCAGCCCAGTGAGCAGCAACACGGCAGTGAGGAGCAGACGCAGGATGCGGGCGGGGCTGAATGCGGGCATGAAAGTCTCCTGTGGCAAGAGCTTCATTGTGAGGACCCACGAAAACCGCGTCTTGATGGACATCAAGGCAAGGGCGGGCCGTTTCCGGGCCAGGCAGCCAGCTGGCGCCCCCAGCAGGAATCGAACCTGCATCTAGCGCTTAGGAGGCGCTCGTTCTATCCATTGAACTATGGCGGCAGAGTCGCCATTGTAATTGGCGACTCTGCCGCAAAGCGGCTGTATGTGGGCACCTCCCTCCCGACCTCCCTCCGCCCGCGGAGGGAGGTGCGGGGCCACCGCGCGATACGCGGGGACTTACTTGGTCAGCAGGCGCATGGCCTCCTCGATGCCCTTGATGGTCAGCGGGTACATCCGGTTGCTCATGAGCTGCTGCATGATGCTGATGCTCTGGCGGTACTGCCAGACGCCCTGGGGCTCGGGGTTGATCCAGACGAACCTGGGGAAGGCGTTCGTGAGGCGCTGCAGCCATTCGGCGCCGGCTTCCTCGTTGTTGTACTCCACGCTGCCGCCGGGCTGCAGGATCTCGTACGGGCTCATGGTGGCGTCGCCGACAAAGATCAGCTTGTAGTCCTTGTTGTACTTGCGGATGATGTCCCAGGTCGGGAACTTCTCGCTGTAGCGGCGGCGGTTGTTTTTCCACATGAAGTCGTAGACGCAGTTGTGGAAGTAGTAGAACTCCAGGTGCTTGAACTCGGTCTTGGTGGCGCTGAAGAGCTCTTCCACGCGCGCAATGTGCTCGTCCATGGTGCCGCCCACGTCCATCAGCAGCAGCACCTTCACGTTGTTGTGGCGTTCCGGCACCATCTTGATGTCCAGGTAGCCCGCGTTGGCGGCGGTGGCGCGGATGGTGTCGGGCAGGTCCAGCTCCAGCTCATGCCCCTCGCGCGCGAAGCGGCGCAGCCGGCGCAGCGCGACCTTGATGTTGCGCGTGCCCAGCTCCTGGGTGTCGTCGTAGTCCTTGTAGGCGCGCTGGTCCCAGACCTTGACTGCGCTCTTGTTGCGGCTCCTGTCCTGGCCGATGCGGATGCCCTGCGGGTTGTAGCCGTTGGCACCGAAGGGCGAGGTACCGCCGGTGCCGATCCACTTCGATCCGCCCTCGTGGCGTTCTTTCTGTTCCTCGAAACGCTTCTTGAGCGTCTCCATCAGCTCATCCCAGCCCATCTTCTCGATGGCGGCCTTTTCCTCCGGGCTGAGGTTCAGCTCCAGGTTCTTGCGCAGCCACTCCAGCGGGATGTCCTTGGTGAAGTCGGTCAGCATCTCCACGCCCTTGAAGTAGGCGGCAAAGGCGCGGTCGAACTTGTCGTAGTGCTTTTCGTCCTTCACCAGCGCGGTGCGGCTCAGGTAATAGAAGTCGTCGAGCGAATAGCCGCTGCCGTCTTCGCTTGTCGCCTTGGGGCCGACCACACCTTCCTTCAGGGCTTCGAGCAGCGTCAGGAATTCCTTCACCGACACCGGCAGCTTGGCGGCACGCAGGGTGTAGAAGAAGTCGATCAGCATGCGCCCCCCTTGCCGCGTGGTCTGTCCAGCAGGTACAGCAACTGGGCCTTGACCTCGGGCCATTCGCCGTGCGTCAAGCTGTACATCACGGTGTCGCGGATGGTGCCGTCGCGTCGCAGCGCGTGGCCGCGGATCACGCCGTCCTTCCTGGCGCCCAGGCGCTCGATGGCAGCCTGCGAGGCGAAGTTGTAGTTGTCGGTGCGCCAGCCCACCACATGGCAGCCCAGGGTCTCAAAGGCGTGGGTCAGCAGCATCAGTTTGCAACTGGTGTTGACGTGGGTGCGCTGCACGCTTTTTGCGTACCAAGTGTAGCCGATTCCCACCCGTTTCACCGCCGGCAGGATGTCGTGGTAACTGGTGCTGCCCAACACCCGTCCGCTGAGCTCGTCCAGCACGGCAAAGGCGAGGCGGTGGCCGTCGGCGCGGGCCTGCAATGCGGTACGGATATAGCCGGGCGTTTCGTCCGGCGCTGGCACCGAGGTCACTCGCAGGTTCCAGAGTTCGCCGTCGGCGGCGGCGGCCCGCAGGCCGGCCTCGTGCGCCAGCCCCAGCGGCACCAGCTGTACACCGCGTTGCGCCAGGGTGACGGGTTCGACGAACGCCATCGCGGTTCTCACCACGTCATTTCCTGCCATGCCAGCGGCGCGCCAGGCGCAGACCGATCAGCCCGCCGAAGGCGGTCAGCACCAGGCCAGGCAGACCGCCGCCCGGCGCAAAAGGGTCGAATCCCTGCAGGCGTGCAATAGCGTAGCCCATGAGCGCGCCGGCGGCGAAACCGACCAGCATGACCAGAAGCTCCTTCAGGCTTGACATGGCAGATGCATCAGCCAGGGTGGTTCCGAGCGGTGCAGTCCTGCCACCATCATCGGTTGTGCCTCTGCATGAACACCAGCTTCTCGAACAGGCTCACGTCCTGCTCGTTCTTCAGCAGCGCGCCCACCAGCGGCGGCACGGCCACCTTGTCGTCCTTGCTCTGCAGCGCATCGGCCGGGATGTCCTCGGCCAGCAACAGCTTGAGCCAGTCCAGCAGCTCGCTGGTGGAGGGCTTCTTCTTCAGGCCGGGCAGGTTGCGCACGTCGAAGAAGGTCTTCATCGCTGCGCTCAGCAGCTCCTGCTTGAGCGCGGGGAAGTGCACGGCCACGATCTTGGCCATGGTCTCGGCGTCCGGGAACCTGATGTAGTGGAAGAAGCAGCGGCGCAGGAAGGCATCGGGCAGTTCCTTCTCGTTGTTGGAGGTGATGAAGACCAGCGGGCGGTGCCGGGCCTTGATGAGTTCGCGCGTTTCGTAGCAGTAGAACTCCATGCGGTCGAGCTCGCGCAGCAGGTCGTTGGGAAACTCGATGTCGGCCTTGTCGATTTCGTCGATCAGCAGCGCCACCGGCTGCTCGGCGGTGAAGGCTTGCCACAGCACGCCCTTGACGATGTAGTTCCTGATGTCCCGGACCTTCTCATCACCGGCGCCGGCCAGCTGGCTGTCGCGCAGGCGGCTCACGGCGTCGTATTCGTACAGGCCCAGCTGCGCCTTGGTGGTGGACTTGATGTGCCATTGCAGCAGCGGCAGACCCAGCGCAGTGGACACTTCCTCGGCCAGCATGGTCTTGCCGGTGCCCGGCTCACCCTTGACCAGCAGCGGGCGCTTGAGTGTGATGGCGGCGTTGACCGACAGCATCAGGTCCTGGGTGGCGACGTAGTTGGAAGTGCCTTGGAATTTCATGTTCGGGTCGGTCGATCGTGGCTACGGGAAAATACGGAGATGGCGGTAGATATAATGTCGAGCTGATTTATATCAATCACAGGCCGATTGTCCTCGCAAAATGAACAAACTGTTGCTGACGCTCTCTTCCCTGCTTGTCGCTTCTGTGACGGCTCTTTCTGCCCACGCCCAGGACGCCCAGGGTGATGCCAAAGCCGGCGAGAAAAAAATCGCCATGTGCATCGGCTGTCACGGTATTCCCGGTTACCAGGCCAGCTTCCCCGAGGTGTACCGCGTGCCGATGATCTCGGGCCAGAACGCCAAGTTCATCGTCTCGGCCCTGAATGCTTACAAGAAGGGCGAGCGCAAGCATCCCAGCATGCGCGGGATTGCCGAGTCGCTGAGCGACCAGGACATCGCCGACATTGCTGCCTACTACGAGGCCCATGGCAAGAGCGAAGCCGCAGCGGCTGCCAAGACGACCCCGGCGCCCTCGGCCAAGGTGGCCGAGCTGCTGACCAAGGGTGGCTGCGTGGCCTGCCACGGTGCGGACTTCAACAAACCGGTTGATCCGAGCTATCCCAAGATCGGTGGCCAGCCGGCCGACTACCTGTTCGTGGCACTCAAGTCCTACAAGACCGAAGGCCATGCCACCTGGGGCCGTGCCAACCCGATCATGGGCGGTATTGCCAAGCAGTTTTCCAATGCCGAGCTGAAGGAGCTGGCCGGCTACATCCACTCCTTGCCGGCCGAAGTCAAGACCGTGCCGCAGAAGCGCTTCCGCTGATCGCGCTTTATCTGAGCAAACAAAAAGCCACTCATCGAGTGGCTTTTTTGTCTTCGGCCCGCTGCGCTTAACTTCGCGTTGCGAAGCTGGCCTGCGACGCAACCCGCAAGCGGGTTGTGTTGCCCTATCGTGTCAGTCTTTCGTGGCGCGTTGCTGCACGCAGTCGATGTAGGCGGCGCCGTCCGGTGGCCGGCCGGCGCGCTGGCTTTCCCAGACCATGCGGCCCAGGCAGTCCATCACCTCATGGTGGGCGGCATGCAGATCGTTGCGGCGCGCGGACAGCAGTTCCACCGCCTGGCGGATACCGCGCGGCTGGTCGATGCTGCATTGCTCACTGATCGACAGATGCATCGAGAGATGCAGGAAAGGGTTGGCCCGGTCCGGTTCGATGCGCTGCATCGTCGCCAGCGCGCCGTCGAGGTCGGCCAGCTCGGCGTGGAATTCCGGATGCTCGGCGATCCACTGGCTGGCCAGCAGTTCGATGGCTTCCATCGGCTGGCCGGCGCGGGCCTTGGCGTAGACGCCGCAGAAGAAACGGCGCACATCGGCCTGGGAGGGCTGGAACATCATGGTGCAGGGGGTGCAAAGCTGTCGAGCATACGACAGTTCCCCGGCCCTGCGGGGGGGGGGG
>CAZJKR010000113.1:7134-9703 GCA_964546615.1 uncultured Curvibacter sp.
CAGCGGCCCTGCCAGAAGCCGTCGAGCAGCGCGGCAAAGGCGGCGGGCTGTTCCACCGCACTCAGGTGGGCCGCGTTCAGTCGTTCCAGGCGTGCGCCGGGAATGGCGGCCGCGATGCCCTGTGACATGGCGGGCGGCGTGGCCTCGTCACGGTCGCCGGCGATCACCAGCGTGGGGCAGGCGTTGCGCGGGTTGCTGGCGCGGAAATCGATGCTGGCTACCGCGGTGCAGCTGGCCGCGTAGGCCGGCGCGTCGCACTGTTCCAGCTCGACACGCAGGGCCTGCACGCGGGCGGCACCGCGCAAGGGATCAGCGCGGAATTCCGGCGTGAACCAGCGCTGCAGCGCGCCTTCGGCGATGGCCGCCATGCCTTGCGTGCACACGGTCTGCACGCGCGCCTGCCACATCGTGCGGGCGGCCTCGTCGTAGTAGCTGGCCGAGTTGGCGATGACGATGCTCTTGAGCAGAGCCGGGTGCCGTACGGCCAGGGCCTGCGCCACCATGCCGCCCATGGACAGACCGGCAAAGTGCACCGGGCCTTGCACCACCTCTCGGATCAGCGCAGCCGCATCGTCGGCCATGTCGTCGATGGTGCAGGGCGTCGTCGGGTGTTCGGAGCGGCCGTGGCCGCGCTGGTCGTAGCGCAGCACCGTGTAGCGCGCCTGCAGCAGCGCGGTCACTTCGTCCCACATGCCCAGGTGGCAGCCCAGCGCGTGGCTCAGCACCACCACCGGACCATGACCCGATTTGATGTAGTGCAGGCGTGCCATGCGCTCAGTCCGACTTGATGTTGCGCGTGGTGATGAGCTTGCCCCAGCGGGCCAGCTCGTCGTTCAGGTGCACGGCCAGTTCCTCCGGGCTGGAGCCGATGGCTTCGGCGCCAATCGTCTCGAACTTGGCCTTGATGTCGGGCTGCTTCATGGCATCGAGCAGCGCGGCGTTCATCCTGGCCACGATGGGCTTGGGCGTGGCCGCCGGCATGAAGACCGCAAACCACGGCGAGACCTCGTAGCCCGGCAGGCCGGCTTCGGCCAGCGTGGGCACGCCGGGCAGGGCGCTGGAGCGGCGCGAGGTGGTCAGGCCGATGGCGCGCAGCTTGCCTGACTGGATGTGCGGCTTGGCCGAGGTGATGCTGTCGAACATGTAATTGACCTGGCCACCGATCAGGTCGGTCACGGCCGGGCCGCTGCCCTTGTACGGCACATGCAGCATTTCCACCTGGGCCTGGGCGGCGAACACCTCGCCGGCCAGGTGGATGGAGGTGCCGTTACCGGCCGAGGCGTAAGTCAGTTTGCCGGGCTGGGCGCGGGCAGCGGCGACCACGTCTGCCACGGTCTTCACGTTGGGCTGAGTGGCGTTGGTCACCAGCACGTTGGGCACCACGGCCAGCAGGCTGACCGGGGCGAAGTCCTTCACCGGGTCGTAGTTCAGGCGGGCGTAGAGGAACTTGTTGGTGGCCATGCCGATGGAGGTGATCATCAGCGTGTAGCCGTCTCCTGGCGCCTTGGCCACGAAGTCGGCGCCGATGTTGCCGCCAGCACCGGGCTTGTTCTCGATGACGATGGGCTGGCCCAGCGTCTTGCCGGCTTTCTCGCCCAGGGCGCGGGCAATCGCGTCCATGGCGCCGCCGGGCGGGAAGGGCACGACCCAGCGGAGCGGCTTGGACGGCCATTCCTGGGCCTGGGCCGGCAGCAGGGCGCCCAGCAGGCAGGCCGCGAGCAGGAGGGAGACTTGGGAACGTTTCATGTGGGAACCTCGGATGGTACGGGGCGGGAAGGGATGATCAGGCGATGGCCGATGGGTGCTGCGCCAGCGGCGTCACCTGGATCTGCATGTAGGGAAAGAGCGGCAGCCGCGACAGCAGCTCGTGCAGCGCGTCGTTGGACTCGACGTCGAACACGCTGTAGTTGGCGTACTCGCCCACCACGCGCCAAAGATGACGCCACGTGCCGTTGCGTTGCAGCTCGTGCGAATAGGCTTTCTCGCGCGCCTTGATGTCAGCGGCGACCGCCTCGGGCAGATCGTGCGGGATGCGGACGTCCATGCGGACCAGGTACAACATGCTTGTCTCCTCGGGATGTCAGTTCATTTCACGGTGGGGGTGGTCTGGCGGCCCAGATCCACATGCACCGGGTTCAGGCCCTGGCGGGCGCGGTCGAAGCGGTCGAGCTGCTTTTCGTTCACCGTGACGCCGAAGCCCGGGCCGTCGGGGAGGTGCAGATCGAAGTCGCGCGCCACCATGGGCTGTTCGACGATGTCATCCACCAGCAGCTGCGGGCCGAACAGCTCGCAGCCATGGTGGCTGCCGGCCAGGGTGGCGAACACGTGGGCCGAGGCCGCGCTGCCCAGCGAGGTCTCCAGCATGGTGCCGCCGTACCAGCCGATGTCGGCCGCTTCGGCCACCGCCGCCACCTGGCGCGTGCGGTGCAGGCCGCCATGCTTGGCCACCTTGAGCGAGAACACATGGGCGGCACGCTGGCGCGCCAGCATCAGCGCGTCCTGCGGGGTGCAGACGGTCTCGTCGGCCATGATCAGCGTGCGCAGGGGCATGGCCACCAGCGAGGCCAGG
>CAZJKR010000114.1:0-1084 GCA_964546615.1 uncultured Curvibacter sp.
TGCTGCTCGCCGATTTTGGCCACCCTTCGGTGGTGAATGCCATCCACCAGGTGGCCCAGGCGCAGGCGGTGGTGGTGGCCACACCGGTCTACAAGGCCGCCTACAGTGGTGCACTCAAGGTGTTGCTGGACCTGCTGCCGCAGACCGCATTGAAGGGCAAGACGGTGCTGCCGTTGGCCACGGGCGGCAGCCCGCACCACATGCTGGCGCTTGACTATGCACTGCGTCCGGTGCTGCAGTCACTCGGTGCGCGCCACATCCTGCCCGGCGTTTACGCCACCGACGCGCAGGTGACCCTGACACCGGAGGAGAGCTATGCAATCCAGCCGGACATCGAGGACCGGCTGGACGAAGCCGTCCACATGCTGGTGGCGGAGGGGCTGCGCCTGCCGCGAGCCACACAGGGCTTCGAGCCGATCGCATTCTCCCGTGTGCGATGTAGTGTCTGACTGACCCGGGCGGTCCGATTGGACCGTCGCCTCCGCCTCATTTCCCAAGAGCTTTTTTCTCTCCGCGCAGCGGGGCCGGGCCGGCTTTGCCTGCTCACAACGACAAGGACATCGACATGACACAAACAACACCGAACCCGACGACGGACAACACGGCCGCCGTCATCACCGAGCCAGCGCCTGCATCCAGGCGCTGGCAGCTTGCGCGTCGCGCACTCCTGGCCACGCTGGGCCTGGTAGGCGCCGTCGCACTCGGGTACCTGCTCTCGCTGCCAGTGGCGCAGGCGCAGACCCCGCCCAAAGCCGGCGGCGAACTGCGCATCGGCTACCAGAAGTCTGCCAGCCTGTTCGTGCTGCAGAAGGCGCAAGGCACGTTGGAGAAGCGGCTCGCGCCGCTGGGGGTGAGCCTCAAGTGGGTGGAGTTTCCGGCAGGCCCCCAACTGCTGGAGGGCCTGAACGTCGGCTCCGTCGACGTCGGCTTCGTCGGCGAGGCGCCGCCCATCTTTGCCCAGGCAGCCGGCGCGAAGTTTGTCTACATCGGGTACGACCCGGCTGCCCCGCAGGCTGAGGCCATCGTGGTGCCCAAGACATCCGCCATCAAGACCGTGGCCGAACTCAAGGGCAGGAAGGTCGCC
>CAZJKR010000114.1:1094-2893 GCA_964546615.1 uncultured Curvibacter sp.
TCCAATGTTCACTATCTGCTGGTGAAGGCGCTGGAAAAGCATGGCCTGAAGTACGCCGACATCCAGCCGGTCTTCCTGGCACCGGCCGATGCGCGTGCTGCCTTCGAGAAGGGCGCGGTCGATGCCTGGGCGATCTGGGACCCGTTCCTGGCGGCTGCAGAGAAGCAGATCGGTGCCCGCATCCTGGCTGACGGCACGGGCATAGTGAACAACTATGCCTACTACTTGGCCGAGCGCGGCTACGTGGAGAAGAACCCCCAGGTTATCAAGGCTCTGTTTGAGGATGTGGTAACCCAAGGCAAGTGGCTCAAGGCCAACCTCAAGCAGGCTGCCGCCATCATTGCGCCGCTGCAGGGGCTCGACGCCGATGTGGTGGAGGTCAATCTGCGCCGCTACCAGTATGGCGTGACGCACCTCAGCGATACCGTGATCGCGGAGCAACAGAAGATCGCTGATGTTTTTCATGAACTGAAGCTGATCCCCAAGCCCATCGTTGTGCGCGACGCGGCGTGGAAGCCGGCCCATTGAATCCGGGGAGCAGAACATGAGCGATACAAAATTTCCCCTGCGCCGCCGCCTGTTGCAGATTCTCGGGCTGACGGCTGCCAGCTGGGGCCTGAGCCGGGTCGCCCGTGCCCAGCCCGCCAAGGCGCCTGAGCAGTTGCGCATCGGCTACCAGAAGTCGGCCGTCAATCTCGTCATCCTCAAGCAGCAGGGCGTGCTGGAAAAGCGATTCCCGACGACCCGGGTCAGCTGGATCGAGTTCCCGGCCGGGCCGCAGTTGCTGGAGGCCTTGTCCGTCGGCAGCCTGGAATTCGGCCTGACCGGCGATTCGCCGCCGGTGTTCGCGCAGGCCGCCGGCAAGGATCTGCTGTACGTCGGCGCCGAGCCGCCCAAACCCGACAGCTCGGCCATTCTGGTGCTGAAAGATTCGCCGGTGAAGAAACTGGCCGAGCTCAAGGGCCGCAAGGTCGCCTTGCAAAAGGGCTCTAGCGCGCACTACCTGCTGGTGCGGGCGGTGGAGAAGGCCGGTCTGCAGTGGAGCGATATCCAGCCGGTCTACCTGACGCCAGCCGACGCCCGAGCCGCCTTCGAGCGCCGCAGCGTTGACGCCTGGGCCATCTGGGACCCGTTCTATGCCGCCACCGAACTGGCCATCCAGCCAAGGGTGCTGGCCACGGGGCGCGACCTGTCCAGCAACAACTCCTTCTACCTGGCCGCGCGTGCCTTCGCGACCCAACACGGCGCAGCGCTGGACGTGCTGTTCGAGGAGTTGACACGGGCCGACCGTCAGGCCCAGGAGAACCGCAAGGAGGTCATCAAGCTCATTGCCGACTTCAGTGGTTTGGACGCCGGCGTGGTCAGCCTGTTCCTGCAGCGCCGCCCGAAGTCGCCAGTGGGGCCTCTGAGTCCGCAGACCGTGGCCGACCAGCAGCGCGTGGCCGACGCCTTTTTCAAGCTGGGCCTGATTCCGAGGCCCGTGACCGTGGCCGGCATTGTCTGGCAACCCGGCCACCAACGCCGCGCCTGAAGGGTGCACTACTTCAAGGAGAGACTGAGATGAATATTTTCTGGTTCCTGCCCATCCATGGCGACGGCCATTACCTCGGCACCTCGCACCTGGCGCGCGCGGTCGACCAAGGCTATTTGCAGCAGATCGCGCAGGCGGCCGAGCGGCTGGGCTACGGCGGCGTGCTGATTCCCACCGGCCGTTCCTGCGAAGACCCCTGGACCGTGGCTTCCAGCCTGATTCCGGTGACGCAGCGGCTGAAGTTCCTGGTGGCGCTGCGCCCCAGCAC
>CAZJKR010000114.1:2903-9669 GCA_964546615.1 uncultured Curvibacter sp.
CATCTCGCCCACGGTGGCGGCGCGCCAGGCGGCCACCTTCGACCGCCTGAGCGGCGGCCGCCTGCTGGTCAACGTGGTGGCCGGCGGCGATGCCGGTGACCTGGAGGCGGATGGCACCTTCCTCAGCCACGACGAGCGCTACGAGCACGCGGCCGAGTTCCTGCACATCTGGCGCCGCCTGCTGGCCGGCGAGAAGGTGGACTTCGAAGGCAAGCACCTCAAGGTCAAGGGCGCGAAGCAACTCTTCCCGGCGGTTCAGCAGCCGCACCCGCCGCTGTACTTCGGCGGCTCGTCCGATGCCGCACACGACCTGGCTGCCGAGCAGGTGGAGCTCTACCTGACCTGGGGCGAGCCGCCAGCCGAGGTGGCGAAGAAGTTCGAGGACGTGCGCCGCCGTGCCGCCGCGCAAGGGCGTCAGGTGAAGTTCGGCGTGCGACTGCACGTGATCCCGCGTGAGACCAACGACCAGGCCTGGGCTGCGGCGGACGACCTGATCAAGTACCTGGACGACGAGACCATCGCCAAGGCGCAGGCCACCTTCGCGGGCATGGACTCCGAGGGACAGCGCCGCATGCGTGCCCTGCACGGCGGCAGCCGCGCCAAGCTGGAGATCAGTCCCAACCTCTGGGCAGGCGTGGGTCTGGTGCGCGGTGGCGCCGGCACGGCGCTGGTGGGTGACGGTGAAACCATCGCGCGGCGCCTGAAGGAATACCAGGAGATCGGTGCCGACACCTTCGTGCTGTCGGGCTATCCGCATCTGGAAGAGGCCTACCGCTTCGCCGAACTGGTGTTTCCGCACGTCGGCGTGCAGGCTCCCGGGAGGCTGCAGGGCGGTAACCAGATCAGTCCTTTCGGTGAGATCGTCGCCAACGCGCACAAGCCCGAAGGGCTGCGTGTGGCGCAGAGCTGAGGAGCGTTCATGACCAACCTGTCCATTGACCACGCGCAACTGGGCTTCCCGGCCGGCAAGCATGCGCAGGTACGGCACTTCTATGCTGAACTGATCGGCCTGCCGGCGCAGGAGCCTAGCGATGCGCGCGCGCTGCGCTTTTGCGCCGGCGACCAGCGTATTGATCTGGTGCCGGTCCTTCCCTGGCGTTCGCATGCGGGTGTTCCGCACTTGGCGCTGCAGGCCGGGAACCTGTCCGGTCTGCGGGCCCGGCTGCTCGACGCCGGCGTGGAAATCGACGAATCGCGTCCCTTACCCGGGCACTTGCGGTTCTATGTGCGGGATCCCGGGGGCAACACACTGGAACTGCTGGAACCGGTCGGAGCCTTGAACGGGCAGGGGAGGGCCGCATGAGCCGGTCTGCAAAAGAGGCGGCCGTTCTGGCCGACACCACGGTCGAGGCGCCGGGTTTCGGCTTTCTGCTGCAAGCGCCGCTGCAGCCGGGTTCTGGCGCTCCGCTGTGGGCGGGCGTGAGCACCGCGATCCGCGCGCTAGCCACGCGCCTGCTGCCCTGGCTGCTACCGGTGGCGTTGCTGGTTCTCTGGCAGGCCGCATCGTCACTGGGTTGGCTGTCGACCCGCGTGCTGCCGGCGCCACTGGAAGTCGTGCAGGCGGCGTGGACGTTGACGCTCTCGGGGGAGCTCTGGACGCACGTCAAAGTCAGCGCCGGCCGCGCGCTGGCGGGCCTGGCCATCGGCGGCGGCCTCGGCCTGCTGCTGGGTCTGCTGACCGGTTCTTCGCGCTGGGCCGATACGCTGCTCGACTCCACCATCCAGATGGTGCGCAACATCCCGGCGCTGGCACTGATCCCGCTGGTCATTCTGTGGTTCGGCATCGACGAGAGCGCCAAGCTGTTCCTGATCGCGGTGTCGGTGTTCTTCCCGATCTACCTCAACACCTCGCACGGCATCCGCAACGTCGACCCGGGCCTGATCGAGATGGCGCGCACCTACGGCCTGAACCGCTGGCAGCTCTACCGCGAGGTCATCCTTCCGGGTGCGCTGTCATCCATCCTGGTCGGTCTGCGCTTTTCGCTGGGCCTGATGTGGGTGATCCTGATCGTGGCCGAAACCATCTCGGCCCAGGCCGGCATCGGCTACCTGACCATGAACGCGCGTGAGTTTCTGCAGACCGACGTGGTGCTGGTCGGCATCCTGCTCTACGCGCTGCTGGGCAAGCTGGCTGACGTCTTTGCCAAGGGGCTGGAGCGCTACTGGCTGCGCTGGCATCCGGGGTATCAGTGAAAGCACCCCCGACTCTCGCCCACTGCGTGTGGCTCGCATCCCCCCTCAAGGGGGCGCTCCCGGCGGCCCGGCAAAGCCGGTTCCGCGGGAGCCTGCGAAGGGGCTTCGCTGCGCTTGCCCGGGTTGGTTGAGGTCTCTGCTATGGAGAAATGTATGAGTTCTGAAAACGTGAATGGTGTTCGGCTGGAGATTGACAGCCTCTCCAAAAGCTACGGTTCGCGGCAGGTGCTGCACCAGGCTGAACTGGTGATCGAGCCGGGCGAGTTTGTTGCCATCGTCGGGCGCAGCGGCTGCGGCAAGAGCACCTTGCTGCGGCTGGTGGCCGGGCTGGAGTCGGCCAGCGAAGGCCAGGTGCGTCTGGATGGGCAGAGCGTCAACGGCCTGAGTGAAGACACCCGCATCATGTTCCAGGATTCGCGCCTGTTGCCCTGGAAACGTGTGGTCGACAACGTGGCCTTAGGCTTGCCGAAGGCACAGCGCCAGCAGGCCGCCGAAGTGCTGGCCCAGGTCGGGCTGGCGGAGCGTGAGGCCGACTGGCCGACCAAGCTGTCGGGCGGGCAGCGGCAGCGGGTCTCGCTGGCGCGTGCGCTGGTGCATAACCCGCGCCTGTTGCTGCTGGACGAGCCGCTGGGGGCGCTGGATGCGTTGACGCGGATCGAAATGCACCAGCTCATTGAAGGCCTGTGGCGGCGCAACGGATTTACCGCCTTGCTGGTGACGCATGACGTGCAGGAAGCGGTGGCGCTGGCCGACCGCGTGATCCTGATCCAGGACGGGCACATTGCGCTGGACGAACGCATTGCGCTGGCACGGCCGCGCGAGCGGGGTGATGCCGCGTTTGCCGCCATCGAGAACCGTATCTTGCATCGCGTGCTGCAGCAGCCCGAGCGGCCCACCGAACCGGCCGAGGCTTCCTGGCCCGGTCTGCCGGTGAGCGGCCTGCGCTGGGCCATCTAGTCTTTTTACCAACGGACTTTTCAAGGAGAAAACCATGTCCATTCAAGCCATCAACGTACGCAACCAGTTCCGCGGCAAGGTGAAGGAGATCATCCGCGGCGATGTGGTGTCGGAGGTCGACGTCGAGACGCCGTGGGGCATCGTCACCTCAGTCATCACCACGCGCTCGGTCAATGACCTGGCACTCAAGCCGGGCAGCGAGGTGGTGGCCCTGGTGAAAGCCACCGAGGTATCGCTGGCAAAGATCTGACCGTGGCAAGGAGGTCGCCTGGCGCTGCTGCCAGGCGACGCCAGGTGATCAGTTCAGGGCTGGTTGCGCATCCGCAGCCGGTGACGGGACCGGGCTGATAACTGCCAGCGATAAGCAAGTAAGAAAACGGTAGTTCCATGCGGCGTGGATTCAACACAGAATTTCAGCCTGACAAGTTAAACCAAAAAAAGAAGTTCTTCATGCCGACGCAATTCCGAATGTCCATGCGCGCCCTCCGGGCGCGATGTCCCGCCTAGACACATCGTGGCCGCTGCGGCTGCAGTGGCAATTTCTCCCTTTCATTTTTCATGCCTCCTGGGAGGCCGGGCTTGCTATTGCCCGAACAAGACGAAGCGAGGTCATGGATGCGCAAGTCGGAACTGGTTCAGTCAGAGGATTTCAACTCCGCTTTTTCGGTCAGGGACATCCTGGAGTCCTTGGGCATTGCCGTCGGGCTGGTGTTGTCGGTGGTGTTGCTGAGCGGGCATCTGTCTGTCGCTCTGGCGGGTATTTGATTTCTGGAAAAGAGAGGCAGTGATGCACAAATGGCACAGCGGTTGGAATGACGACGGAAGGGTTACCCATGATTGAGCTGGAAGGTATCCATCAGACTTACCGGGGCCCCGAGGGGCCGGTGGAGGCACTGCGCGGTGTCGATCTGCAGGTGGCGCGCGGCGAGGTGTTCGGTGTGATCGGCCGCAGTGGCGCCGGCAAGAGTTCGCTGGTGCGCACCATCAACCTGCTCAACCGGCCGGTGGCCGGGCAGGTGCGGGTGGACGGACAGGAGCTGACGGCGCTGGATGAGCGTGCACTGCGTGAGGCGCGCCAGGGTATCGGCATGATCTTCCAGCACTTCAACCTGCTGTCGTCACGCGCCGTATTCGACAACGTGGCGTTGCCGTTGGAGTTGGCGGGCCTGTCCCGTGCCGAGATCCGCGCCCGCATCGCACCGTTGCTGGAGCTGGTCGGCCTGGCGGGACTGCAGGACCGTTACCCGGCGCAGATCAGCGGCGGCCAGAAGCAACGCGTCGGCATTGCACGCGCGCTCGCCAGCCGCCCCAAGGTGCTGCTGTCCGACGAGGCGACGTCGGCGCTTGATCCCGAAACCACGCGTGCCATCCTGGCCTTGCTGCGAGAGATCAACCGCGAACTGGGTCTGACCATCGTGCTGATCACGCACGAGATGCAGGTGATCAAGCAAGTGGCCGATCGGGTGGCGGTGATTGATGCGGGGCGCATTGTGGAGCAGGGCGACACCTTGCAGCTGTTCAGCCGCCCGCAGCATGAGACCACGCGCAGCCTGATCGACGACGTTGTGCCGCAGGCCTTGCCGGCCAGCGTGCTGGAACGGGTGCGTGGCCTGCTCGGTGGTGTGCCGGCCTCGCAAGGTGCGCTGCTGCGACTGGTGTTTGCTGGCGACGGTTCGGACCAGCCTTTGCTGTCCGATGTCGTCCGGCGCTACGACGTGGACCTCAACATCGTGCATGGCCATGTGGAGGAGGTGCAAGGCCACCTCTTCGGATCGCTGGCGGTGCTGGCACGGGGGGCGCAGGGGAAGCTGGCCGCTGCCATCGCGCACCTGCGCACGGCCGGCATCCAGGTCGTGGAGGTGTCCCATGCTTGAGACGTTCACCGCCGAACTGCTCGCGCTGTTTGCCAGCTCCCTCTGGGAAACCGTGCTGATGGTCGGGATTTCGGGCTCTCTGGCCGCGGTCATCGGCATCCCGCTGGGGGTCTATCTTCGACTGACCGACCTGGGTGGTGTGCTGGAGAACCGGGTGGCCAACCGCAGCGTTGGCGTGGTGGTGAATGCCGTGCGTTCCACGCCGTTCATCATCCTGTTGGTGGCGGTGATTCCGCTCACGCGCCTGCTCACCGGCTCTTCCATCGGTACGGCCGCAGCGGTGGTGCCGCTCACGTTGGCGGCAGGCCCCTTCCTGGCGCGTCTGGTGGAAGCGTCACTGCGAGAAGTTGACCCCGGTCTGGTCGAAGCGGCACAGGCCATGGGCGCCAGCACCCGGCAGATTGTCTTCAAGGTGCTGCTGCCGGAAGCCCTGCCCGGCATCGTCGCCGGTCTCACCGTCACCTTCGTCAGCCTGACCGGCTACTCGGCCATGGCCGGCGCGGTCGGTGGCGGTGGCCTGGGCGACCTGGGCATCCGCTATGGCTACCAACGTTTCCTGCCCGAAGTCATGTTGGCCGTGGTGCTGGTGCTGATTCTGTTTGTCCAGGCCGTGCAAAGCCTGGGCGATGGTCTGGTGCGGCGCCTGAGCCACAAGTAACACGTCTCTATATCCATTCATTGTTGTTCTATCCAAGGAGTCACTCATGAACAAACGCTTTGCCCTCCAGTCGGTTGCCGCCCTGGTGTTGGCCGCTCTCGTTTCCCCCGTCCTGGCGCAGGACAAGCCCATCAAGGTGGGTGTGACCGCAGGCCCCCACGCCCAGATCTTCGCGCAGGTGAAGAAGCTGGCGGAAAAGGAAGGCCTCAAGATCCAGGTGGTCGAGTTCAGCGACTACATCCAGCCCAATGCCGCCTTGGCCGCGGGCGATCTGGATGCCAACAGCTACCAGCACAAGCCGTTCCTGGACCAGCAGGTCAAGGACCGTGGCTACAAGATCGTTCCCGTGGGCTACACCGTCAACTTCCCGATCGGGATCTATTCCAAGAAGGTCAAGAGCCTGGCGGAACTGAAGGAGGGGGCCAAGTTCGGCATTCCGAACGACCCGACCAATGGCGGACGCGTGCTGCTCGTGCTGCAGGACCAGGGGCTGATCAAGCTCAAGGCTAGCGCCGGCTTGAAGGCCACGCCGCTGGACGTGGTGGAGAACCCGAAGAAGCTGAAGTTTGTCGAACTGGAAGCGGCACAACTGGCCCGCTCGCTGGACGATCTGGATGCGGCGGGCGTCAACACCAATTACGCGCTGCCGGCGGGCCTGCATCCGGGCAAGGACGCCATTGCCCAGGAAAGCGCCAAGAGCCCCTACGTCAACCTGATTGCCGTGCGCGAACAGGACCAGTCCAAACCTTGGGTGGCCAAGCTGGTCAAGGTCTATCAATCGGAGGAGATCCGCAAGTTCGTGCAGACCGAGTTCAAGGGCGCCGTGGTTGCCGGCTTCTGAGGCCGGCAGTTTGCGACGACATCCACATGCGCTCTTTGCGCCCCACCATCGTTTCTTAAAGGAGGCTTTTCGTGTCTGATTCCTGGAAATTCGAAACCCTGTCGGTCCACGCCGGCTACACCCCCGATCCGACCACCAAGGCCGTTGCGGTGCCGATCTACCAGACGGCAGCCTACGCCTTTGACAGTGCCCAGCACGGCGCCGACCTGTTCGATCTGAAGGTGGCGGGCAACATCTACACCC
>CAZJKR010000115.1:0-8776 GCA_964546615.1 uncultured Curvibacter sp.
GCGCCGGACGCAGCCGCTGAGCGTCAGCGGCCTCAGATCTCGATGCCGGGTTTGTAATCCGCCGCCGGCACGGTCTGCCAGCGCCGCACCAGACTGGCCAGCAGCAGCGCCAGCGCGCCGATGAGCATCAGTTCCAGCCACGCGGACAGCCAGCCATTGTCAAAAGCGCCAAACAGGCTGGCGCGCAGTGCCTTGACGACCCAGGTGAAAGGCAGCCAGGCATGCACGGCCTGGAAGAAATCGGCAGTGAGTTCAATCGGCATCACGCCGCCGCCCGCCGCCAACTGCAACGTGAGCAGCAGGATGACCAGCAGCTTGCCCGCCTCACCCAGGGCACGCAACAGCAGGTAGACGATGGCCAGGAAGGCCTGTCCGGCCGCCAACATGATGAGCGTCAGGCTCAGGTAGTCCGGCACCGCGACGCCCAGCCCTAACACCAGCACCAGCATCAGCAGCCCCGTCTGCGCCATCACCACCAGGGCCGGGGCGACGAACTTGCCCAGGGTCTTGGCCAAGGGCGGCGCGCTGGCGTGCGTTGCAGCGAGCCCCCGGACATTGAACAGGTAGACCGCCATCGCGGCGCCCAGCCAGAGCGCCATGGCGATCATGTTGGGCGCGAAGGCACTGCCGTTGTTGGCCACCGGCGCCAGCACCTCCAGGTTCGGCTTGACCGAGTCGGCCAGCCCGCGCGCACTGCCCTCGGGCTTGCTCACCGAAGCCGGCAGGGCCGAGGCCACCAGTTCGATGCCGGTGCGCAACTGGGCCACACCCCGCGCCAGCTCGTCACTGCCCTTGGCAAACGCGTCGAGGCGCGCGTCCTCCGGCAGCTTGTCGGCCAAGGTGCGCAGGCCTTCGCCCAGGGCGCTGGCACCGTCCACCAGCTTGGCGGCGCCCTCCTCGACGCGCGCGGCGCCACGCACCATGCGGGCATTCGCGTCCACGGCGGTGGCCAGGCCCTCGCTCAGCTGCTGGCCGCCCCCGGCCAATTCGCCGGCACCGGCCGCCAGGCGCTCCCCCACAAACGGAATGCCCGCTGTCTCCTGCTGCATCTGCTGCGCGCCCTCGGTCAGCCGTTGCGCGCCCGCCTGCAGCTGCTCCAGACCGGCGCCCATCTCGCGCTGGCGCGCCGCCAGCCGCTGGGTTCCCGACTTGAGTGCCTTGAGCTCGGCCTCGGGCGGCAGGCGTGCTTCCGTCGCGCGAATGCCGCCCCCGACCTGCTTGAAACCGTTGGCCAGCTGCTTGGCCGTGCCGCTGTAGCGCGCCAACCCGTCGTTGTAGGCGTGCACACCGGCACGCAACTGCGTCATGCCGGTCTTGAGCATGTTGAGACTCTTGCCCGAGCCGTCGGCCGACAGCAGCACCTGTTCCCAGCGCTTTTCGTTCAAGGCCTCGTTGACCTGATGCCCCAGGTCCACCGCAAAGCGGCGCGCCAGGCCGGCCGCCGCATAGTTGTTGCCCTCGGACAGCACCACCGTTACCGTGCCGGCGCCGGCATACACCCCCGGAACGGCATTGGCACTGAAATCGCGCGGAATAATGACCGCAAACGCCAGCTCACCAAGCTTGACCGCTTGCCGCGCCGCCTCGGCATCCGACAACTCCTGGAAGCTGAAGGTGCCGGCGCGGCGCAGTTCCTGTGTCAACTCCGCGCCAACGTTGAACAGCCGCGCACCGTAGTCATAGCCCGCATCCTGGTTGACGATGCCCACCGGCAGATGGCTGGTCTTGGCATTCGGATCCCAGACGCTGGTGAGATAGATCAGCGCATACGCTGCCGGCACCAGCGCAATGGCCAGCGTGGCCGGCCCGAGGCGACGAAAACGCCGGAACAGCGCCAGATCGGTGCCGGCAATCTGCCGGACGGCATGGAGGAAGGAACGCAGAGCTTTCGAACGCATGAAGCGGATTGTGCTGGGTTTGCGGCCGCCGAACCGACCCGGCGCGCGACAGGCGCACCAGCTTTACACAACTTCACCCAGCCCGCGAGAGGGTTACCGCGCGTCAGGCGAGACGCTCGAGGATCAGCACCGCAAAGAAGCCGCCCGCCGCCAGCAGCGTCCACTTGAGCGTGACCAGGCCCCAGCGCTTGAAATGCGGCCGGCCGGTGCCGGCATAGAAGGCGAAGCAGACGACGGCACCGAGCAGCAGCAGCAGGATGAGCCAGCGAAACAGCAGCATGGCAGTGCGGCCGTGTCAGCCTGTTACCAAGCGCGCGCCGGCTGGGCAAAACCGGCAGGAGCAAGCTTCTCGTTGTCGAAGGTCACCGTTTCCCAGGCGTCGGTACGCTGCAGCAGTTCGCGCAGCAGCTTGTTGTTCAGCGCATGGCCGGAGCGGAAGGCACTGTAGGCCGCCAGCAGCGGCTTGCCCAGGATGTAGAGGTCACCCATGGCGTCGAGGATCTTGTGCTTGACGAACTCGTCGTCATAGCGCAAGCCGCCGGCATTCAGCACCTTGTAGTCGTCCATCACGATGGCGTTGTCCAGCCCGCCGCCCAGGGCCAGGCCGTTGGCGCGCATCATCTCCACGTCCTTCGTGAAACCGAAGGTCCGGGCACGGGCAATATCGCGCGAGTAGTTGTGCTGGCTCATGTCGAACTCGACACGCTGACCGGTGGAGTCGACCGCCGGGTGGCTGAAGTCGATCTCGAAATTGAGCTTGTAGCCGTGGTACGGATCAAGACGGGCCCACTTCTGGTTGGCCCCCTCGCCCTCGCGCACCTCGATCGGCTGGGTGATGCGGATGAAGCGGCGCGGCGCGTTCTGCAACTCGATGCCGGCGCTTTGCAGCAGGAAGACAAAGGAAGCCGCCGAACCATCGAGGATGGGCACCTCTTCCGCCGTGATGTCGACGTACAGGTTGTCGATGCCCAGACCCGCGCAGGCCGACATCAGGTGCTCCACCGTATGCACCTTGGCCCCGCCATTGGACAGGGTGGACGCCAGCCGCGTATCGCTCACCGCCATGGCCGACACCGGAATGTCCACCGGCTGCGGCAGATCGCTTCGCACCGATACCGATGCCCATGCCACGGCCGAACACGATGCCGGTGTCCGGCTGCGCCGGCCGCAGCGTGATCTCGACCCGCTGCCCGCTGTGCAGGCCAACGCCCACGGCACGGGTCAGGGACTTGAGGGTACGTTGCTGCAGCATGCCGCTATTTTAAGTGGGCGGGCACTGTCGCACCCAAACAGTTGTTTATGGGATTGATAGTCTGGCAAGCGTCGCGAGCGGGCTCAGCTTGCGCCGAGGAGCACAGCCGTACTCCGGTACGGCGAGCACCACAGGCGCAAGATGTGCCCGCGCAGTAGCTTGACGGGCCGTCAATCGGCTTGCTTCCTGAGGAAAGCGGGGATCTCGAAGTCGTCCATGCCACCAGACGACAGCGCATCCACCTTGGCCGCGGCCTGGGTCCGGTTGGTGCGCCAGACGCTGGGCGTGGCCATGGTCTGGTAGTCGGGCTGCGGCACACCCGGCGGCGCCGCCGCGACGCCAGGCGCCATCACGCCACTGCCCATGGTGCCTGGCGTGCTGCCACCGCCCAGCGGCGTGCTCAGCGTGGGCACCTGGAACGGCACGTTGTCGGTACCGGTGCGCAGCACCTGCAGCGGCGGCGCGGTACGGCGCACGCCCTGGCGGGACAGGCCCGTGGCCACCACGGTGACACGGATGTCGTCGCCGAGCTCGTCGTCGTAGGCGGTGCCGTAGATCACATGCGCGTCCGGCGAAGCGTAGGCGCGAATGGTGTTCATCGCCAGCTTGGACTCGGACAGCTTGAGGCTGCCCTTGGCGGCGGTGATCAGTACCAGCACGCCCTTGGCACCCGAGAGGTCGATGCCTTCGAGCAGCGGGCAGGCCACGGCCTGTTCGGCGGCAATGCGCGCGCGGTCCGGGCCGCTGGCGACCGCGGTGCCCATCATGGCCTTGCCGGGCTCACCCATGACGGTACGCACGTCCTCGAAGTCCACGTTCACGTGGCCGGGCACGTTGATGATCTCGGCGATGCCGCCCACCGCATTCTTCAGCACGTCGTTGGCATGGGCAAACGCCTCGTCCTGCGTCACGTCATCGCCCAGCACCTCGAGCAGCTTTTCGTTCAGCACGACGATGAGCGAATCCACATTGGCCTCCAGCTCGGCCAGGCCGCTGTCGGCGTTGGTCATGCGACGGCCGCCCTCCCAGTCGAAGGGCTTGGTCACCACACCCACGGTCAGGATGCCCATCTCCTTGGCCACGCGCGCGATCACCGGCGCCGCACCGGTGCCGGTGCCACCGCCCATGCCGGCGGTGATGAACAGCATGTGCGCGCCGGCAACGGCGACACGGATGTCCTCTTCGGCGATCTCGGCCGCTTCGCGTCCTTTGTCGGGTTTGCTGCCCGCCCCCAGGCCGCTGTTGCCGAGCTGGATCACCTTGTGGGCGCTGCTGCGCGTGAGGGCCTGGGCGTCGGTGTTGGCGCAGATGAACTCAACGCCCTGCACCGCGCTGGCGATCATGTGCTCCACGGCGTTGCCGCCGCCACCACCGACACCGATCACCTTGATCTGGGTGCCCTGGTTGAAGCTCTCGTCTTCAATCATTTCGATGCTCATTGTGTTTCTCCTGTATTGCAGTTGCCTTTGATGTCTTCACGGTATTCCTGGGGCGGTCGGCACGAAGGCGGACCGGTCCAGCGCCATCGCTGATGAGGACTTCCACGCGCCAGCCAGATCTTGTGTTGCATGGTCAGAAGTTCCCGATGAACCAGTCCTTGACACGGCCCATGGCCGTTTTCATGGAGCCGTTTTTCTGTGCCACCTTGAAGCCGCGCATGCGCGCCAGCCGGGCCTCCTCGAGCAGACCCATGACGGTGGCCGCACGCGGCTGGGCCACCATGTCGGACAGGGCGCTGGAATACTTGGGCACGCCGCGGCGCACCGGCTTGAGGAAGATGTCCTCGCCCAGTTCCACCATGCCGGGCATGATGGAGCTGCCGCCGGTGAGCACGATGCCGGAGGACAACACCTCCTCGCAGCCCGACTCGCGCAGCACCTGGTGCACCAGCGAAAAGATTTCTTCAATGCGCGGCTCGATCACGCCGGCCAGCGCCTGGCGGCCAAGCATGCGCGGCCCCCGGTCGCCCAGGCCCGGCACTTCGACCTGGGTCTCGGGATCGGCCAGCAGCTGCTTGGCGTAGCCGCTCTCCACCTTGATGTCCTCGGCGTCCTTGGTCGGCGTGCGCAAGGCCATGGCGATGTCGCTGGTGATCAGATCGCCGGCGATCGGGATGACCGCCGTGTGGCGGATGGCGCCGCCGGTGAAGATGGCCACATCGGTGGTGCCGGCCCCGATGTCGACGCAGGCCACACCAAGCTCACGCTCGTCTTCGGTCAGCACCGACAGGCTGGAGGCCAGCGGGTTGAGCATCAGCTGCTCCACCTCCAGGCCGCAGCGGCGCACGCACTTGATGATGTTTTCGGCCGCGCTCTGCGCGCCGGTCACGATATGCACCTTGGCCTCCAGCCGGATGCCGCTCATGCCGATGGGCTCACGCACATCCTGGCCGTCGATGATGAACTCCTGCGGCTCCACCAGCAGCAGGCGCTGGTCGGTCGAGATGTTGATCGCCTTGGCGGTCTCCACCACACGCGCCACATCGG
The DNA here is from genome assembly GCA_964546615.1 of uncultured Curvibacter sp. GTDB lineage: Bacteria > Pseudomonadota > Gammaproteobacteria > Burkholderiales > Burkholderiaceae_C > Hylemonella. The sequence continues at coordinate 5,637 of CAZJKR010000115.1, forward strand.
CCGCACTCACCTCGCGGTCCTTCACCGCCACCATGCCGCTGGAGTTGATGCCGCGGATGTGGCTGCCGGTGATGCCGGTGTAGACGCGCGTGATCTTGCAGTCGGCCATCAGCTCGGCCTCTTTCAACGCCTGCTGGATGCTCTGCACCGTGGCGTCGATGTTGACCACCACCCCGCGCTTGAGGCCGTTGCTGGGCGCTACGCCGAGCCCGGCGAGCTTGAGTTCGCCATTGGGCAGCACCTCGGCCACCACCGCCATCACCTTGGCGGTGCCGATGTCCAGCCCGACGACCAGGTCTTTGTACTCTTTTGCCATATGCAGTCCTGTCTGTCCTTGTTTCTCGCTCGCTCTTGCTTCAGTTCTTCTGCGCCTTCGGCACTTCCGGCCCCACGGTGCTGACACCGCGCAGGCGAATCGCATAACCCTGCTGATGCCGCAGGTCGACCGACGCCAGTGCGCTGACCGTGCGGCCATGGCGCGACGTCACCTGCGTCAGGGTGCCGAGGAAGCGCTGCGTCCGCGCCACCACCTCCTCCTCGGTGCCGCGGCCAAGCTCGACCTCGGCACCGACATCGAGCTTGGCGCGCCAGCTGCCGCGACCGGTCAGCGTCAGCTCCTCGATCGACAGCGCCATGCGTTCGAACATCGGCTGCAAGGCGCGGTACATGGCCAGCACCTGGGCCGCCTGCCCTTGCGGGCCGGCCAGCTGCGGCAACGCCTCCTGCTCGACCTCGCCCACATTGGCCTCGAACACCTCGCCAAAGCTGTTCACCAGGGCCGGATCACTCTCGTCCCCCCAGTAGCCCACCGCCTGGTGCTCCTGCAGGATGACCCTGAGCCGGTTCGGAAATTCACGCCGCACCACGGCCTGCCGCACCCAGGGCATTGCCTCGAAGGCCTGGCGTGCCGCGCTCAGATCGATGGTGAGGAAGGTGCCCTTGAGCTGCGGCGCGACGTTGGCCCGCAGGGTCAGGGCGTTGTAGTGGCTGACGTCGCCGGTCACCGTCACGCCGCGGATGGCGAACACCGGATGCGCCATCGCCCAACCCGCCACGGCCCCCAGCGCCAGCAGCACGAACACGGACAGCAGCAGACTGGCCGTCAGGTTCATGAGCCGGACATCGAGCGGGACGGGCGGGGTGTGCTTCATGCACGCTCCTGCGGGTGGTCGAGCGTGGCGGCCTGCAGCAGCCGCACGCACAGGTCTTCGTAGCTGATGCCGGCCGCACGCGCCGACATCGGCACCAGCGAATGGCCGGTCATGCCGGGCGCGGTGTTGATCTCCAGCAGGTAGGGCCGGCGGGTGCGGGCATCAATCATCACGTCGGCCCGGGCCCAGCCACGGCAGCCCAGCACGCCATAGGCCTGCAGCACCAGCTGCTGGATCTGCGCCTCTTCGCCGTCCGGCAAGCCGCACGGCACGAGGTACTGCGTGTCGTCGGTGAAGTACTTGTTCTGGTAGTCGTAGTTGCCGCCGGGTGCGACGATGCGGATCACCGGCAGCGCACGTGCCTGGGCCCCGGTGCCCAGCACCGGCACGGTGACCTCGTCGCCGCTGATGAACTGCTCGCACAGCACCTGCTCGTCCTCCTGGGCGGCACGCGCATAGGCGGCTTCGCACTCGTCCACGGTCATCACCTTGGTCAGACCGATGGACGAACCCTCGCGCGCCGGCTTGACGATCATCGGCGCGCCCAGTTCGGCGAAGGCCGCGCGCGTCGCCTCGGCGCTGGCCACCCGCTTCCAGGCCGGCGTCGGCAACCCCTCCGAGCGCCAGATGCGCTTGGTCATCACCTTGTCGATGGCAATCGCCGAAGCCATCACGCCGGAGCCGGTATAGGGAATGCCCAGCAATTCCAGCGCGCCCTGCACGGTGCCGTCTTCACCGAAGCGGCCATGCAGCGCAATGAAGCAGCACACAAAGCCGTCGCGCTTGAGCTCGCTCAGCTCACGCTGCGCCGGATCGAAGGGATGCGCATCGACCCCACGCGACTGCAGCGCCTTGAGCACGCCCGTGCCCGACATGATCGAAATGTCGCGCTCGGCGGAGGCGCCACCCATCAGCACCGCCACTTTTCCCAGCTTCACTTGGTCCTCGCTCACGTTTTCCCCGCCTGGGCCGCCTGGCCCTGCAACTCCACCACCTTGGCCGGCACCGCACCAATCGAGCCGGCCCCCATGCACATCACCACATCGCCGTCGCGCGCGTTGTCCACGATCGCCTGCGGCATGGCCGCAATGTCGTCCACGAACACCGGCTCCACCTTGCCCGCCACGCGCAGCGCGCGCGCCAGGGCACGGCCGTCAGCCGCCACCAGGGGCGCCTCGCCGGCGGCGTAGACCTCGGCCAGCAGCACCGCATCAGCCTGACCGATGACCTGAACGAAGTCCTCGAAGCAGTCGCGCGTGCGCGTGTAACGGTGCGGCTGGAAAGCCAGCACCAGGCGCCGCCCCGGGAAGGCACCACGGGCCGCCGCCAGCGTGGCCGCCATTTCCACCGGATGGTGGCCGTAGTCGTCGATCAGCGTGAAACTGCCACCGCCGTGGCCGGCCTTCACCGGCACGTCGCCGTAGCGCTGAAAGCGTCGCCCCACGCCCTTGAACTCGGCCAGCGCCTTGCGCAGCGCCGCATCGGGCACATCGAGCTCGGCCGCCACCGCAATGGCCGACAGGGCATTGAGCACGTTGTGGCGCCCGGGCAGGTTCAGCACCACGTCCAGGTCGGGCAGCACCACGCCGTTGCGCCGCTGCACGGTGAAGTGCATCTGCCCGTCCACCGCGCGCACATTCACCGCCCGCACCTGGGCCTGCTCGTTGAAGCCATAGCTGGTGATGGGGCAGTTCACCTCCGGCACGATCTCGCACACCGCCGGGTCGTCCGTGCACAGGATGGCCGTGCCGTAGAAGGGCATGCGGTGCAGGAAGTCGACGAAGGCCCCCTTGAGCCGGCCGAAGTCATGGCCGTAGGTCTCCATGTGATCGGCGTCGATGTTGGTCACCACCGCCATCACCGGCAGCAGGTTGAGGAAGGAGGCATCGGACTCATCGGCCTCGACCACGATGTAGTCACCCTGCCCCAGCCGCGCATTGGCTCCGGCGCTGTTGAGCCGCCCGCCGATGACGAAGGTCGGGTCCAGCC
>CAZJKR010000115.1:8786-9646 GCA_964546615.1 uncultured Curvibacter sp.
AGCACGCTGGCCACCAGGCTGGTGGTGGTGGTCTTGCCGTGCGTGCCGGCGATGGCAATGCCGCGCTTGAGACGCATCAGCTCGGCCAGCATCACGGCGCGCGGCACGATCGGAATCCTGCGCTCGCGGGCGGCTTGCACCTCGGGGTTGTCAGGTTTCACGGCGGTGGAGATGACCACCGCATCCGCACCGGCCACATGGGCCGGCCCATGGCCGACGAAGGTCTGAATGCCCAGCGCGGCCAGGCGCTTGAGCATGGCGCTGTCGGCCAGGTCGGAGCCGGAGATCCGGTAGCCAAGGTTGTGCAGCACTTCGGCAATGCCGGACATGCCGGAGCCGCCGACGCCGACGAAATGGATGTGCTTGATGGCGTGTTTCATCGCGCCACCTCCATTTCGGCGGCATACCCGTCTCTCGACGACGTGGCTGTGTGGATGGCGTGTTTCATCGACACAGCTCCTCGCACGCCGACACCATGCGGTTCGTCGCTTCGGTTTTCGCAAGCATTTTGGCCTTTTGAGCCCATGAAATAAGCGTATCGCGCTCTGTTTTTTGTAGCATTTGAGCCAGGTTTTCAGGCGTCATTTCCGCTTGCGGCAGCAGTTGACCGGCCCCCTGTTCGACCAGAAAGCGGGCATTGGCGGTCTGGTGGTCGTCCACCGCATGGGGAAACGGCACGAACAGCGCTGCCGCGCCGACGGCGGCCAGCTCAGTCACGGTGCTGGCGCCGGCACGGCAGATCACCAGATCGGCCTCGGCGAAAGCCTGCGCCGTGTCCTCGATGAAAGGCGTCAGCTCGGCCTGTACGCCGGCGGCCGCATAGCTGGCACGCAGCGCATCGATCTGCGTGGCGCCGCTCT
>CAZJKR010000116.1:0-1310 GCA_964546615.1 uncultured Curvibacter sp.
CAGGCCGCCTCGGCCCTGGGTTGATAGCCCACCAAGGGCGGGGCCCCGCCCCACGGCGCCGCCGCAGCCTTCAACCTTGCTTCTTGTTCAAGGCCGTCCGGGCGCAGGCAGGACCGGCATTGCCGGCAAGGGCAGGGAAGCGCCGGGTTCGGGAGTCGGCTCATTCGTGGGGCTGTCCGTGCCCGGTGCCCGGAGCTGCTTTTTCTTGAACAGCTCCATCCGGTTCAGCGTCATGTTCGGGACCAGACGCGTGCTGCACTCCAGCGCGTCGTCACCCGGCTCCAGGCCGTCCTTGGCCTCCGGCGTCTCGGCCACCAACGGGCGCAGCTTCAAGGCCGGCAACAGGGTGCCGGAACTCGCCAGCACGCGGATCTCGGCCAGTTGCAGGTCGAACTCTGCATTGTTGTAGGCCCGGCGCGACTGGTAATACTCGTTTTCCGTATCCAGCAGATCCAGCAGAGAACGCTGCCCGATGTCGAACTGCTGCTGGTACGCCACCCGCGCCTTGCCCACCGAGAGCTCATGCTGGCTAAGCAGCCGCAACTGGGAGGACAGGCGAATCGAATCGTTGAAGGCAATCTGCAAGGTCTGCCAGACATCGCGACAGAGCTTGTCGCGCAACTCGGTCGCCGCGTTGACGCGCGAGGAATACTGCTGGGCCCGCGCCAGATCCGCCCCGCCACGGAACAGATTGAAGGTCATGACCACCTCGACCGACGAGTCGCGGTAACTGCCCATCGTCCCCAGCCGGTTGCTCTCCGACGCCTGACGGGCACGCAACTCCAGCGTCGGCATCATCTGGCCGCGCCGCACACCGGCATCGGCCCGATAGGCCCGGATCGTCGCCACCGCCGCCAGGAACTCGGGGTTGCTGGTCAGCGCATCCTTCAGGAAATCGGTGCCGATGGGCAGGAACTCGTCCACGGCGCCGAGTCGGGCCAGGTTGTCCACCGGCATCTCGCCGATCAGACGCTGGTAGCGGGCCGAGGCATCGTGCAGATTGCTGACCTCGGTCAACCAGTTGGACTCCGCCAGCGCCAGCCGCCCGGCCGTCTGCTCCAGATCGACCCGCCGCGCCACCCCCGCATTGACTTTCTCGGTCAGGCGGTCGTAGATCTCCTGGTGGAAGGCGTAGTTGTCAGCGGCCATCTCCACCAGCACGCGATAGCGCAGAACGTCGATGTAGGCGCGTGCCGCCTCCAGCGCTTCAAAACTGAAATTCAAAGTCTGACGGTACTGTCCCGCCAGCAGGGCGAATCGGACTTCCCGTCCCGTGTAGCCGCGCTGAAGCACATCCCGGAGCGTATAAA
>CAZJKR010000116.1:1320-3087 GCA_964546615.1 uncultured Curvibacter sp.
GCCTCCAGCGCCACCGCATTGCTGATCGCCTGCAGATCGTAGAACGCCGCCTGCTGCGCATGCGTCAGGCGGCGGACTTCCTGCTGGGTGGCAAAACCATCGAAGAGGGTCTGGCGCAGTACCAGTGATGCCTTGGGATTGGCGTAGGTGTTCGGCGCCGTGAAGGTGGGCGATACGCTGGTGGTGGTTCCGCCCGAAGCCTCCAGGTCCAGCCGCGGCAACCAGGCGGCGCGCGCCGCGCCCAGTTCCTGCCTGGAGGCCTCGAAGGTGTGAAATTTGACCAGAACTTCCGGGTTTTTCAGAATGGCCGTCTGCACCGCGTCGGTCAATGACTGCGGCGACTGGGCGATGGCCAGGCCATGGCTGAATCCGATGAAAAGGGCGGCAACAATCCGGCGGTTGGGTTTCATTCTTTGGCGCATCCTGGGATGCGTCGATTGCAACATCCGGCACCGCAGAAGGGTCTGGGTGCAAAATGTGTCAGATTGATAATAATGTAACCATATTCTAAGAAGTTGCAGTCCATTTTTGACACGTCACAACACAACGTATCCGGGGAGACAACCATGCGATCATCACAGTTCCAACTTCTGGCCGGCGCCCTCGCCCTTCTCCTGCTGGGCTTCGGCGCACCAGCCCAGGCCCAGGCCCGGTTCGTGTCGATTGCCACCGGTGGCATCACCGGCGTCTACTACGCGACCGGGGGCGCCATCTGCCGCATGATCAATCGCACACGGGTCGAGCATGGCATGCGCTGCCACGAAGAGTCCTCGGCCGGCTCGGTGGTCAACCTCGACAGCCTGCGCCGCGGCGTCGTCAACTTCGCCCTGGTGCAGTCGGACCTGCATTTCCAGGCCTACCGGGGTCAGGGCAGCTACGCCAGAACCGGCCCGCAGCAGGACCTGCGCTCGGTTTTTTCCATCTACCCGGAACTCGTCACCATCGTGGCGGCGCAGGGCAGCACCGCGACGTCCCTCGACGGTCTGAAGAACATGCGCGTCAGCCTGGGCATGCTGGGGACCGGCACCCGTGCCACCGTGGATCAAATTCTGCGCCAGCAGGCCTGGGGCGCCGACGACCTGCAAGCCGTGGAGGAACGCGCGCCGGACGAGCAGGGTCACGCCCTTTGCGACAACAAGATCGATGCCTACGTCTTTGTTGCCGGCCACCCCGCCTCCAATGTGATGCGCGCCGTCAAGGAGTGCCAGGCCCGCCTGCTGGGCCTGTCGCCCAACGTCATCAGCCAGATGGTGGCGGCTCATCCCTACTTCGTGGCCGCCGACATCCCGGCCGGCACCTACCCGGAAATCAACGCCGCAGTCCCCAGCGTCGGGCTGATGGCCACGCTGATGACCAGTGCCAGCGCCCACGAGTCGACCGTCTATGCCCTCACGCGCGCCGTGTTTGAAAACCTGCAGGAATTCAAGCAGCTCCACCCCGCCCTCGCCCGCCTCGACCCCAAGACCATGGTCCGGGCTGGCCTGACCGCCCCCCTGCACCCCGGTGCCCTGCGTTACTTCAAGGAAAAGGGTTGGTTATGAGTCGCACGCGCTGATGCTGCCGGTTCGCGCTGCACACCTGCGCGGCCGGCTGCTCACGGCAGGCCTGCTGCTCGCCTTGGGCCTGACGCTGCCGCTGCTGGCACCCGGTCGCAGCGACCTCCACCGCATCCAGGCCGCCGCCATGCAGCGCCCGGCGTCGGGCGGTCTGTTTCAGGCAGCCAGTTACCGGCCTGGATTCGAAGACCCGCGTGCCCGCCTGGTGGGC
>CAZJKR010000116.1:3097-5663 GCA_964546615.1 uncultured Curvibacter sp.
CCGCCATGCAGCGCTGGGGCGATGGCGTGCTGGTGCGCTTCAATGCCTGGCAACAGCTGGTGCAGAGCCTGGGCAGCGCCTCCGACATCGACCGCCTGCGCCACGTCAACTATTTCTTCAACCGCCAGACCCGCGCCGTCGAAGACCCGGAAGCCTGGGGTCAGCCTGAATACTGGGCCACCCCCATGGAAACGCTCGGTCGGGGAGCCGGCGACTGCGAGGACTTCGCCATTGCGAAGTACTTCACCCTGCTGGAAGCCGGCGTGGCGCCTGACAAGCTGCGCCTGATCTACGTTCGCGCCCGCATCGGCATTTCGGACGCCACGGTCAACCAGGCCCACATGGTGCTGGCCTACTACCCGCAGCCGGAGGCCGAACCCCTGCTGCTGGACAACCTGATCGCCGATATCAAGCCCGCCTCACGCCGGCCGGACCTGATCCCGGTATTCAGCTTCAGCCGCGAAGGCGTCTTCACCGGCATTTCGGGGCGGGAGTCACGGCCGGCAGGCAGCAACGCCCGTCTGTCACGCTGGGAAAATCTGCTGCAGCGGGTGAAGGCCGAAGGTTTTGATTGAGTCGACAAGATAAGAGAAGAGGAATCGCCATGTCCATGTACCGTCAACTCTGGCTCGCCTTCATGGTCAGCATGCTGCTGGCACTGACCGGCGGACTGCTGGCTTCCATGCTCAGTGCCCGGCACTACCTGGCCGACCAGCTGACCATGAAAAACAAGGACAACGCCAATGCCCTGGCCCTGACGCTGAGCCAGAGTGAGCCCGACCCGGTGGCGGTCGACGTGGTGGTGGCCTCCATGTTCGACAGCGGCAACTACGAACTGATCCGCATCACCACCCCCTCCGGCCAGCTCATCACCGAACGAGTCGATGCCGGCATGCAAAAAGACGCGCCCGACTGGTTCGTCGCCGCCCTGCCGATCGAGGCCCTGCCCGGGGAGGCCCTGATCCTGAGCGGCTGGAAGCAGTTCGGCAAAGTCACGCTCGTCAGCCACAGCCGCTTTGCCTATGGCGCCCTGTGGGAAAGTGCCTACGAGATGGCCCTGGCCCTGGCCCTGGCCGGGCTGGTCGGGGGCATCCTGGGCACCCTGGTGCTGCATCGTCTGCGCAAACCGCTCGATGCGGTCATCGAGCAGGCCCACGCCATCACCGACCGTCGCTTCATGACGATCGAAGAGCCTGCCGTTCCCGAGCTGCGCCAGCTCGCCCGCGCCATGAACGCCAGCGTCACACGCCTGAAGACCATGTTCGAGGACGAGGCACAGCGCCTCGAGAACATGCGGCGCGAGGCCAACTACGACCACCTGACCGGACTGGCCAACCGCAGCTATTTCCTGGCTCGCCTGTGCGAGGCCGCCCAGGCCGATGATGCCGACGGCGGCATGTTCTGCATCGCACGCCTGGCCCACCTGGGCGAGGTGAACCAGACCCTCGGCCGCAAGGACACCGACCAGCTGCTCAAGGACTACGCCGGCGTGCTGGCCCGCACCGCCAGCCGCTACCCGGAGGCCATGGCCGCCCGCCTGAACGGCGCCGATTTTGCCCTGCTGCTGCCAGGCCAGACCTGGTCTGCCGCCGAAGCCGAAGAACTGCTGCAGTCCCTCACCCGTGCGGCCGCGCCCTACCTGCCGCAGCAGGCCAGCACCTGGCTGGCCTGCGGCAACTTCCCGCGCGGCCTGGACAACGAGACCATCCTGGCCCAGGCGGACCTGGCCCTGGCCGCCGTCGAGGCCGAAGGGCGCAACGGCGTGCGCATCATTGCGCTCCACCTCGACGAAGAGGCACCCCGCGGGTCGGAGGAGTGGTCACGCCTGATTCACCGCGCGCTGGACAACCACTGGGTTCGCCTGGTGTCTTTCCCAGTGACGGACTTTGCCGGGCAACTGCTGCACCGCGAATGCCCCTTGCGGCTGATGTTCGACGCGCAGGGTGAATGGCAACCGGCCGGGCGCTTTCTGCCGGTGGCAGAACGGCTGCGGCTGACGCCCCAGATCGACCTCGCGGCCGTGGCACTGGGGCTGCAGGAGCTGCAAACCAGTCCCACGCTGGGCGGCCTGGCCATCAACCTGTCGGCCAGTTCCATCCAGTCGCCGCAGTTTCGCCAGCAGTTGCAGGAGCTGCTGCAACGCCACCCGGCCACCCCACGGTTGTGGCTGGAGGTGGCCGAGTCCGGCGTACTGGCCCATTTCGAGGCCTTTGCCCTGCTGTGCAACAGTCTGCGGCCGCTGGGCTGCAAGCTCGGCATCGAGCACTTCGGCCGCCAGTTCAGCGAAATCGGCCGACTGCACCCGCTGGGCTTCGACTACCTCAAGGTGGACGCCAGCTTCATCCATGGTCTGGACAGCCATCCCGGCAACCAGTCCTTCCTCAAGGGCCTGTCGGCCATCGCCCACGGCATAGGCCTGCAGGTCATGGCCGAGGGCGTGACCACCCAGGCCGAGCTGCAGGCCCTGCAGGCCATCGGCTTCGATGGCGCCACCGGGCCGGCCGTCAAGGACCCCGTTCCAGGCGCTTCCTGAGCAACTTGCCGCGCCGGCCGCAAGCGGCCCTGC
>CAZJKR010000116.1:5673-8015 GCA_964546615.1 uncultured Curvibacter sp.
CAACAGGCCCTTGTTCAGCAGATCCTGCAGCACCTGCTGGTCGGTCGAGAAGCTGCCCACCAGATCCACGTTCTTCAGCACGATGGTCTGGTCCACCGCGGTATTGCTGAAGCCGCTGCTGAAGCCGCCGGCCGAACTGACCTTGATGACCGTATCCGCACCCGACTTCTCGAAATGCAGGTAGTTGTCGAGGTTGTTCAGATCGGCCTTGTTCTCGCCTTGCAGCAGGTCACGCAGATCGAGCTTGTCACCCCCGGTGCTGGTGCTGAAGTCGGTCACCGTGTCCACCGCCGGTGAGCCCGGGCTGCCCTTGTCGGACAAGGTCCACTTGAACACATCACTGCCTCCGCCACCGGTGAGGAAGTCATTGCCGGCGCCGCCCATCAGCACCTCGGAGGCCGCACCGCCAACGAGGATGTCACTGCCCGCGCCGCCGATGAGTACCTTGTTGCCGTCCAGCGTGAGGTTGAGCACACCGGTGTCGATGTCGTTGTTCGCATCCGTGATCTGGTAGCCCAGCTTCATCGAGATGTCGGTGTCGTAGCTGACGGAGCTGACCGCCGCAAAACCGAGCTTGAAGGAACTCTGGCTGCCGGCCTCGAAGGTGATCTTCTCCAGCAAGGCGCCATCCGGTGCAACCACGGTGTAGCCACCGTTGGCATCCAGGTCGGCATTGGTAACCCATTTGGTGAAGGTGCCGCCGCCCACTGTGTAGCCGGTGACCAGCAATTCGTCAGGCGCCGTCTTGGCGGCGCTGTCGAAGTTGAAGAAGGCCAGCCGGATGGATGCCACCTGGTCGCTCACGCTGCTGCCGCCGCTGTAGGCGACGCCGGCCGCAGCAAAGTCCAGCGTCAGCCGTTCGCCGGCGTTCATCAGGTTGTTGGCCGCTCCGATGTACATGTCGCTGGTGTTGACCGTGACCGCGGTGCCGTCAAGCAGGTTCGCGGCCGTCACCACCGCGTCGGACAGGACCTTGCCGCTGCCATCGGTGAACTGCAGCACCCGCTGGTAGGCATTGCCCCCGCCAAGCGTGATGATGCCGCCATCGGCCACCGCCTTGGTGCCGATCAGGCTGGCATACTGGGTGTAGAGCACATCGGAAGCGCCGGCCTTCAGGTCGATGCCGAGCGTGAAGACCGTGGTGGCGCCGCTGTTGATGGTGCCGCTCAGCACGTTCGTGCTGCTGTTGTAGCTCAGCACCACCTTCTGGCCGCTTACATAGAGATCCGGCACACTGGAGGCCGACGGTCGCCAGCTGAAGTCGTTGCCGCCATCAGCCGACAGCGTGGTCGAAATGGCGCCCGTCAGGGTCGCCGCAAAGCCGGCCTCGTTACTGAGCGACACATCCGCATCGCCGATGCGCGGCACATCGTCCAGCACACCGCCGGATACCGGCATCGCAATGGTCTGCGTCACACTGCGGGTGGCAGTGCTGCCGTTGCTGGCCTCCACGCTGGTGGCGGTGGCCGTCAGGTCGAAACTGGTGGCGGTCGTCGGCCGGCTCACCGTCAGCTTCAGACCTGCCGCCTGCTCCGGCGTGACCTCCCAGCTGTAGGTGCTGGTAGCCGCATTGAAGCTCTTGGTCACGGTGGTGCCGTCACTGAGCCTGAGCACGGCCGAGGCCATCGCGCTGTTGCTGCTGCTCAGCGTGATGCGGTTGTTCTGCAGCGACTCGCTGCCGTCCACATCCACCAGTGCGGCTGCCACATTGATGTTGTAGGTGTATGTCCCCAGGTTGGTCACACTCACATCGTCCAGATAGACCTGCGCACTCGCCGCGTTCGTCTGGAACAGCAAGGTGCCCGTGGCCGCTGCCGCCGTCACGTAGAAGGTGGCCTTGTTCAAGGTGGTGGCGCTGGGAGTCCAGGTGATGGCGTTGGCCGCAATCGTCGTGCCGTTCCATTGGATCAGCACGTTGGCCAGACTGCTGCCCGTCACGGCCATATCCACGCTCACCTCGTACACCTGGCCTGCCGTCAGGCCCGACAGGGTCTGGGTGGCACGGGAATAATTGCTGGAATTGCCGTGCTGCAGCAGCAACGCATTGCCTTCGATCCCGCTGACGCCAGTGGTTACCAGTGCCGGGGTCGAACCATTGCCGCTCTTGGTCAAGGTCCAGTTGGTCTGCACCTGGGCCAGCGTGCCCGTGAACGCGCCGTTGACGGCAAATTGCGACACGCTGGCACTGTCGTTCACCGGCGCCTTCACATCCAGACTGAGGGTCGGCTGATCCGCCACCGCCGTGATGCCCACCCGCACCGTGGTCGTCACGCTGTTGCCGGCCGCATCGGTCTTCACGATGGTGAAGCTGTCCGCGCCGGCATAGTTCTGGCTTTCGCTCG
>CAZJKR010000116.1:8025-9595 GCA_964546615.1 uncultured Curvibacter sp.
GCTCGGAGTGTAGGTCAACGTACCGTTGGCATTCTTCACCACTGTGCCGTGACTCGGCTGGCCCAGCAGGGCGTAGCTGTAGCCAGCCACGGGCGTGATCACCACCGCGGTGTTCTCCAGCGTGGTAGCGGAAATCTCATCCACGATCAGCGCCGTGGCCTTCACCTCCACGCCGCTGTTGGCAATGCCCGCGTCGTTGGTGCTGATCACCAGCCGGATCGGCTCATCGGCCTCGTTCGGCGTTTCGCTCAGGGTGCGCACCTTCACCTCGAAGGATGGGTTGGCGGTGGTACCAGCCGGAATCGTGATGGTCTTGCTCGCATCGCTGATCCAGGTCGCCCCACCATCGATCGAGTAGAGGAAGTCCGTCCCGAGCACCGCCACACCCTCGAAGCGCAGCGTCACCGTGGTCGTGGTCGCCTTCGGTGCACTGAGCTCGATGTCGAACGTCGCATCGCTGCCTTCGCTGATGTAGCTCGGCGCGCTGATCAGCAAGGTGGGCGATTCGGTAATGACCGTCGTGCCCGTGGCACTGGTATTGGCCATGTCGGATTGCGCGTAGTTGGCAATGCTGGCCGTCAGGGCCAGGCTTTCCATGTCGTCCGCCACGCCGTCGGCCAGGGTGACCACCTTCACCTCGGCCCGCGTCTGCCCGGCTGCCAGAACGATCTGGCCACCGGTCACATCCGTCCAGGCGCCATAAGCCTTGGTTACCGGGTCCTGCACCCGGTACTGCAGCGTGGCCGAGTAATCCTGCCCCGAGGTTGCATCACCGCCCAGCGAGAGGTTCAGGGTCGTACTGACCGCGCGTGCCTCGCCAAACTCCACCACGAAGACGGCCGCCCGGCCCTCATCCACCGTGCCCGGTGCAGACACCGTCAACTCGTTGTTGACGTTGAAGGTGATCGTGTTGGCGGTGGCACTCAGCACGGTACCGTCGGACACCTTGAAGCTGAAGCCTGCGTAGTTGTTGCCCAGCGCATCGGCCGCCGGCTTGAACACCAGATGGCCGTTGTCGATGGCGGCGCGGCTGATCACCGCGTTGGCGCTGACGCTGGCCCAGCTCGTGCCGTTGAAGTACAGCAGTGAGCCATGCGCCGGCAGCGTGGTGATCGTGACCGATTGCAAGGTGTCGCCGGCATCCACATCGCTGAACCCGAAGTTGTTGGCGGCGAGTACGTAGTTGCCGTTTTTTGCCAACGACACGGTCTGGTCGGCTCCGCTCGGCGTGTCGTTGGTGCCGGTGACCGTGATGGTCAGCGTCGACTCCGAGCTCGCGCCGTGTTCGTCGGTGGCGCGGTACGCCACTTCCAGCACCTGCGTCTGGCCCAGCGCCAGGCTGTCGTAGCTGGCCGCATCGAAGCTGTAGCTGCCGTCGCTGTTGAAGGTCAGCCCGGCCGGCGCCGTGCCCACCAGCGCGTAGCTCAGCACCGCGCCGCTGTCGGCGTCGCTGGCGCTGACCTGCCCGGTGATGCTGGCGTCTTCGTTCACCGCCGCCGTGTAGGCGCTGGCCACCGGCGTGTCGTTGGTGCCGGTGACCGTGATGGTCAGCGTCGACTCCGAGCTCGCG
>CAZJKR010000117.1:0-9591 GCA_964546615.1 uncultured Curvibacter sp.
TGGCCCGCTCCATGATGGGGCCGCGGATGTCATAGCAGACGTTGGCCAGCTTGTCCGATTTGCGTATGGCTTTCAAAGTCCCTCCGGGGTACTGAAACACGAGGCGAAACCTATAATTTGACCACACTTCCTCACCGGCCATGAAACTCCAGCCCGACAGATTCAACGTTCAGACCATCAGCGGCTACGGCGCGGGCTGGATCGGACTGGATGGCGAAAAAGTCACCCACAGCCTGGTGGTCGGTTCGCGCGGCCAGCGCTTTGACTGGGATTGCACGGCCTTTGCCGGATTGAGCGCAGCACACTTTGCCCGGCTGGCCGAACTCGGCCCCGAACTGGTTCTGTTCGGCAGCGGCGAACGGCTGCGCTTCCCACAGCCGGCCTGGCTGCAGGCCTTGGCGGCGCGGCGCATCGGCATCGAAACCATGGACACGGCCGCCGCCTGCCGGACCTACAACATCCTGGCCGGCGAAGGCCGCCACGTCGTGGCCGCCCTGCTACTGGAAAGCCCCTAGCCGGCTCCGCAGTCGGGTTATCGTTTTCGAGGTAAAATTGATAAATTGAGTTGGGGACGCAATCGCGCTGTCACCGCGTAACCCCGACCACTCACACGACAGCTCCTGTCACACAAGATTTAAGGCATATGGCGATCGTTGTCAACAAACTCATCCCGGAATTTGAAGCAAATGCCACCAGTGGCATCAAGGTTTCCAACACTTCCCACCTCGGCCAGACCCTTGTGCTGTACTTCTACCCCAAGGACAACACCCCGGGCTGCACCACGGAAGCCATGCAGTTCCGCGACAAGTACAAGGATTTCGTGAAAGCCGGCGCCACCGTGTTCGGCGTCTCGCGCGACAACATGAAGTCGCACGACGAGTTCAAGGCCAAGCTGGAACTGCCCTTCGAACTGATCGCCGACACCGAAGAGAAGATGTGCCACATGTTCGGCGTGGTCAAGAACAAGATCATGTACGGCAAGAAGGTCAAGGGCATCGAGCGCAGCACCTTCCTGATCGGCGCCGACGGCGTGCTCAAGCAGGAGTGGCGTGGTCTGAAGGTGCCCGGCCACGTGGACGAAGTCCTCAAGGCCGTCAAAGCCCTGAAAAAAGCTGCCGCTGCTGCGGCCTGATCGCACACGCCCGACGAACCATGACCAGTCTTGCTGCTTTGCAGCAACAAAGGCCACAAGTCGCCGGAGCTCATGCATAATGGGTTCATGCCGCTGACCACAGCCACAGCGTTCCCCGACAAAAGCCGCCCAGGTTTTCTTGGCGGCTTTTTTGCTTTTTCGGCGGTATCCGGTAACTTTTTTGCGAGCCTTACCTCCCATGCCCCTGCCTCCCGCTCCCACCAAGCGCGCAGCCCTGCTGTCACCTGAAGCCTTTGATGCCCCAGCCCGCAGCAAGCCGCGGGCCTCGCGAGAATCGACCTCCGCCTTCGAGCCGCCGCCGGCCGGCAAACTCCAGGCCCGCGATCTGTTCGAGCATGGCGGCGGCGAACTGGCCGATGCCACGCCGCGCCAGCCGGCACGTCAGACCAAACCAGGGGCAAAGTCCGGCCGCAGCCGAAGCGACACGCCGCTTGCCGCCCCAGCGCCCGTTGCGCAAAATGCCGGACGGTCCCGAAAGGCCAAACCGAGCGGGCCGAGCAAACTCTTCGTGCTCGACACCAATGTGCTGATGCACGACCCCACCTGCCTGTTCCGCTTCGAGGAACACGACATCTTCCTGCCCATGATCGTGCTGGAAGAGCTTGACGGCCACAAGAAAGGCATGACCGAGGTGGCGCGCAACGCGCGCCAGACCAGCCGTCTGCTCGATGCCTTGGCCGATGCCCAGGGTGCGGACATTGCGGCCGGTCTCAAGCTCGACAGCACCGGCCACCGTGAGGCCGGCGGCAAGCTGTTCTTCCAGACCCAGCCGCTGGACTACACCCTGCCCACCAGCCTGCCGCAGGGCAAGGCCGACAACCAGATCCTGGGCGTGGTGGAAGCGCTGCGCCAGCAGAGCGCTCCGCGCGAAGTGGTGCTGGTGTCCAAGGACATCAACATGCGGGTCAAGGCCCGCGCGCTGGGCTTGGCGACCGACGACTACCAGAACGACAAGACACTGGACGACGGTGACCTGCTCTATGCCGGTTCGCTGGCCCTGCCGGCCGATTTCTGGACTACCCATGGCCAGACGGTGGAAAGCTGGCAGCAGGGGCAGCACACCTTCTACCGCATCACCGGCCCGGTCGTGCCCAGTCTGCTGATCAACCAGTTCGTGTTTTTCGAGGCACCGGGGGAACCCAGCCTGTATGCCCGCGTCTCCGAGATCCGCGGCAAGACAGCGGTGCTCAAGACGCTCAAGGATTACACCCACCTCAAGAATGCCGTCTGGGGCGTGACCGCGCGCAACCGTGAGCAGAACTTCGCCATGAACCTGCTGATGGACCCGGAAGTCGATTTCGTCACGCTGACCGGCACGGCCGGTACCGGCAAGACGCTGATGGCGCTGGCCTCGGGCCTGACGCAGGTGCTGGACGATCGCCGTTATACCGAGATCATCGTCACCCGTGCCACCGTGAGCGTGGGAGAGGACATCGGTTTCCTGCCCGGCACCGAGGAGGAAAAGATGGGCCCCTGGATGGGCGCACTGGACGACAACCTGGAAGTACTGTCCAAGACCGACACCGGTGCCGGCGAATGGGGGCGCGCTGCCACCAGCGAACTGATCCGCAGCCGCATCAAGATCAAGAGCATGAATTTCATGCGCGGACGAACCTTCCTGAACAAGTACGTCATCATCGACGAGGCGCAGAACCTGACGCCCAAGCAGATGAAGACGCTCATCACGCGCGCCGGTCCCGGCACCAAGATCATCTGCATGGGCAATCTGGCGCAGATCGACACGCCCTACCTGACCGAAGGCTCCTCCGGCCTGACCTTTGCGGTGGACAAGTTCAAGGGGTGGCCGCACGGCGGCCACATCACACTGGCACGTGGTGAGCGTTCGCGCCTGGCGGACTTTGCCAGCGAGGTCCTGTGAGCTTGCGGGTCAGACCACTCGCGTAGCGATGTGCTCTGACCCCAACTGATCGACGAACGAGTCGCTATGAAAAGTATAGCTACCTGCGCAATAAAAAAGGGGCCTGGAGCCCCTTTTTTATTTAAAAATCGCCGTTACTGTAGCCGCTGGCCAGATTCTCGAAGCGGGTCAGCTGCCGCAGGAAGGCCAGCTTGACGGTACCGGTCGGGCCATTACGCTGCTTGGCGATGATGATCTCGGCCACCCCGGGCTCCTTGCAGGCGTCCTTGGTGTAGTACTCGTCACGGTAGATGAACATGATGATGTCGGCATCCTGCTCGATGGCGCCGGATTCGCGCAGGTCACTCATCATCGGACGCTTGTCAGGCCGGGTTTCCACGCTGCGGTTGAGCTGCGACAGCGCGATCACCGGACAGCCCAGCTCCTTGGCCAGCATCTTCAGGCCGCGCGAGATCTCGCCCAGCTCGGTGGCGCGGTTTTCGTTGTCGCCACTCGATCCGCTCATGAGCTGCAGGTAGTCAACCACGATCAGGCCGAGCTTGCCGCACTGACGCGCCAGCCGGCGCGCGTTGGCACGCAGCTCGCTGGCGGTCAGGCCGGCCGTCTCGTCGATGTGCAGTGAAATGTTACGCAGCTTCTCGATGGCCTCGGTCAGGCGCGGCCATTCCTCGTCGGTCAGCTTGCCGGTGCGCAGATGGCCCTGGTCGATTCGGCCGATCGAGCCGACGATACGCACGGCCAGCTGGGCCGCCCCCATTTCCATCGAAAACACCGCCACCGGCAGGCCCTCGTTGAGCGCCACGTGTTCGGCGATGTTGATGGCAAAGGCGGTCTTGCCCATGGACGGGCGGGCCGCCAGCACGATCATGTCGCCGGCCTGCAGGCCGGCGGTCATGCGGTCAAGGTCGTAGAAGCCGGTCGGCACGCCGGTGACGTCATTTGGGTTGTCCGCCATCTCCTGCACGCGGTCGAGCAGGTCCACCACCAGCGAGTCCATGGCCTGGAAGCCGCGCTTCATGCGCGAGCCTTCCTCGCCGATGTTGAAGATCTTCTGCTCCGACTCGTCCAGGATGGCCGCCACCGGCCGCCCCTGCGGGTTGAAGGCGTTGGTGGCAATCTCGTCGCTGGCGGCCACCAGCTTGCGCAGGATGGCGCGTTCGCGCACGATCTCGGCGTAGCGACGGATGTTGCCGGCACTGGGCACGTATTGGGCCAGCGAGTTGAGATAAGCCAGGCCGCCGACCTCCTCCGCTTTTCCCTGGCTCTGCAGCTGCTCGAAGACCGTGATGACGTCGGCGGGCTTGCTGGCGTTGATCAGCGCCGCCATCGCGGCGTAGATCAGGCGGTGCTCATAGCGATAGAAGTCGCCATCGGCCAGCAGGTCGTTTACGCGGTCCCAGGCGCCGTTGTCGAGCAGCAGGCCGCCGAGCACACTGGACTCGGCCTCGATGGAGTGCGGCGGAACGCGCAGCTGCGCCACCTGGCGGTCGGCACCGTAGTCATCATCTACGGGGGTCAATACGGCGGACATGAATGGTGTTTTCCTTGTAACCCTCAATGCTACGCCCTGACTACGCGAGCGTCGAGGAACATGCTGGGGACAACTCGCCCCCAGCCTGTGGGTAATCTGTGCAATTTCATGTATGGGCGTGGCGGCCTACTGCAAACAAAAAGCCGCCAGAGACCAGCCCTGGCGGCTTTTACGTGAAAGCTGAGGCAGCTTAGGCCGTTTCGCCGTACACCGAAACGTTGATCTCCACCACCACGTCGGTGTGCAGGGCCACGCTCACGGTGCTGTCGCCGATGGTCTTGATCGGGCCATTGGGCATGCGCACCTGGGCCTTCACGACCTGATAGCCGTTCTTGTTCAGCTCTTCGGCAATGTCGAAGTTGGTAACGGAGCCGAACA
The DNA here is from genome assembly GCA_964546615.1 of uncultured Curvibacter sp. Classification (GTDB taxonomy): domain Bacteria; phylum Pseudomonadota; class Gammaproteobacteria; order Burkholderiales; family Burkholderiaceae_C; genus Hylemonella. Next base: position 4,942 of record CAZJKR010000117.1, read on the forward strand.
GGCGGCCATCGACGCCGGCCTTCTGGGTCAGCTTGATGGTGCTGCCGGCCAGCTTCTCACCCAGGGCTTGCGCTTCGGCCAGCTTGGCAGCCGCAGCCTTTTCCAGTTCGGCGCGCTTGGCTTCGAACTCGGCCTTGGCAGCTTCGGTGGCACGGCGGGCACGACCCGACGGGATCAGGAAGTTGCGAGCATAGCCGTCTTTCACCTTGACGATCTCGCCCAGGTTACCCAGGTTCACGACCTTCTCGAGCAGAATGATTTGCATGGTCGGACTCCTTAGATCTTGTGCTGGTCGCTGTAAGGCAGCAGCGCGAGGAATCGCGCGCGCTTGATGGCGGTGTTGAGCTGGCGCTGGTAGATGGCGCGGGTACCGGTCAGACGGGCCGGGATGATCTTGCCGTTTTCGGCAACGAAATCACGCAGCGTGTCGATGTCCTTGTAGTCGATCTCTTCGACGCCGGCAACGGTGAAGCGGCAGAAACGCTTGCGCTTGAACAGCAGCGACTGGGTATTGCGCTTCGGGCGCTTGTCTTTGTTGAACTTTTTGAACGTGGCCATGCGGGCCTCCTGAAATTAATCTTGACTGAACTCTTGGATGTGGAACACCAGGCTCTTGCCGTTGCGAGGGGTGGCGACAAAACCGCTGAACCGCCAGACACTGCCGATGGCCTGCTTGGCAAGCCGTTCGGCCAGGGCGCCGAAGGCTACTGCCTTGACACCGGCCTTCACCTCTCTGGCCTGCCCCGCTTCCGGCACCGTGGACTCGTGTTCGAGTCTCAGGTCCAGGGCCGGCAATCCGACCGGGGTGTAACGCAGAGGGGCCACCTCGGCGATGCAGGCAGTCAGTTCAAGGTGGTTGGCGCTGGGGTTCACTCCTCGCTGACGGGCAGATCAGGCCTGGAATTCCGCCTGCTGGGCCTTGCGGGCGTCTTCACGCTCGACGGTCTTCATCATGGAGGAAGGACCGGTCTCGGCCTTCTTCTTCAGAACCGTCAGGTGACGCAGCACGGCATCGTTGAACTTGAAGGCGTGCTCCAGCTCGGCCATCACGGCCTTGTCAGCCTCGATGTTGATGCACAGGTAATGGGCCTTGGCCAGCTTGTTGATCATGTAGACCATCTGGCGACGGCCCCAGTCTTCGACGCGATGGATCTTGCCGCCGCCGGCAGTGATCATGCCCTTGTAGCGCTCGAGCATGGCAGGAACCTGCTCGCTCTGATCCGGATGGATCATCAGGACGATTTCGTAATGACGCATTGATACTCCTTGTGGATGACCCGCCATGCGGGCAGATAAGCCGCCCCCGGCGTCTGACGGGGTGCAGCAAGGTGGAACCGCGTATTATAGACAATTTTTCGCCAGCTGGAAAGTCGCCCCTCAGGCGCCGACGCGGCGGCCGTACCGGGCGCGTTGCCGCAGGGGCACAGGCAAGGTTCAGGCCCGGGCAATCCAGCTCTGCTGGCGGGCCAGGCGCTCGACCTCGCGCCAGTTGCCACACTGGGCCGCAACCCGCGGCCAGATGCGCAGCAGCAACTCGCACTCGGCCAGGGTGTCGGCCGCCGCCTGATGGCGCACGGCACACTCGATGCCGAAATGGTGCATCCACTCATCCAGCGAACGGGCCCGGACCTTCTCATGGGTCACCGCACACAGGTGCTCGATATCGACCCAGGGGTTGGGCAGGACACGCCCCAGATGATGGGCGGCATGGCGATCGATCATGGCCCGGTCGAAGGCCGCATGGAAAGCCAGCAGCGGGGCTTGGCCGACAAAGCCGGCAAAGGCTTGCAGCCCCTCATGTGGCGCCATGCCCTCGCGCTGACGCTGCACCCCGATACCGTGCAGCAGGATGTTGTCCTTGGCAGCCGTCACCTCCTGCTGGCGCAACACGACCTCGAAGCTGTCACCCAGGTCGACCGTCAGGCGGCGCCGCGGCCAGTCCACCCGCATGGCGATGGCCGCAATGGCCAGCAGGCGGTCGCGATGCGGGTCCAGGCCACTGGTTTCCACATCCAGCATGACCCAGCGCCCCTCATCCACCGCTCCGCCCGGCGCGCCTCTGCGGACCAACCAGTCGATCAGGCCCATGGCTTACCTCTCGTAATCGAGCTGCAGCCGCTGCTGCAAGGTGCGCGCCACCCGGAAGGTCTCCTTCAGGATGCGGCGGTCAATGTCATTCAAGGTATCGACCTGGATGTGATTGGGTCGCTCTGCCGCCGCGCCCCCCTGCAGCTGGATCTGCAGCCGCAGCATCTGCAAGAACTCGAAGCCGCGCACCCAGGCCTCGTACTCGGCCGCCGCGACGCCCATCACCGGCCCGACCGCCTCCAGCCGCTCCCGCGTACCCGTAGCAGCCACACCATGGGCCAACCCGTACAGACGGGCCGCATCGACGAAGATCGCCGTGCCCTGCAGCTTGAGGTCGATCAGCCCCTGCTCATCGGCGGCAATGCCCCCCATCCAGTTCAGCGGCGGAACGCGTGTGAGCGCATTGAGCGCCATCTGCTTGAGAAAGCGCGGCACCCGCTGCACCCGGGCGCCGATTTCAGTGCGCAGGGATTGGGCCAGCGCATGGTCGCCGGCCAAGGCGCGGAAGTCGAAATAGATGCTGGCGTTGAGCAGGTCCTGCGGCGCGCCCTGCTCGATCCATTGCGCAAAACGCTCACGCCACTCGCGCAGCGTCAGGCAGCAGGCCGGGTTGCCGGCCATGATGCCGCCTTTGCACAGCGGGTAGCCGCAGGCATCGAGCGCCTCATTGACATCGCGTGCAAAGGCCAGCACCTGCGCACGTTGCGCGGCGCCGGTGTCGTCGGGCAGGATCAGCGCATTGTCCTGATCGGTGGCGATGGTCTGCTCACTGCGCCCTTCGGAACCCAGGGCCAGCCAGCACAGCCGGCTCATGTCGATTCCGTGCGCCGCCGCCTTGATCTCCAGCAGGCGCTCGGTCAGAACGTCGTTGAGATGGCTGATGAGCGCGGTCAGCTGGCGCGCCTGCACACCCTGACTGAGCAGGCTGAGCGCAAAACGGCGGATATCCTGTGCCACGAGCTTGAGGGTGTCCACATCGGGCGCCAGGCGGATGGCATTGCTCACGTGCTTGAGGCTCAGGCGCTGCATGGCAAAAAGATCCCGCTCCGAGACGATGCCGACCACCACGCCTTCGCGCGTGACCGGCACATGGCGGATCGTATGCCGGCTCATCATCAACGCCGCGTCCTCGGCCGTATGCTCGTGTGTCAGGCTGAGGACCGGCTGCACCATCACCTCGCTGATCGGGGTTTCCAGCGACACCGCCTGCAGGGTCACCCGGCCCAGGATGTCATCGCGCGACAGGATGCCCAGCGGTTCGCCGCGTTCGCTGGTCACCAGCATCGAACCGATGCGGCGCTGGTGCATTTCAGTGAGCGCCTCGCGCAATGGCGTCGCGGGCCGGCAGGTCACCGGCGCACGGCGCGCCAGCTCCCCCAGTGGCGTCTCCAGCGACTGCTCGGCCAGGGTCTGGGAAGAATAGGCCACCTGCAAGGCCTGGCGCGACAGCTCCAGGAACTTGAGCACCCGGCGATTGAGAAAGTCGGCAAACGGGCCGCTGCACTGCGCAAGCGCCTGCATGGCCTCGGCCGGCAACTGCAGCACGAAGGTGTCCGCCACGGCGACATAGGTCGCGGTGACCGCCCGCTTGGCGATGGCCGCACTGATCGGAAACAGATCACCCGCCTCGTACTGGAAGGCCCCGCCCGACAGATCGGCCAGCCCGCGTGTCCCGCTGACCGCCCCCTGGCGAATGAAGAACAGCGCCTGAACCTCGCCGCTGGCAGGCTCGAGCAGCGTCTCGCCAGGCGCGAAGTAGGCCTGCTCGGCATGGGTCAGAAAGAAATCGATGTCTCCCGCCGCCATTTGCGAGAAGGGCATGTAGCGCGACAGCTCCATGCGCAGATTGGCCAGCAGGCTGGCTGAGGGTGACAGGACAGCCGCCGGAGGCGTCAAAGTCGAATTGCTGGTTTGCACGGTCAATCACTCCTGCCGTTCGGACAAAGAAGACGGGCTCTGCAAGCATAGCCCAGGCGGCAACAAAAAGGCCCGGCAACTTGCGTTGCCGGGCCGGGCTGTTGGCCGGCATCAGATGCCGGTCAACGTGCGATGAGCCTCAGGGTCAAGCACTCTTGAGATTGGGGTAACGCACGTGGTCCACCAGATCCTGGATCTTCTGGCTGGGCGCCGGAGTGACCAGGCTCACCAGGATGATCACGGCAAAACCGATCGGCACGCCGAACAGGCCCGCCGAGATCGGCTGGATGTCCCACCAGAGTTGCACCGGCGACGTCACACCGAAGATGCCACGCAGCCAGGGCTGGGTCGTGGCCATGTAGTAGAACGTCGTACCCAGGCCGGCAATCATGCCCAGCGAGGCGCCGATGCCGGTGGCGCGCTTCCAGAAGATGCCCAGCGTCAGGGCGGGGAAGAACGCAGCGGCAGCGAACGAGAACGCCGCGGAAACCAGGAACAGGATGTCTGCCGGCTTCTGCGCCGCCACGTAGGCAGCACACAAGGCCACGACCAGCAGCAGGACCTTGGAAATGGTCACGCGGCGGGCGGTGGAGGCGTTCGGGTCGATCATCTTGTAGTACAGGTCGTGCGACAGCGCGTTGGCGA
>CAZJKR010000118.1:0-3441 GCA_964546615.1 uncultured Curvibacter sp.
AGCCGCCGCCCGTGATCTCGCTCGATGAGCCGGTGCAGGCCCAGCCGCTGCCAGAGCCGCCCGCGCCTGTGGAGGTGGTGGCCGTGCCCGAGGTGCTGCCGATGCCGGCGCAGTTGAAGCCCGTGCCCGAGGCGGAAGATGCCAAACCCACGCCGGAACCGGCAGACGAGAGGGTGCGCGTCTCGCGCGCCAATGCCGAGGCCCGCGTCGCGCCCACGCGCGAGGGCTACGTCAATGCGATTCAGGTGTGGCCCTTCACGGATGGCGCGCTCTATCAGGTCTATGCGGCCGTGGGCCGCGTGACCGTGGTTTCGCTCCAGCCGGGCGAGGAGCTGGTGACGGTGGCTGCCGGAGATACCGTGCGCTGGATCGTGGGCGACACGTCCAGCGGCAGCGGCGCCGACTTGCGCGTGAGCGTGCTGGTCAAACCCATCCGCTCTGGCCTCAAGACCAATCTCGTCATCACCACCAGCCGCAGAACGTACCTGCTGGAGCTGGCCTCGACGGAGAAGACGTGGATGGCATCCGTGTCGTGGGAGTACCCACGCGACCGGATACTGGCTTTGCAGCGCCAGGCACAGGCGGCCAGCGCCGCCGCGCCGGTCGATACCGGGCTGGCGCTGGAGAACCTGCGCTTCCGCTACGCGGTCAGCGGCAGTAATCCGCCGTGGAAGCCGCTGCGCGCCTTCGACGACGGGCAGAAGGTCTATATCCAGTTCCCCGCCGGCATCGCGCAAGGCGAGCTGCCGCCGCTGTTTGTCATCGGCGCGCAGGGCGACGGGCAACTGGTGAACTACCGCTTCCGCTCGCCGTACTACATCGTGGATCGACTGTTCGGCGCGGCTGAACTGCGCCTGGGCGGTGACAAGGGCGACGTGGTGCGGATCGAGCGCACGGACGGCACGCGGAGGAACTGACCATGAGCCAGGACGACACTCCCGACCTTGCCGCGCCTTCGGCGAGCAAGGTAGCGCCCGAGGCGGTGGCGCTGCGCGCCCAGCCGCGCCCGGTCACGCGCCTGAACCGGCGCACGCTGGCCATCCTCGTCGGCAGCCTGTCGGTCGCCGTGCTCGGCGCCACGATCTGGTCATTGCAGCCACATCGGCGTGGCGTGGGCGAGCAGACCGAGCTTTACAACGTCGATCGCGTGTCGAAGTCCGAAGGACTGGATGGCCTGCCGGCCGACTACTCGAAGCTGCCGCCGAAGGTGCCCGAGCTGGGGCCGCCGCTGCCGGGCGATCTGGGGCCGGCCATCGTGAACTCGCAGCAGCCAGCCGTGGCCGCTTACGCTGCCCCCGGCCACGATCCCAACGACGCCTTGCGCAAGGAGGCGGAAGCCGCGTCGGCTTCGTCGGTATTCTTCCGCTCGGGCGGTCAAGGCCAGGCCGCCGTTACGGTGGCGCAGGTAACGCCGGGTGCGCCTGGTGGTGCAAGCGCGCTCGCGGCCTTCGACCCGCTCGCTGCCGGGCCGGCATCGGTGGCGGCGCAGCTTGCCGACCCGACCGCCGTGCAGAACCGGCAAGACCAGAAGGAAGCATTCCTGAAAGCGGGCTCTACGGAAACACGCAATTCCGGCAATCTGGCGCTGCCGGCGTCGCCCTACCAGGTGATGGCCGGAACCGTGATCGCGGGCGCGCTGGTGACGGGCATCAAGTCGGACTTGCCGGGCGACGTAATCGCCACGGTGACGGAGCCGGTCTTTGACACGGCCACGGGCAAGTTCCTACTGATCCCGCAGGGATCGCGCATCCTCGGGCGCTACAATAGCCAGGTCAGCTACGGACAGAGCCGCGTGCAGGTGGTGTGGAACCGGATTATCCTGCCCGACACGTCCTCGCTGACGCTCGACAACCTCGTGGGCACCGACCCGGCCGGCTACGCCGGCCTGGAAGACGACGTGGACTGGCACTGGAAGCGCATCGTCGCCGGTGCGGTGCTGACGACGCTGCTGGGCGTGGGCGCCGAACTGGCCGCGCCGGAGAACCGCCAGGACGGCAACCGCATCGTCATCGCCGGGCGCGATAGCGCCCAGGACAGCATCAATCAGGTCGGCCAGGAGATCACCCGGCGCAACATGAACATCCAGCCGACCCTGACCGAGCGGCCTGGCCTGCCGGTTCGCATCATCGTCAACCGGGATCTGGTGCTACGGCCCTACCAGCCGCTGTTCTTCAATCGGGGAGCTTCGCAATGAGCACGACCAACAAGCTGCGGCTCGGGCCGCTGCCCAAGACCGAGAACGTCAAGCTGACCTTTGCCTGCCCGGCCAGCCTGAAAGCCGACCTCGATCGCTACGCCGCGATGCACGCGCAGACGTATGGCGAGGCGGTCGATGCAGAGAAGTTGATCCCGCACATGCTAGAGGCGTTCATGGCGGGGGATAGAGGATTCAAGAAGGGAGGCACGGACAAGACCGCGCCCCCCTAAACCAAGCTAATCGTGTACTCAGCTCGGCGAATTGCCGAAACGGCTGCCCGGATCGATCAACAGGTTGTTGTCACCCTTCGTAGTGGGAAGCGTCAGGCATGCCTCGAAGCCTGAACCCTGTCCAGGCCTCGGCGACCTTAGAACCAGCGCACTGTCGGTGCGCTGTGCAATCGCCTGAACAATCGCCAACCCGAGACCGCTGCCATCCCTGAGCTTTCCCACACGCTCGAATCGGTCCGTCAAACGGGCAAGAACGTCGCCCGGCACGATCGGTCCATCGTTGGCGACCGTCAGCACGCCATCGTTGGTCAGCGAAACATGGATGGGCGTACCGTCCGCGCCATGGCGCAAGGCATTTTCGACGAGGTTGCGATAGAGGATGGCGAATACGTCGGGGTCGAGGTCCGACATCAGAGGATCGGGTGGCAGCACCAGGGAGATTCGATCCGCGCTCGTGGTACGAGACAACTCGTCGGTCAGGATCCGCGCCACGTGCCGCAGATCCGAGGCGTGCTCCAGACGCAGCCGCCCGCCTTCGGCCCGCGCTAGTTGCATCAAACGTTCGGAGAGTCGCGTCAGGCGCTTGAGCGTCGATTCGATATCAGTCGCGCGGGTCTTAGCCGCCGGGTCTCCCGTTTCCAACCGCAAGCGCTGGGCCTGTGCGATGGCGCCCGCCAGCGGCGTGCGCAGTTCATGGGCAGCATTGGCAGCGAAGCTGCGCTCGGCCTCGAAGGCGGCGCCGAGCCGTCCGAGTAGGCCGTTCAGGGTGTCGGCCACCGGCGCAACCTCTGTCGGCAGTTCATCCACTGGAATCGGCGACAGATCGCGTACCCCACGTGCCGCCAGCCGTTCGCGAAAGCGGCGCAAGGGGGCCAGGGTCGTACGCACGGTCAGCACAATGGCCAGCAACGCAACGGGCAAAAAAATCAACAGAGGCAGAACCAGGCCCATCTGGATCTCACGCGCCACAACCACGCGATGCGCCAGCGGCTCGGCAACAGTGAGCCGGACAGA
>CAZJKR010000118.1:3451-6170 GCA_964546615.1 uncultured Curvibacter sp.
GCCCTGCAGCGCTTCTTCGCTGTAAAAGCGATGAGTTGTGGACTGAGTGAATCCGATACCGCCCCACGGAAGAAAGACCGCTGGGCTGGCGTCGTGCGACAACAACAGGATGCGTCCTTGGGCATCGCGCACGGCGTAGGTGAGGAGTTCGTCGTGCTCGCGGATTTCGGCCAGGCGCTGGGTCACCCCTTCTTCCTCGCGCCAGAGGATGTCGGCGACGGCCAGCGGCAGGATCCGCTGAGCCGCTTCCTGGAGAGCCGAGTCAAAGACCTCCTCCATGGCATGGCGCGTAATAAGCGCTGTCATTGAAGCAGCACCGATCCAGAGCGCCGTCAGCAGGACGCCCAGCGAGAGCCCCAAGCGCCGCTGCAGGCTTCGGGGCATCCTCATGCATGCCCCAACCGATAGCCCAGTCCGCGTTCGGTCACGATGATCTCGGCGCCCAGTTTCTTGCGCAGGCGGCTGACATGCACCTCAATGGTGTTGCTCTCCACCTCGGTGTCGAAGGCATAGAGCTTTTCTTCCAGTTGTGTCTTCGAGAGCAACTGGCCAGGCCGGGATAGAAAGGCCTCGAACAACGCCCATTCGCGCGCCGTCAGCGGCACCAAGTGGCCGTCTCGGCGGATGCTGCGTGCGGCCAAGTCGATCTGTAGCGGCCCATGGGTAAGGATGGGATTGGGATTGCCGCTGTACCGCCGCGCGACCGACCCGATGCGCGCCGACAGCTCTGCCAGATCAAACGGCTTGACGAGGTAATCGTCGGCGCCAGCATTCAGCCCCTCGATCCGGTCCGACACCTGATCCAGCGCCGTCAGGATGATGACCGGTGTGACCACGCCCCGCGCGCGCAGGCGCCGCAGGAAGGGAATGCCCCGGCCATCCGGCAGCATCAAATCGAGCAGGGCAAGGTCGTAGGGCACACCCGCGATCGCGCTGTCTCCCGCATCCAGGCGGCGCACCCAATCCACAGAATGGCCATCGCTCGCAATCTGGTCGCGCACGGCTGCACCGAGCACGTCATCGTCTTCAATCAGCAGGACACGCATGGAACCTTTCCTCTATAGGGGCCAACGCAACGGCATACCTGACGACAACCTGAAGATTTTTTCTTTCAGGGCTCAGGCTGCGGTCACGTTGGCAGAGCATCCTCAAGCCATCAAGGATAAAGGATCTCACCATGAAATCATTCCTACCGATTGCCGTGATCATCGCGTTGACCGCCTCTGGCGCCGCTTTGGCCGATGACGATTGCCGCCGACCCATGGCCGAATGGCAGTCCCGCGAAGCCGTGACGGCCCATGTTACGGCCCTGGGCGTCACGGCGGAGCGCTTGCGCATCGACGATGGCTGCTACGAAGTCCGTGGCCGGGATAGCGATGGCAATCGGGTCGGCCTGAAGATCGACCCCACCTCGCTGGCCATCCTGAAGCTGGAGGTTCGCTTCCGCTCCGGCGCCGATGCGGTGCGCTACCTGCCTGCTGTACGCGGCCAGGCGGCCAAGACGAGCAAACCCGCGGACGACAGGCTGCAACGTGCGCCTGTCCCGGTGACGCCAGAGGGCTCACGCTAGGGAGCGCGCTATGTACCTTGCCGGGCCCATGCTGGCCACCCTGGCTGTTCTGTACGCCGCCGTGCTCGGTGCTCAGACCTATGCTCCCTACGGTGCAGACATCGCACTGGGTATTGCACTCGGCGCGGCATCCATTGCCGCAATGAGTCTGACCTTGATCCTGTCCACACGCCCGCGTTGGGCCGAGCCCCTATTTGGGGGGCTCGATCGGATGTATAAGGTTCACAAATGGCTGGGAATTGCCGCACTGGCCCTGATGATCGGCCACAACACCTTCGAGCCCGAGCTAGAAAATGTTGTGCGCGAAACGCGGCTGGGAGAATTTGCTTCGGACGTCGGTGAAGTCGCATTCAATGGCCTCATCGGGCTGATCCTGATCAGTTGGATCAAGCGGATTCCCTTCACTCGGCTGGAGTTGCCCTGGTCGATCTGGCGCTTCACTCACCGCTTCACCGGGCTTCTGTTTGCCGTCGCCGCACTCCACCAGTTTGCCGTCGACAAGCCCTCCGGCCTGGACGGCACGCTGGATCTATACCTGAACGCATTGAGCCTGGCCGGGTTGGCTGCTTGGTTGTTCATGCAGTTCGTCGCACCGTACCTGCGTCCGCGTGCCTTTGTGCTGGAGAACATCGACCGGCACGGGTCGGTCGCGGAGGTCACGCTGCGCCCGGAAGGTCGTGCCCTGCGCTGGCGACCGGGTCAGTTCGCTTTCCTGTCGGCCCCCGATGCGGGGATGGCCGAGGCTCATCCTTTCACCATCGCGAGTGCTCCGCGTGCGGATGGTCACCTGCGTTTCGGCATCAAAGCCCTGGGTGGCTGGACCCGGCGCCTGCCCGAACGTCTGGCACACGGTCAGCGCCTGCGGGTCGAGGGGCCCTACGGTCGCTTCGTTTTCCGCAAACGCGCGCGGCGCCAGGTCTGGCTGGCCGGCGGTATCGGCATCACCCCTTTCCTGGCCTGGGCCGAGGCATTGACCGATACCGACCAGCAGGAGATTGCTCTGGTCTGGGTGGTGACAACGCGGACCGAGGCTTTCGCCGCCGAGCGCTTGGCCGCCATCGCCGCGCGCCATGCCGGCCTGACGGTGCATATCGTGGCCAGCGCCGAAGACGGGCGCTTCACAGCGCAACGGTTGACCCAACTGGTGCC
>CAZJKR010000118.1:6180-9569 GCA_964546615.1 uncultured Curvibacter sp.
ACGAATCGGAGTTGTTTTACTGCGGACCGACAGGGCTGCGCGATGCCGTCGTATCTGGGCTCCAAGCGGCGGGACAGCGCCCGCGCCGCGTTCATCACGAGGCGTTCGAGCTGCGCTAGACGGCCCCACACCTCCACCAACGACATCGCCTCATTTGCAAAGGAATCATCATGAAAAAACTCGTCTCTTTCCTGGTTGTATCCACCGCCCTGGCACTGCCTGGCCTGGCTGCGGCACGTCCGGTCACCCTGACCACCACACTCAAAAACTATGGGGGCGATGGCGCCTATCTGGCGTTGTACCTGACCGATGCGAACGGCGCCTATGTACGCACGCTGTGGGTCGCGGGCAAAAAATCAAAGTACTACAAGCACCTGACGGACTGGCATCGCGCCACCGGCGGCAAGGGCCCGCAGATTGATGGCATCACCGGCGCCAGCGTGGGCGCAGGCCGCAGTCTGAAGGTGACGGTGGATCTGGCCGACGCCCTGTTCGATGCGGGCTACAAGTTGAACGTGGATGCCGCCGCCGAGGACATGCAGGACAGCCCGCGTGATGTGTCGGTGCCGCTGACAACCGCAGGCGCTGGCAAGCCCGTTGCGGGGCGGCGCTATGTCGCCGATTTCAGCTATGGGCTCTGACGCTGATTGGAGGCCTGCGCGATGATGCGAATCCTGCACCGCTGGCTGGGCTTGGTGCTGACCGTCCTGCTGCTGGTCACGGCGCTGAGCGGCGCGGCGCTGTCGCTGTTTCCGGCGCTGGAGTCGGCCCGCACCGTGCAGCCGGAAGCCACGCTGACCGTGGCCGATCTGGCCGCGCGGGTGCAAGCGGCGCACCCGGGTCTGGAACAGATCAGGCGCGCGCCCTCGGGACAGATCAGCGCATGGTGGTTCGATGGCGACCAGCCGGGCTCGGCGGTGATCAACCCGGCCACGGGCCTCGACGTGGCCAGCGCCGATCCGGACTCACTGCGGCGCTGGCTCACCAACCTGCACCGCTCGCTCTTTCTGGGCGACGGCGGTCGCTGGATGGTGGCGACGGGCGCGCTGGCGATGCTGCTGCTGGCCCTCTCCGGCGCGGTGCTGGTAGCCCGCCGCACGGGTGGCTGGCGACGCTGGTTCACACGCCTGCGTGGCCCGCTGCTTGGCCGCTTGCACACCGACATCGCGCGCGTGGCGGTGCTGGGTCTCGTGCTGTCTTCGGTGACCGCGCTGTGGATGGCGGCCGAAACCTTGGAGCTCGTCACGATCGACACCGCCAGCCTGGAAACGCCAGCCGCGGTCAGCGGCCAAGCCGGCCTGGCGCTGACCGAGATGCCCGCGCTGCGCGCCACGCCGGTGGCCGAGCTGCGCGAGTTGAGCTTTCCCGCCGCAGACGATGCACAGGACATGTTCACCCTCAAAACCGAGCGGGGCATGGGGCATGTGGACCAAGGCACCGGCACCCTGCTGGACTGGCAAGACCTGGGTTTGAGGCAGCGTGCGTCGGAGACGGTCTACATGCTGCACACCGGGCAGGGCGCCGCCGCCTTCGGGCTCATCTTGGGCCTGATGGCACTGGGGGTGCCGGTGCTGGCGGTGACGGGGGTGCTGACCTGGCTGCCCGGATGGCGCAACCGCCCCAGACTCCAAGGCAACACAGCGCCCACGCAGGCCGACACCATTGTGCTGGTGGGCTCCGAAGGCGGCAGCACCTGGGCTTTTGCCGCCACGCTGGCGCGCGCTTTGCGCGACGCCGGGCAGTTGGTTCACGTGGCCCCCATGGCGGGCTTTGCGCCCGCACGCTATCGCCAGGCCCGGCGCTTTGTAGTCCTCGCCGCCACCTATGGCGAGGGCGATGCCCCAGCCTCGGCCAAGGGCTTTCTCGATCAACTCCAAGCCTTGAAGACCGTGCCCACCGCACCGCTGGCGGTTCTGGGTTTTGGCGACAGCAGCTTCCCAGCCTTTTGCGCGTTTGCCCGCGCCGTGGATCAGACTGCCCAGGCCAAGGGCTGGCCTGCCTTGATGGCCTTTGACACTATCGACCGCCAATCGCCGCAGGACTTTGCCCACTGGGGCCGCGCCCTGGGCCAGGCGCTGGGCATCGAACTGGAACTCGCTCACCAAGCGGCTGTGCCGGCCACCCAGACGCTGACCCTGTTGGCTCGCAGCGATTACGGCGCGGCCGTGCAAGTACCGATGTCGATCTTGCGCTTTGCGTTGCCTACGGCTTCCTTCTGGCAGCGCCTGACGGGCCAGCACTTCACGCGCTTCGAACCCGGCGACTTGCTGGGCATCGTGCCCGAAGGCTCAGCGGTCCCGCGCCTGTACTCGCTGGCCTCGGGCGCGCGCGATGGCTTCATCGAAATTGTCGTGCGTCGGCATGTCGGCGGCCTGGCCTCGGGCCAACTCACCCAGATGGAGCCGGGCCAGACGGTTCGCGCTTTCTTGCGGCGCCATCCGGGCTTTCATGCAGGCCCGGGCCGGGCGCCGCTGATTCTGATTGGCGCGGGCACCGGCGTGGGGCCTCTGGCGGGCTTCATCCGCAACAACACGTCAGACCGTCCCGTGCACCTGTTCTTCGGGCTGCGTCACCCAGACAGCGATTTCCTCTATCAGAACGAATTGTCGAGCTGGCAGACCGATGGCAAGCTGGCGCATCTGTCCATCGCCGTCTCACGCGGGGAGCGGCCGCAGTATGTGCAGGACGTGCTTCGGCTGCAGGCACCACAGGTTGTGGCGGCTATCCGCCAAGGCGCCAGGATCATGGTGTGCGGCGGGCGGGACATGGCCCGTGGCGTGACGGAAGCACTGACCGACATCTTGAAACCCGCTGGGCTGACGCCCGCCATGCTCAAAGCCGGGGACCGCTATGTCGAAGACATCTACTGAACTGATCCGCCATGCGTTGAATGGCCCCACCATGGGCACGCGCTGGTCTGCCCTGTTTTTCGCCGTGCCGGGATTCGACACCGGCCCGGTGCAGGCAGCCTTGCAGCAGGCAACCGACGAGGTGGACGCACAGATGTCCACCTGGAATCCGGACAGCGACCTGATGCGCCTGAACCGGGCGCCGGTAAACACACCGGTTGTGGTGCCTGATGAACTGGCTCAGGTACTGGCCCTGGGCGTGGCCATCGGGCGCGCCTCGGGCGGCGCCTTCGACATCGGCATGGGTGATGCAGTGCAAGCTTGGGGTTTCGGACCGGAGGCCGTCAATGAAGAAGGCATTCGCCGTGCCCTGTCCGCGCCACGCCGCCCTGCGCACGAGACGCTGGAACTGGCGGGTAGTCGGGTGCGCAAACGCGAGGCCATCACGCTTGACCTGAATGGCATCGCCAAGGGATACGGAGTGGATCGACTGGCGCAGACCCTGCGCAGCTTTGGCATCACCGCGGGGCTGGTCGGCAT
>CAZJKR010000119.1:0-604 GCA_964546615.1 uncultured Curvibacter sp.
GCAGGCATGCGCCTGCGGTGGATTGTCCGTTTACACAAAATTCTGCACACCCTCTCGGTGTTCGATCTGTTGTATGCCAGTTATGAGGATGCCCGCTTCGAGTTCTTACGCATAAGAGGACGGGGTTCTGTGTGGGATTCGGAGAGCCTTGCCGAGACCGTCATTCAGGACGTCATCCGCAGTTCCGAGTTTGCCGGCATTAGCCTAGGCTGCCTCCGCCATGCACCCCTTGCATGGCTTGTTGGTGATGTGCAAAATCTGTCGGAGCGCGAGCGGCAGTTCGTGACCAATCCGTGGTCGCATGTCGATCTGCTGATCTACGACACCATCGGAAAACTACCGCTGGTTTGCGTTGAAGTAGATGGCTGGGCATTCCATCGGCCCGGTTCGTTGCAGGCGGTGCGCGACGAGATTAAAGACGCTGTCTTTCAGCGTGTTGGCTTGCCGCTGATCAGGCTCTCAACTACCGGAAGCGGCGAAGCGGTGACGATTGCAAGTGCAATCCGACAAGCGGTTGGCTTGGCTCACAACGTCTGACCGTCGTGGGGTGGAATCCGGGTCCGGGGATAGCACGCTGGCGGCGATATTGCCAGAGCGCCGCCCG
>CAZJKR010000119.1:614-2110 GCA_964546615.1 uncultured Curvibacter sp.
TTGACCACCGCATCTCCCATCTGCGCGGTGCCGACCTTGGTCGTGCCTTCGCTGTAGATGTCGGGTGTACGCAGGCCTTGGGCCAGAACTTTCTTGACGGCGGTTTCGATGCGGTCGGCGGCTTCGGCCTGGTTCAGGCTGAAGCGCAGCATCATGGCTGCCGACAGGATGGTGGCCAGCGGGTTGGCCACGCCCTTGCCGGCGATGTCGGGCGCGCTGCCGTGGCTGGGTTCGTACAGGCCCTGGTTCTGGCTGTTCAGGCTGGCCGAGGGCAGCATGCCGATGGAGCCGGTCAGCATCGAGGCTTCGTCCGACAGGATGTCGCCGAACATGTTGCCGGTGACGACCACGTCAAAGGCCTTGGGTGCCTTGACCAGTTGCATGGCGGCGTTGTCGACGTACATGTGCTGCAGTTCCACGTCGGGATACTGCTGGCCCACCTCGGTCACCACGTCCTTCCAGAACTGGAAGGTTTCCAGCACGTTGGCTTTGTCCACGCTGGTCACCTTCTTGTTGCGCTTGCGCGCGGCCTGGAAGGCCACGTGGGCGATGCGCTCGATCTCCGGCTTGCTGTAGCGCATGGTGTCGAAGGCTTCTTCCGCGCCGGGGAAGTGGCCGTCCACCGCGGTACGGCGGCCGCGCGGCTGGCCGAAATAGATGTCGCCGGTCAGTTCGCGGATGATCAGGATGTCCAGTCCGGCGATCAGCTCGGGCTTGAGGCTGGAGGCGCTGACCAGCTGCTCGTAGCAGATGGCGGGGCGGAAGTTGGCGAACAGGCCGAGGTGCTTGCGCAGGCCGAGGATGGCCTGCTCGGGGCGCAGCGGGCGATCGAGCTTGTCGTATTTCCAGTCGCCGACGGCGCCGAACAGGATGGCATCAGCCGCCTTGGCCAGGTTCAGCGTGGACTCGGGCAGCGGGTGGCCATGGGCCTCGTAGGCGGCACCGCCGACCAGGGCGGTTTCCATCTCGAATTTGAGGTCGAGCACGTTCAGGACCTTGACGGCCTCGGCCACGATTTCGGTACCGATGCCGTCACCCGGCAAGACTGCGATTTTCATTTTCTGATTACTATTAAATTGATAGCTGCTTACGCAATGGTGGTGTGCGCCAGCCATGGTTTTTGTGCCAGACGCTGGGCTTCGAAGGCCGCGATCTTGTCCTTGTGGCGCAGGGTCAGACCAATATCGTCCAAGCCATTGAGCAGGCAGTATTTGCGGAAGGACTGCACCTCGAAGGGAATCTCTTCGCCCTGGGGCTTAACGATGACCTGGCGCTCCAGGTCGATGGTGAGCTGGTAACCGGGGAAGGCCGCGCATTCGTCGAACAGTTGCGCCACCGTGGCGTCCGGCAACTGGATCGGCAACAGACCGTTCTTGAAGCAGTTGTTGAAGAAGATGTCAGCGAAGCTCGGCGCGATGATGGCGCGAAAGCCATACTGGTCGATGGCCCAGGGCGCATGCTCGCGCGACGAGCCGCAGCCGAAGTTCTTGCGCGCC
>CAZJKR010000119.1:2120-9521 GCA_964546615.1 uncultured Curvibacter sp.
GAAACGCGGCTGGTTCAGTACGAAATCCGGATTGGGCTTCCGGCTGGCCGGGTCCTGGCCGGGGTAACCGGCATCCAGGTAGCGCCATTCGTCGAACAGGTTCGGCCCGAAGCCAGTCTTGCGGATCGACTTGAGGAACTGCTTGGGGATGATGGCGTCGGTGTCGACGTTCTCGCGGTCCATCGGGGCCACCAGGCCCTTGTGTACGGTAAAGGTTTTCATTATTTCTTCGCCGCGCCTTCGATCTTCTCGCCGGCCTTCTGCAGGTCCTGGCCCACGCCCTTGACCGTGTTGCAACCCACCAGGGCCAGCGTCACGGACAGGATGGCAAGCAAGGTGATTTTTTTCATCGTGATCTCCTAGGCAGATAGTTCAGGCGAATTTGCGGACGTCGACAAAATGGCCGTGCACCGCGGCAGCGGCGGCCATGGCCGGGCTCACCAGGTGGGTACGGCCACCGGCACCCTGGCGCCCTTCGAAGTTGCGGTTGCTGGTGGAGGCGCAGCGCTCGCCCGGTTCCAGCCGGTCGGCATTCATGGCCAGGCACATGGAGCAGCCCGGCTCGCGCCACTCAAAGCCGGCGGCCTTGAAGATCTCGTGCAGCCCTTCACGCTCGGCCTGTTCCTTGACCAGGCCGGAGCCCGGCACCACCATGGCCAGTTTGACGTTCTTGGCGACTTTCTGGCCAAGTTTCTTGACGATGGCTGCAGCTTCACGCATGTCCTCGATGCGGCTGTTGGTGCAGGAGCCGATGAAGACCTTGTCGATGGTGATGTCGGCCAGCGGCTTGCCGGGCTCCAGGCCCATGTAGGTCAGGGCGCGCTCGATGGCGCCGCGCTTGTTGGCGTCCTTTTCCTTGTCGGGGTCGGGCACGCGGCCGTCGATGCCCAGCACCATCTCGGGCGAGGTGCCCCAGGTGACTTGCGGCACGATCTGCGCGGCGTCGAGCTCGACCACGGCGTCGAACTTGGCATCGGCGTCGGAATGCAGCGTCTTCCAGTAGGCCACGGCCTGGTCCCACTCCACGCCGGTGGGCGAGAGCAGGCGCCCCTTGACGTACTCGATGGTCTTGTCATCAACGGCGACCAGGCCGGCGCGGGCGCCGCCTTCGATCGCCATGTTGCACACCGTCATGCGGCCTTCCATGCTCAGGGCTCGAATGGCCGAGCCTGCGAATTCGATGGTGTAGCCGGTGCCGCCGGCCGTGCCGATCTTGCCAATGATCGCCAGCACGATGTCCTTGGCGGTGACGCCGCGGGCCACGGTGCCTTCCACCTTGACGAGCATGTTCTTGGCTTTCTTGGCCAGCAGGGTCTGCGTGGCCATGACGTGCTCGACTTCGCTGGTGCCGATGCCATGCGCCAGCGCGCCGAAAGCGCCGTGGGTCGAGGTGTGCGAGTCGCCACAGACCACGGTCATGCCGGGCAGGGTGGCGCCATTCTCCGGGCCGATCACGTGCACGATGCCCTGGCGCTGAGACAGGAAGGGGAAGAAGGCGGCCGCGCCGGACTCCTTGATGTTGGCGTCCAGCGTGGTGATCTGCTCCTTGCTGATCGGGTCGGCAATGCCGTCGTAGCCCAGTTCCCAGCCGGTGGTCGGCGTGTTGTGGTCGGCGGTGGCGACGATGGAGCTGACGCGCCACACCTTGCGCCCGGCCTGGCGCAGGCCCTCGAAGGCCTGCGGGCTGGTGACTTCATGCACCAGATGGCGGTCGATGTAGAGGATGGCCGTGCCGTCTTCCTCGGTATGGACGACATGCTCGTCCCAGATCTTGTCGTAAAGCGTGCGTCCCATGGGCATTCTTCCTTGGCAATCTGCCATTTTATGCGGGCAGGGTGGCGATGCGTTCAGTCCAGCATGTCCAGCCCTGGCGCGAGTTCGCGCACCCGGTGGTCGATGTAATAACCGCCAAATTCGGTGTAGCGCAGCAGGTGCCGGTTGCAGGTGCTGCAGCGCCAGATGTCGCAGCGGTTGTAGGGAAAGTGCCGCAGGGCCACCGGTGCATCGGGCGAGTCGTAGCGCGTACCCTGCGGATGGTGTTCCTCGAAAGTCGGCTCGTACAGCGCGGGGTCGCGCAGCGTGGCGACCGGTTGCATCTGGGCTGCCGGCCAGCGCTCTTCGGTCAGGCTCGTCCAGCCTGCACAGCCGATCAGGCTGCAGGTACAGGCGGAGGTCGCCGGGCTGTCGGCCAGCAGGGACCGGAGTTCGGCAGCGCTCTGGATCTGGCGCATGTCAGAGGTTGGTTGAAGCCAAGAAAAATGCCCGCCGACGTTGCCGTACGGCGGGCATGCGTTTCAGCGCAGTTTAACGCTTGGCCAGCGGCGGCACGTCACGACGCACCGAGCCGGTGAACAACTGGCGCGGACGGCCGATCTTGTATTCCGGATCGCTGATCATCTCGTTGAGCTGGGCGATCCAGCCGACGGTGCGGGCCAGGGCGAAGATACCGGTGAACAGGTTGACCGGGATGCCCAGGGCGCGCTGCACGATGCCGGAGTAGAAGTCCACGTTCGGGTAGAGCTTGCGCTGCACGAAATAGTCGTCTTCCAGGGCAATCTTCTCCAGCGCCATGGCCAGCTTGAACAGCGGGTCGTTTTCCAGACCCAGCTCGGCCAGCACTTCCTTGCAGGTTTCCTGCATCAGCTTGGCACGCGGGTCGTGGTTCTTGTAGACGCGGTGACCGAAGCCCATCAGGCGCACGCCGGAGTTCTTGTCCTTGACCTGGTTCATGAACTCGCCGACCTTGGCCACGCCGCCGTTGGCCTGGATCTCTTCCAGCATGTTCAGGCAGGCTTCGTTGGCGCCGCCATGGGCCGGGCCCCAGAGGCAGGCCACGCCGGCGGCAATGGCTGCGAACGGGTTGGTGCCGGAGGAGCCGCACAGGCGCACCGTGGAGGTGGAGGCGTTCTGTTCGTGATCGGCGTGCAGGATGAAGATGCGGTCCATGGCGCGCTCGAGCACCGGGTTGACCTTGTAGTCCTCGCAGGGCGTGCCGAACATCATGCGCAGGAAGTTGCCGGCGTAGGACAGGTCGTTCTGCGGGTACATGTAGGGCTGGCCGATGCCGTACTTGTAGGCCATGGCCACCAGCGTGGGCATCTTGGCGATCAGGCGGATGGCCGCGATGTTGCGGTGCTCCGGGTTGTTGATGTCCGTGCTGTCGTGATAGAAGGCCGACATGCCGCCGACCAGACCGGTCAGCACGGCCATGGGGTGGGCGTCACGGCGGAAGCCGCGCAGGAAAAACTGCATCTGCTCGTTGACCATGGTGTGGTTGGTCACCAGCTTGTGGAAGTCCTTCTGCTGGGTGGCATTGGGCAGATCACCGTAGAGCAGCAGGTGGCAGGTGTCGAGGTAGTCGCACTGGGTGGCCAGCTGCTCGATCGGGTAACCGCGGTACAGCAGCTCACCCTTGTCGCCGTCGATGTAGGTGATGGCCGACTGGCAGGAGGCTGTCGAGAGGAAACCCGGGTCATAGGTGAACATGCCGGTCTGGCCGTAGAGCTTGCGGATGTCGATCACGTCCGGGCCGATGTTGCCCTGGTAGACCGGCAGTTCGATGCTCGGATTGCCGTTACTGAACGACAGGGTGGCTTTGTTGTCAGCAAGTTTCATTTTGGGCCTTTCAGCAGTTATCTCTCAACATGTTCAAAACTTCCCGCACTTCCGCGCGGTCCAGCCCGGCATCCAGCTCAGCCAGCGATTTGCGGCCGAGATGCAGATCGAGCAGGTCGTTGTCGCTCAGGTCCATCAGGGTGTTGAGCCCCTCGGCCTGGCGTAGCGTCAGTGCGGACTCGAACTTGCGGAAAAACCGCTCGATGAAGAGGTCGTTCTCCAGCAGGCCGCGGCGGCAACGCCACTTCAGCTTGCTCAGTGCCCTCTCGTCGATCAGATCGTTGTCCAACACCAAACCTCTTGATGACTCACACCGCGCGGGCGACCATCATTTCCTTGATCTTGCCGATGGCCTTGGTGGGATTCAGTCCCTTGGGGCAGACGTCGACGCAGTTCATGATGGTGTGGCAACGGAACAGACGGTAGGGGTCTTCCAGGTTGTCCAGACGCTCGCCGGTGGCCTGGTCGCGGCTGTCGGCGATGAAGCGGTAGGCTTGCAACAAGCCGGCCGGGCCGACGAACTTGTCCGGGTTCCACCAGAAGCTCGGGCAGCTGGTGGAACAGCTGGCGCACAGGATGCACTCGTACAGGCCGTTGAGCTCTTCACGCTCCTCAGGGCTTTGCAGGCGTTCCTTCTCGGGCGGCACCGTGTCGTTGATGAGGTAGGGCTTGATCGAGTTGTACTGCTTGAAGAACTGGGTCATGTCGACGATCAGGTCGCGCACGACCGGCAGGCCGGGCAGCGGCTTGAGCGTGATCACGCCGGGCAGCGTGTTCATGTTGGTCAGGCAGGCCAAGCCGTTCTTGCCGTTGATGTTCATTGCGTCCGAACCACAGACGCCTTCGCGGCAGGAGCGGCGGAACGAGATGGACGGATCAACCGCCTTGAGCTTCATCAGGGCGTCGAGCAGCATGCGTTCGTGACCGTCGAGTTCGACCTCGATGGTCTGCATGTAGGGCTTGGCGTCCTTGTCCGGGTCGTAGCGGTAGATCTGGAATGTGCGTTTGGCCATGGTGTTGTTCTCCGTGCGTCGTGGATGCTGGATGTGGGGGCTCAGAAGGTGCGGACCTTCGGGGGCACCGACTCCACGGTCAGCGGCTTGAGGTTGACGGGTTTGTACGACAGGCTGTTGGTGGCGCTGTCCCACAGGGTGTGCTTCATCCATTCGGCGTCGTTGCGACCCAGCGGGAACTGCGCATCGTCAGCCGGACGCTCGTAGTCGTTCACGGTGTGCGCGCCGCGGCATTCGCGACGGGCGGCGGCCGACGTCATGGTGGCCTGGGCCGCCTCGATCAGGTTCTCCACCTCGAGCGCCTCGATGCGCGCCGTGTTGAACACCTTGGACTTGTCCTTGAGCGCGATGTCGTTGACGCGGGCTCGCAGGGCGTTGATCTTGGCCACGCCCTCGTCCATGCTGGCCTGGGTGCGGAACACACCAGCGTGCTGCTGCATCGCGGCGCGCAGGTCGTTGGCGACATCCTGGGCATACTCGCCGCCGGTGGCGCTGTCCAGGCGGGCCAGACGCGCCAGCGTCTTGTCGGTGGCATCGGCCGGCAGCGGCTTGTGGGTCTTGTTCTTGTCGTTGAACTGCACGATGTGGTTGCCGGCAGCGCGACCGAACACCAGCAGGTCGAGCAGCGAGTTGGTGCCCAGACGGTTGGCGCCGTGCACCGACACGCAGGAGCATTCACCCACCGCGTACAGGCCGTTGACCACCTTCTGGTTGCCGTTGCCGTCCGGCGTGACGACCTGGCCGTTGATGTTGGTCGGAATGCCACCCATCTGGTAATGGATGGTCGGCACCACGGGGATCGGCTCCTTGGTGATGTCCACGTTGGCAAAGTTGACGCCGATTTCGTACACCGAGGGCAGGCGCTTGTGGATGGTTTCGGCACCGAGGTGGTCGAGCTTGAGAAGGACGTAGTCCTTGTTCGGGCCGCAGCCTCGGCCTTCCTTGATCTCCTGGTCCATGCAGCGCGAGACGAAGTCGCGCGGTGCCAGGTCTTTCAGCGTGGGCGCATAGCGCTCCATGAAGCGTTCGCCGTTGCTGTTGAGCAGGATGGCGCCTTCGCCACGGCAACCTTCGGTCAGCAGCACGCCGGCACCGGCCACGCCGGTCGGGTGGAACTGCCAGAACTCCATGTCCTGCAACGGGATGCCGGCGCGCGCCGCCATGCCCAGGCCGTCACCGGTGTTGATGAAGGCGTTGGTGGAGGCCGCGAAGATGCGGCCGGCGCCGCCGGTGGCCAGCAGCGTGGTCTTGGCTTCGAGCACAAAGACCTCGCCGGTTTCCATCTCCAGGGCCGTCACGCCGACCACGTCGCCGCTGGCGTCGCGGATCAGGTCCAGCGCCATCCACTCGACGAAGAAGGTGGTGCGGGCTTGCACGTTCTGCTGGTACAGCGTGTGCAGCATGGCGTGGCCGGTGCGATCGGCCGCGGCGCAGGCGCGCTGCACCGGCTTTTCGCCGTAGTTGGCCGTATGGCCGCCAAAGGGGCGCTGGTAGATCGTGCCGTCCGGGTTGCGATCGAACGGCATGCCGAAGTGTTCCAGCTCGTAGACGACCTTCGGTGCCTCTCGGCACATGAACTCGATGGCGTCCTGGTCGCCCAGCCAGTCGGAGCCCTTGATGGTGTCGTAGAAGTGGTAGTGCCAGTTGTCCTCGGACATGTTGCCCAGCGAGGCGCCGATGCCGCCTTGCGCTGCAACCGTATGGGAGCGGGTGGGGAAGACCTTGGACAGCACCGCAACGTTCAGGCCGGCACGCGCCAGTTGCAGTGAGGCGCGCATGCCGGAGCCGCCGGCTCCGACGATGACGACGTCAAATTTGCGCTTGGAGATGGAGTAGGACATGGGTTACAGCCTCAATCGTGCAGTGGCATCAAAGGCGCCACAGAACCTGGATGGCCCAGCCGGCACAGCCGACCAGCCAGACGATGGTGAATACCTGCAGCGACAGGCGAAGCCAGACGGGCTTGATGTAGTCCATCCAGATGTCGCGCATGCCCACCCAGACGTGCCAGGCCAGCGCGACGATGACGCTGAAGGTCAGCACCTTCATCCACTGGGCGGCGAAGATGCCGGCCCAGGTTTCGTAGCCGATCGGGCCGCGGGTGAACAGCACCTGGGCCAGCACCAGCAGGGTGAACAGGACCATCAGGGCGGCGGTGATGCGCTGGCTCAGCCAGTCGCGCAGTCCGTAATGCGCGCCAACGACGATGCGCTTGGAGCCGTAGTTAACCGACATGTGTCGCTCCTTGTTGTTAGTAGAGGCCAAACAGCTTGGCACCCAGGACCGCGGTCAGACCGAGGCTGAGCACCAGTGTCACGATGGCCGAGCTGCGGCCGAATTCCTTGCTCACGGCGTGTGCCACGTCCATCCACAGGTGGCGCAGGCCGGCGATGATGTGGTGCAGGTAGGCCCAGATCAGGCCGAGTGCCACCAGCTTGAAGAACCAGCCCGGCACACCGGCCACGCCGACGCCGAAGAGCGAGGTGAAGCGGGCATAGGAGTATTCCGACGACACCGAGGTGTCGAACAGCCAGATGATGAAGGGCAGCAGGAGGAACATGAGAGCGCCGCTGACGCGATGCAGGATCGACACCCAGGCGGCCGGGGCCATGCGGTAGGTGGGGAGATCCTTGAACGCGTTGATGTTGCGGAACTCGGGCCGTTTGGCCTGGGAGGGGGTGACAAGCTCAGTCATGGTTGGGCTTTCTCTTTTGGATGTAACCGCTTTGTAATTTTTGGCAGGTTGCCGGGGCAAATTCTATTGCAACGCAGC
>CAZJKR010000120.1:0-8867 GCA_964546615.1 uncultured Curvibacter sp.
ATGCCCTGGATCGCCAAGAACAAGCTGGTGGACCAGAGCCGCAACTGAGCGTCGCCAGGCGCTGCAAACAAAGGCCACTTCGGTGGCCTTTGTTTTTCGGGGTGCCAGCTTGCTGCTGACTTACACTAGGCGCCTATGGCTAACTTCCACTCTTTCCGCTCTCGTGCCGTTGGTGCGGGCGTGTTCTTTTGCGGCGGCCTGTATTGGCAGGCGGGGGCTTGAAACATGCACGATGGTGATGATTCGTTCTCCCAAGGCGAAACCGTGATGGTGCGCAAGCGCCGCAAAGGGATCTACATCCTGCCCAACCTGTTTACGCTGGCGGCTCTGTTCGGTGGTTTTTATGCCATCGTCATGGCCATGAATGGCCGCTTCGACATGGCGGCCATCGGCGTGTTCTGTGCCATGGTGCTCGACAGCCTGGATGGCCGGGTGGCGCGCATGACCAACACCCAGAGTGCCTTTGGCGAGCAGATGGACTCGCTCTCCGACATGGTGTCTTTCGGCGCTGCCCCCGCCCTGATTGCCTACGAGTGGGCACTGCGCGGACTGGGCCGGTGGGGCTGGATCGCCGCCTTCGTCTATTGCGCCTGTGCGGCGTTGCGGCTGGCGCGCTTCAACGTCAATACGACGGTGGTCGACAAACGTTACTTTCAGGGGCTGCCTTCGCCGGCGGCGGCGGCGCTGGTGACCGGCTTCATCTGGATCATGGTGGAGCTCGAAATCGCCGGGCCGGAAGTTGCCTGGCCGATGTTCGCCCTGGCCCTGTATGCCGGTCTGACCATGGTGAGCAATGTGCCGTTCTACAGCTTCAAGGACATTCAGATGAAAAAGAGTGTCCCGTTCGCCGTGATTGTTCTGATTGCACTGGCGATTGCGGTGATCAATATCCATCCGCCGGTGGTGCTGTTCGGTGTCTTTGTGATCTATGGTCTGAGCGGCTACGGGGTGTATGCTTGGCGCAAGGCCAAGGGCAAGCCCACCAGCGTGATCAGCACCTCGACCGACGAGCCGGACGAGCGTGGGCTGCACCAGTAATCGGCGTCATAGAAGAAGCCTATGCGAAGCGCTTGAGAATGTGGTACATTGAATTTATGAAATCGATCTCGCTAGTGCTACTGCTGCTACGCCAAAACGGGCGGAATCAGTAGCGCGCGCGCAGTTTCCCACAAGGCCCGTATGCACCTGCAGCGGGCCTTTTGTTTTATACATTCTCATTGTTGAGCTGCAGGAACCCCAGGAGAACGAGATGGCTGACAAACTGATCATTTTCGATACCACCTTGCGCGACGGCGAGCAGTCGCCCGGCGCGTCCATGACCAAGGATGAAAAGTTGCGCATTGCCCGCCAACTCGAGCGTCTGAAAGTCGATGTGATCGAGGCCGGTTTTGCCGCCAGTTCCAATGGCGATTTCGAGGCCGTTCAGACCATCGCCAACGCGATCAAGGATTCCACCATCTGTTCGCTCTCGCGTGCCAATGACCGCGACATTTCGCGTGCGGCCGAAGCACTCAAGGGCGCCAACAGCGCGCGCATTCATACCTTCATCGCCACCTCGCCCCTGCATATGGAGAAGAAGCTGCGCATGACGCCGGAGCAGGTGCTGGAGCAGGCCAAGCTGGCGGTGCGTTTTGCCCGCAACCAGGTGGCCGATGTGGAGTTCAGCCCGGAAGATGGTTACCGCAGTGAAATGGATTTTCTTTGCCGCGTGCTGGAGGCTGTCATCAAGGAGGGCGCCACGACGCTGAATATTCCGGATACCGTGGGGTATGCCGTGCCGGAGCTCTATGGCAACTTCATCAAGACCTTGCGTGAGCGCATTCCCAATTCGGACAAGGCCATCTGGTCGGTGCATTGCCATAACGACCTCGGCATGGCGGTGGCCAACTCGCTGGCCGGCGTGAAGATCGGGGGTGCACGCCAGGTGGAGTGCACCATCAACGGTCTGGGTGAGCGGGCCGGCAATTGCAGTCTGGAAGAGGTGGTGATGGCCGTCAAGACCCGACGTGACTATTTCAATCTGGATGTAGGCATCGACACCAAGCACATCGTGGCGGCCAGCCGCATGGTCAGCCAGACCACCGGCTTCGTGGTGCAGCCCAACAAGGCCGTGGTGGGCGCGAATGCCTTCGCCCATGCCTCCGGCATCCACCAGGACGGCGTGCTCAAGGCGCGCGACACCTACGAGATCATGCGCGCCGAGGACGTGGGCTGGTCGGCCAACAAGATCGTGCTTGGCAAGCTCAGTGGCCGCAATGCCTTCAAGCAGCGCCTGCAGGAACTGGGCGTGGCCCTTGAGAGCGAAACCGAACTCAACACGGCGTTTGCCAGATTCAAGGAGTTGGCAGACCGCAAGAGCGAGATTTTTGACGAAGACATCCTGGCCCTGGTCAGCGACGAGAGTGTGACCAGCGAGAAGGAGCAGTACGGTTTTGTCTCCCTGGCGCAGCACAGCGAGACGGGCGAGCGCCCCCACGCCACCATCGTCTTCACGGTGGATGGCAAAGAAGTCAAGGGTGACTCGGACGGCAACGGCCCTGTCGACGCCTCGCTCAAGGCGATCGAGTCGCATGTGAAAAGCGGGGCGGAAATGGTGCTTTATTCGGTCAATGCCATCAGCGGATCGACCGAAAGTCAGGGGGAGGTCACGGTGCGGCTGCAAAACAGCGGGCGTGTCGTCAATGGCGTGGGGGCCGATCCCGATATCGTGGTGGCATCGGCAAAGGCTTATCTCAGTGCGCTCAACAAGTTACAGAGCAAAGCTGACAGAGTGGCTGCGCAAGGCTAGGAAAATCCGGTTTGCGCAGGTATTCGTTGAGATAAATCACGCAAGTGCTTGATCTTGCGTGATTTTTTTTGTATAAACATGTTGCAGCGAATACATCCGGAGAAGAAGGCATGCAGATTCAAAAAAAGACGGGTTGGGTGAGTTCCTTGAATCGACTGGTCTGGGGCCTCTGCGCCGTGTCGGT
Source organism: uncultured Curvibacter sp. (assembly GCA_964546615.1). Taxonomy (GTDB): domain Bacteria; phylum Pseudomonadota; class Gammaproteobacteria; order Burkholderiales; family Burkholderiaceae_C; genus Hylemonella. Next base: position 2,973 of record CAZJKR010000120.1, read on the forward strand.
TCTGGGCATTTTTGCCCAGTCCGAGGTCCATGCCAGTCAGGTCCGTAGCGCTGACGGCAAGTCCAGCAGCGCGAAGCGCAAGGTTTCCAAGACGGTCTATGCCGTCAAACGCCAGCCCGCAGCCGCCAAGCGCGTGGCGGCCCAGGCGCCGAGGCCGTCCTTTGGTCAAATGGCCGGTTTGCATCAGGCGCAGGACGCGCTGGATCTCAAGTCCAGTGTTGCCTTTGTAATCGATCAGGACACGCACGAGGTGCTCTACAGCAAGAACGAGCAGGCCGTGTTGCCGATTGCCTCGTTGACCAAGTTGATGACCGGCTTGATCATCAGCGAAGCCAATCTGCCGATGGACGAGATGATCACCATCACACAGGCCGACGTCGATACCGAGAAGGGCAGTTCCTCGCGTTTGCACGTCGGTGCTCGACTCAGTCGGGCCGAATTGCTGCATCTGGCCCTGATGTCGAGCGAGAACCGTGCTGCCAGCGCGCTCGGGCGCACCTATCCCGGGGGCATGGCGGTTTTTGTCGGGCTGATGAATGCCAAGGCCCGCATGCTGGGCATGCATGACACCCGCTACGTCGAGCCGACCGGCTTGTCGAGCAAGAACCAGTCGAGCGCCAAGGATCTGGCGCTCCTGGTCAACGAGGCCTCGGCTGACCCCGTGTTGCGAGAGTATTCCACCTCGCATGGCCATCAGGTCGCGCTCGGGCGCAAGGTGCTGCAATTCAACAATACCAACCGGCTGGTCAAGAATCCGGATTGGGAGATCGGCCTGCAGAAGACCGGCTATATCTCCGAAGCCGGCCAGTGTCTTGTGATGCAGGCCCAGGTGGCGGGCCGCAAGCTGATCATGGTGTTTCTGGACTCGGCTGGCAAGCTCAGCCGCCTGGGCGATGCGCAGCGCGTACGCCGCTGGGTCGAGTCGATCCCGGCTCAGAACGGCCCTGTCAGTGGCCTCGATGCCAGCGACCGTCTGGTCGCCGCCGATCAGTCTTCCTGATGGCCGCCATCGGCCGGCTGTGACTCAACGGGTCGCGTGGCTGGGGCGGTAGCCCAAGGTGCGGGAAATCTCGTCTGCCACGGCTTGCAGCTTGGGCAGCCACTCCTCATCCAGCCGCCCGGTCGGCGCCGAGATCGACAGGCCTGCCACCAGTTTGCCCTGGTCGTCATAGATGCCGGCGGCCATGCAACGCACACCCAGTTCGAGTTCCTCGTCGTCGCGTGCGACACCATACTGACGCACCTTGGACAGTTCGCGCTCCAGTACCGGCAGCTGCGTGATGCTGTTCTTGGTATGGCCGGCCAAGCCGGTGCGGGTGGCATAGGTGCGAACGCGCTGCGGATCGTCGGCGGCCAGGAACAGCTTGCCGACAGAGGTCAGGTGCAGCGGGGCGTGGCCGCCGATGGAGCGCACGACCTGCATGCCCGAGCGCTCACTGTAGGCGCGCTCGATGTAAACGATCTCATCCCCCTGGCGCATGCTCAGGTTGACCGGCTGCTGGATCTGTTTGTGCAATTCGCGCATCGGCGCCATCGCCGCGTCGCGGACATTGAGTCGCCCCTTGACCAGGTTGCCCAGTTCGAGCAGCCGCATGCCAAGGCGGTAGCTGCCGGGTTGGGGGCGATCGACGAAGCGACCGATGGCCAGGTCGTTCAGGATGCGGTGGGCAGTGGAGGGGTGCAGCCCGGTCTTTTCGCTGATTTCCTTCAGTGACACCGCCTCTTCCCGTGAGGCCAGCACATCCATGAGGTTGAACATGCGCTCAATCACCTGGACAGCCGGGGTGGCACTGACGTCGGGCTCTTTTTTTCTCATGCGCTGCTCCTGAAACTCGTCTTGATTTTACGTCGTGAAATTCGATTTTTCACGATCGATGGCGTGGCAAGACAAGTTTCAGCGATGAATCGGCCCCCACTGGCCATCCAGCAGCACCTCATTGGGACCAAACAGGGCCTTGTAATTCATCTTGCGGCTCTTGTCGATCCAATAGCCCAGGTAGACATGGGGCAAGCCCATGGCGCGGGCTTGCTCGATCTGCCACAGGATGTTGTAGGTGCCGTAGCTGGCCTGCGCTTCAGGCTCGTAGAAGGTGTAGACCGCCGACAGCCCGTTGTCGAGCACATCGACGATGGAGACCATCTTCAGTGCGCCGGGGCTGCCGTCCGGCTGGGGCAGGCGAAACTCCACCAGCCGTGAATTGACCCGGCTCTGCAGCAGAAACTGGGTGTACTGGTCGATGCTGTCCTGGTCCATGCCGCCGCCGGCATGGCGGTGGTTCTGGTAGCGCAGATACAGCTGGTAATGCTCGGGCATGAAACACAGCTTGAGCACCCGGGCCTGCAGGCCCTGGTGTTGCCGCCAAGCGCGGCGCTGGCTGCGGCTGGGCTGGAATTCATGGGCCAGTACGCGCAAGGGGGTGCAGGCCTGACAACCATCGCAGTAGGGGCGGTAGGTGAACATGCCGCTGCGGCGGAACCCCTTGGCGACCAGCTCGGAGTAGGTGGCGTTGTTGATCAGGTGGCTGGGCGTTGCCACTTGCGAACGGGCCAGCCGGTGGTCGAGGTAGCTGCACGGGTAGGGCGCCGTGGCATAGAACTGCAAGGTCTGAAGAGGAAGATCCTTGAGGTGCGTCACGTGGGCTCCGGCGGGGAAACGGTGAGTTGCTGCCAGTATACGGGTTCGAAATGCCAGCGGGGAGCCGGTTGCGTCAGCGCAGACTGGCTGGCGGCCAGGAACTCGGCGCGAGACATTTCCGCGGCGCCCAGCGACGCCAGATGCCGGGTATTTTGCTGGCAGTCGATCAGGCGGATACCGTGCTGGCGGCAGAAGCAGACCAGCGCGGCCAGGGCAATCTTCGAGGCATCGCTGACGTGGGAGAACATGGATTCCCCGAACACGGCTTTGCCCAAGGCCACGCAGTAGAGACCGCCCACGAGTTTGCCGTCGATCCAGGCTTCTACGCTGTGGGCATGGCCGGCCCGATGCAAGGCGCCATAGGCCTGCACCATGGGTGGCACGATCCACGTGCCGGATTGTCCTTCGCGTGAACTGCCGGCGCAGGCCCGGATCACCAGGTCGAAGGCCGAGTCGATCCGGATCTCACAGCCGGGCGTACGGCGAAATTTCTGCAGTGTCTTGCGCAGCGAACGGTGCAGGCGGAAGTTGGCGACGTCAAGCACCATGCGGGGATCGGGGCTCCACCACAGAATAGGCTGGCCCTCACTGAACCAGGGGAAAATGCCGGCCGCATAGGCCCTGCACAAGGTGTCAACGTCGAGCTGCCCCCCCGCGGCCAGAAGACCGGGTGCCTCGGCGTGCGGGCCCCAGGCCTGATCCACGGGTGGGAAATCTTCGCCGGCTTCCAGCCAGGGCAATGGTGCGGGACGTTGGGGCATACGGCAACTTTAGCCGAGCCCGGAATCACGTCAGGGAGCCGGTAGAATACGCAGCTTGTCGGGGCGTAGCGCAGCCTGGTAGCGCATCTGCTTTGGGAGCAGAGGGTCGTACGTTCGAATCGTATCGCCCCGACCATGTCTTCACGATCTCTGCCCGTAGCTCAGTTGGATAGAGCAACAGCCTTCTAAGCTGTGGGTCGGGGGTTCGATCCCCTCCGGGCAGGCCACGTCTTCCCGTTCGGGTGCCTGTCTCGGTACCTCCGGATTTTCAGTCTTTTATGCCATCAGACCTTTATGGGACTGCGGCATAAGCTATTAAATCGATAGCAATTCGACCCGGGTTGCGAGGTGCAGCCAATGGTGGACGGCCGCCTGCAGCCGCTGCGGGTAACCGGTCGCGTAGAAGTGCAGGTCGGGCGCCGGGCAGGAAGCTGCCAAAGCGGCGTGGGTTTGCAGCAGCCGGCGGGTCTGCCGGGCCACCTGTTCGCCACTGTCGAGCAGCAGCACCTGTGGCCCCAGCAGGGCCCGCAGTTCGGCGGCTGCAAACGGATAGTGGGTGCAGCCGAGCACCAGAGTGTCGATCTGGCCGGGGTTGGCGCCAAAATTCCCCATGAGCCCCGTGTATTCTTCGCAGAGCGCTTCTATTTTTATAGCATCCTGGCGTTCGATGGCGTCGGCCAGGCCATCGCAGGGTTGCAGCAGGAAGTCAACCTGATCTTTCAGCGAGGCCAGCAGCGCGCCGAACTTGGCGCTTGCCAGCGTACCGCGCGTGGCCATGACGCCAACGCGGCGCGTCCGGCTCTGCTGCGTGGCGGGCTTGAGGGCCGGCTCGACCCCCACGATGGGCAGTTGCGGGTATTGCTGGCGCAGCAGGTGGATGGCAGCTGCCGTGGCGGTGTTGCAGGCCACCACCAGCGCCTTGATGCGGTGCACTGCAAGCAGGTGGCGCGTGATGGCAAGGGTGCGCTCGATCACGTGCGGCGCGTCACGCTCACCATAAGGCGCGTGGCCACTGTCGGCTACGTAGACGAAGTTTTCAGCCGGCAACTCGGCGCGCAGCGCCCGGAGGATGCTCAGCCCCCCCATGCCACTGTCGAAAACGCCGATGGGATGAGCGGCTGAGCTCAAGCCGTGGTCAGCGAAATGCCCTTGAACTCACCGCTGGCAATGCGCTTTTGCCACTCGGCCGGGCCGGTGATGTGCGCGCTGGTGCCGCCAGAATCGACGGCCACGGTGACGGGCATGTCGACCACGTCGAACTCGTAGATGGCCTCCATGCCCAGGTCTTCAAAGCCCACCACCTTGGCGGTCTTGATGGCCTTGCTCACCAGGTAGGCGGCGCCGCCGACGGCCATCAGGTAGGCGCTCTTGTGCTTCTCGATCGCCTTGATGGCTTCCGGGCCGCGCTCGGCCTTGCCGATCATGGCGATCAGGCCGGTCTGGCTGAGCATCATGTCGGTGAACTTGTCCATGCGGGTGGCGGTGGTCGGGCCGGCGGGGCCGACGGCTTCACCCTTCACCGGGTCGACCGGGCCGACGTAGTAGATCACGCGGTTGGTGAAGTCCACCGGCAGCTTCTCGCCACGGTTCAGCATGTCCTGGATGCGCTTGTGTGCGGCATCACGGCCGGTCAGCATCTTGCCGTTGAGCAGCAGGGTGTCGCCCGGCTTCCAGCTGGCCACTTCCTCCTTGGTGAGCGTGTCGAGGTTGACGCGCTTGCTCTTTTTCGTGTCGGGCGTCCAGTTGACGTTGGGCCAGAGGTCCAGGCTCGGCGGGTCCAGGTACACCGGGCCCGAGCCGTCCAGCACGAAGTGCGCGTGGCGCGTGGCGGCGCAGTTCGGGATCATGGCCACCGGTTTGCTGGCAGCGTGCGTGGGGTACATCTTGATCTTGACGTCGAGCACCGTGGTCAGGCCGCCCAGGCCTTGCGCGCCGATGCCCAGCGCGTTGACCTTCTCATGCAGTTCCAGGCGCAGTTCTTCCACTTGCGTGAGCTTCTCACCCTTGGCCGCCTTGGCCTGCAGCTCGTACATGTCGAGGTCGTCCATCAGGCTTTCCTTGGCCATCAGCACGGCCTTCTCGGCGGTGCCGCCGATGCCGATGCCCAGCATGCCGGGCGGGCACCAGCCGGCGCCCATGGTCGGCACAGTCCCGAGCACCCAGTCGACGATGGAGTCGGAGGGGTTGAGCATGGCGAACCTGGACTTGGCCTCGCTGCCGCCGCCCTTGGCCGCAACGATGACGTCCACGGTGTCGCGGGACTGGTCCATGTCCAGGATGGCCGGGACGATCTGCTGTATCTTCTTGTTGACGGCCTCCGTGTTGACGAGCCTGTCCAGGATGACGGTGACCCGGATCTGCTTCACGAAAGAGGCCGGGAACGAGCTCTGCTTCTCGTAGGACTTCGTGCTTCCGTAGCCCGGCATCATGCTCTCCGGGCTCGGGATCGTTTACGACTGGTGCTACGACGGCCTGGGTGAGAAGGTGCGACGGACCATT
>CAZJKR010000120.1:8877-9455 GCA_964546615.1 uncultured Curvibacter sp.
AAGCCCGGCAGCAGGTCGGACCCGCCCGCGGTGGGCGCGCCGATGTTCTGCCAGAGGAACGCGCCCTTGTCGTCGCCCCCCGCACCGGCGCTCACGTTGAACCTCTCCACGCGCGTGAAATCCAGGGTGGCGTCCACCACCACCTTGTATCGGCTGGGCCCGACCAGCTGCAAGAGCACGCCGCCGACCTTCTGCTCCAGGGCCTGCTCGTACTGGGCCTTCTCCACCAGAGGCATGCTCTGCTGGGCCCGCGAGAGCGCAGGAAGGCCGCGGCGGCTTGAGCGGGATGCGGTACCAGAAGGTCGAGCCCTTCCCCAGGCCCGCGGAGTCCACCCCGATCTCGCCGAAATGTGCGCGCACGATCTCCTGGGCGATGGAGAGGCCCAGGCCCCATCCCTTCTTCCTGTTCTTGGCGTCGGCGAACTGCGACTGGTAGAACTTCTCGAAGATCTTCCTGCGCTCCGAGGCGTGGATGCCCGGGCCGGTGTCCTCGACACTGAAGCGGATGGCCGGGCCGCGCACGAATGAGGTGGCGATGCTGCCGAACTGCGCGCCGAACAGCGCGCCGGAGATCATGA
>CAZJKR010000121.1:0-9396 GCA_964546615.1 uncultured Curvibacter sp.
CCAGCTGTGCCAGCGACACATCGGGCGTCGGGTGGTGCAAAAACGATAGCGCCTGGCGCAGATTCCACAGGGGCTGCAGGCCAATTTGGCTTGAAATCTCGGGTGGCAGCGTGTCCGCCAGGTCGGCCCGCGCCAAGCCGCCCAGCACCGCCTTGCGCAGGTAAGGTTGTGGCAGCCCGGCCACCGTGGGGTAGACCGGCGTCAGTGCGGTGGGCAACTCGCCGCCGGCCGCCTTGGTGTGCGGGTGCATCATGGTCCAGCCCATGAAACCACCACGGATCTCGCCGCGGGCGCGGATGCGCGCGCCTACTGCCAGCGCCTTCTGTTGCGAAGGGTAGAAATTGAAAAAGCGCAGCACACAGGTGTCGCTGCCATCGTCCACCGTCACCAGCAACTGACGGCGCGGGCGGAAGGTCACCTCGCTGGCCGTCACCGTGGCCTCGATCTGCACCGTGCCGCCCTCGCGCGCATCGACCAGCCGCGTGATGCGCGTCTCGTCCTCGTAGCGCAGCGGCAGGTGCAGGGCCAGGTCGATGTCGCGCCGCAGGTCGAGTTTTTCCAACGCCTTCTGTGGGGCGCTCTTGGCAGGCGCCGCTTTCGCCGCCACCTCGCCCACCGCGGGCGCGGCTTTTTTCCTGACGGTGGCGATGGGCTTGGCGGGCATGGGACAATTCTGCCCTGTCTTCCCCCTCCTCTTAACTTGGAACGGGTCCGTCCGGCCCTCAAGCACATGCCCACTGCCTCTGACGCCCCGCGCGTCCACACCCTCAGCGATTTCGACTTCGCGCTCCCGCCCGATCTCATCGCCCAGCACCCAGCTTCTGAGCGCAGCGCCTCGCGCCTGCTTGACGGCCGTGGTGCCACCCCGGTGGACCGCATCTTCCGTGAACTACCCGGTCTGCTGCAGCCGGGTGACCTGCTGGTGTTCAACGACACCCAGGTGGTCAAGGCCAGGCTATTTGGAGAGAAACCTTCGGGCGGCAAGCTCGAACTGCTGGTGGAGCGCGTGCTGCCCGGCTTCGAAGTCGTGGCGCATATGAAGGTCAGCAAGAAACCCGCCGTGGGTACCGTGCTGTTGATGACCGGGGGCTACACCGCCGAGCTGCTGGGCCGCTGGCCTGATGAAGACGGGCAACTGTTCCGCCTGCGCTTCAGCAAGGAGCCGCACCTGATGATGGAGCAGCACGGCCACGTGCCACTGCCACCCTATATTGAACACAGCGACAGCGCCGAGGATGTGGCGCGTTACCAGACCGTCTTCGCCGCCAAACCCGGCGCCGCCGCCGCGCCCACCGCCGCCCTGCACTTCGACGACGGCGTGCTGGCCGCGCTGGAAGCACGCGGCATCCGCCGCGCCAACGTCACCCTGCACGTGGGCGCCGGCACCTTCTCACCCGTGAAGACCGAGAACCTGGCCGAGCACCGCATGCACCGCGAGTGGTACGAAGTACCCGCCGCCACGCAGCGGGCCATAACCGAGACCAAGGCCAAAGGCGGCCGCATCGTCGCCGTGGGCACCACCACCATCCGCACGCTCGAATCCTGGGCCAAGACAGGCCAGGCCAGCGGCGACACCGAGATCTTCATCACCCCGGGTTTCCAGTTTCAGGTGGCTGACCTGCTGGTCACCAACTTCCATCTGCCCAAGTCCACCCTCATGATGCTGGTGAGCGCCTTTGCGGGCTACGAGCACATCATGGGGCTGTACCGGCATGCGATTGAGCAGCGTTACCGGTTTTTCAGCTATGGGGATGCGATGCTGTTGAGTCGCCCCGCTCAGAGCGCAGCCAGTGGAACAGCCCACAAGCCGTCCCCGAAGCTCAGGGCCTGGGTGCCGTCGTAGAGCACCAGGCCGCTGAGGAATTGCGCACCCACCTGGGATTGCAGGCGCTTGAGGCCTTTGAAATCGCTCGCATCGACGCTGGCGGCGGCCTTGACTTCGACACCAATGATCTGGCGCAGAGGCGACTCCAGCACAAAGTCCACCTCGACCTGGTCTTTGTCGCGGTAGTGGGCCAGGGACCAGCCATCGGGGTTGATGCTGAGGGTCTTGCGCAGTTCGGCGTGGACCCAGGTTTCGAGCGTAGCGCCCCAGCGCTCACGCTGGGTGAAAACGAGCTCCGGCCCCAGGCGAGTGATGCTGGCTTGCAGGCCGGCATCCAAGAAATGCAGCTTGGGTGTCTTGATGAGGCGGCTGAGTTCGTTGCGGCTCCAGGCGGGCAGGCGCTGCACGAGGAAGAGTTTTTCCAGGATGCCGAGGTATTTGTCCACGGTCTTGGTGTTGAGTTGCAGCTGGCCGCCGATCTGGGTGCCGTTGAAAAGCTGGCCGCAGTGAGCCGCCGCCACGGCCAGCAACTGGGGCAAGCGGCTCAGATGCTCGATCTGGGCCACGTCGCGCACGTCTCGTTCCATCAGGGTCTGGATGTAGGACTGGGCCCAGGCCTGCCGACGCGCGGCGCTGGCGCGTTGGCGCATTTCCGGGTAACCGCCGGCCAGCACGTGGTGCACGGTGTCGCTGCGCGGCGAGGTGGTGGGCACGACCCAGGCTGGGTGGGTCAGGGGCCAGCCTTGCGCCAGGGCACGTGCCAAGAAGTCATTGGGCCGGCCCTGCAGTTCGGACTGCGACAGGGGCAGCAGGGTGTGCAGAGCGATGCGACCGGCCAGGCTGTCGGCCACCTGCGGCAGGGTCATGAGGTTGGCCGAGCCGGTGAGCAGAAATCGGCCGGGCCGGCGGTCTTGGTCTATCGCGAACTTGAGCGCCAGCAGCAGCTGGGGCGCGCGCTGCACTTCGTCAATGATGGCGCGATCGAGACGACGTACAAAACCCAGCGGGTCCTGCTGGGCCGCAGCCAGCAGGGTGGGATCGTCCAGGGTGAGGTAATCCATGGGCCCGGCGAACTGCTGCACCAGCGTGGTCTTGCCACATTGGCGCGGCCCATTGACGAGCACGGCGGGCGTGTCCTGCAGGGATTCCTGCACCAGCGGGGCGAGGTGCCGGTCGATCGGGGTCATGGGAAAGGTCCTCAGCTGAAAAGCATCGGCCATTATGGATCAATTTGTCGTCCAAAATGGATTATCTTGTCGTCCAAAATGGATCAACCAGACAGCCAATCGGCACCCTGTGGCAGCGGCCAGGCCGGGCGCCAAGACGCCCAGCCGCTACCGCCCCAGCCCCCGCGCATGATGCGCAAAGTGGTCCGCCATGAAGCTCGCGATGATGTAATAGCTGTGGTCATAACCCGCGTGCCGACGCAGTGTCAGCGGGTGGCCCGCCGCAGCACAGGCGGCCTCCAGCAGCTCGGGCCGCAGCTGTTTGCGCAAGAACTCATCGCTCTCGCCTTGGTCCACCAGCAGGGGCAGGCGTTCTGAGGCGGCGGCGATCAACTCCACCGCGTCCCAGGCCTTCCACGTTGCACCATCTTCCCCCAGGTAGGCAGTGAAGGCCTTCTGGCCCCAGGGCACCTGGCTGGGTGCGACCACGGGCGCAAAGGCCGAGACGCTGCGGTAGCGGCCGGGGTGGCGCAACGCGGTGACGAGCGCGCCGTGGCCGCCCATGGAGTGGCCGAAGATGCCGCGCGCATCCGTCGCGGGGAAGTTCTGCTCGATCAGCGCGGGCAGCTCCTGCGCGACGTAGTCCTGCATGCGATAGTGCTGCGCCCAGGGGGTCTGCGTAGCGTTGAGGTAGAAGCCGGCGCCCTGGCCCAGGTCGTAACCCTCGTCATTGGGCACGCCGGGGCCGCGCGGGCTGGTGTCGGGGGCGACGACGATGAAACCATGGCGCGCGGCATGTTCCTGCGCATTGGCCTTGGTGATGAAGTTCTGTTCGTCGCAGGTCAGGCCTGAGAGCCAGTAAAGCACGGGACAGCGCTGGCCGTCCACAGCAGCCGGCGGCAGGTAGATGCCGAACTTCATGTCGCAGCCCAGGGTGGTGGACGTGTGTTTCCAGACTTCCTGCCGGCCACCAAAGCTGGCGTGGCGCTCAACGCGGTTCATGGTTTTCCTTTTGGTGTATCGCCAATGATCCGTTCGGGCTGAGCCCGTCGAAGCCCTTCGACAAGCTCAGGGCGAACGGAGAGTGGACGCTTCAGTAATGGATGACGGTGCGGATGGACTTGCCTTCGTGCATGAGGTCGAAGGCTTCGTTGATGTCTTTCAGGCCGCGCGTGTGGGTGACAAAGGGCTCAAGCTGGATGTCGCCCTTCATGGCGTCATCCACCATGCCCGGCAGCTGGCTGCGGCCCTTGACGCCGCCGAAGGCCGTGCCCAGCCAGCGCCGGCCGGTCACGAGCTGGAAGGGGCGCGTGGAAATCTCCTGCCCTGCGCCGGCCACGCCGATGATGACACTCTGGCCCCAGCCGCGGTGCGCACACTCCAGCGCGGCGCGCATGACGTTGACGTTGCCGATGCACTCGAAAGAATGGTCCACGCCCCAGGTGGTCATCTCCACGATGACCTGCTGGATGGGCTTGTCAATGTCCTTGGGGTTGATGCAGTCGGTGGCGCCAAAGGTGCGCGCCAGGTCGAACTTCGCGGGGTTGGTGTCGATGGCGATGATTCGCCCCGCCTGCGCCAGCTTGGCGCCCTGGATCACCGCCAGGCCGATGCCACCCAGACCGAACACCGCCACGCTGTCGCCAGGCTGCACCTTGGCGGTGTTCTTCACCGCCCCCAGGCCGGTGGTGACGCCGCAGCCCAGCAGGCACACCTGCTCATGGTTGGCCGCGGGGTTGATCTTGGCCAGCGAGACTTCGGCCACCACGGTGTATTCGCTGAAGGTGGAGCAGCCCATGTAGTGGTAGATGGGCTGGCCGTTGTAGCTGAAGCGTGTGGTGCCGTCAGGCATGACGCCCTTGCCCTGGGTGGCGCGCACGGCCACGCAGAGGTTGGTCTTGCCGCTCTTGCAGAACAGGCACTCACCGCATTCGGCGGTGTAAAGCGGAATGACGTGGTCGCCCGGCTTCACACTCGTCACACCCTCGCCCACCTCCACCACCACCCCCGCGCCCTCATGGCCGAGCACGGCGGGGAAGAGGCCTTCGGGGTCTTCACCGCTCAAGGTGAAGGCGTCGGTGTGGCAGACGCCGGTGTGGGTGATCTTCACCAGCACCTCGCCCCTTTTTGGCGGGGCGACGTCGATCTCGACGATCTGCAGCGGCTGGCCGGCAGCAAAAGCAACGGCGGCGCGGGATTTCATGGGGGCACCCTTCTCGAACGGAAAACAGAGCTGCGATTGTCGGCCAGATGGCGCGGGCACTGCCGCGCCGGAGCCGATGCCCTTGCGCCGTGCTGGCGGCGCTTGACAAACAAAAAGGCCCGGCATGCCGGGCCTGGGTGACAAGGCACAGGGGCTCAGCCGGCCGGGCCTGCGCGCCGGTTGGGGCTGTTGCTGGGCACCATGCGCGGGCGCACGGTGAAGACCTGCGGCTGGGCCGGGTCGACCTCGATGCTGACCCAGTGGCTGTCGGGCCAGCCGAAGGTCTCGACGCGTGTGAAGTGCTCGAAGGGCCGCTGCGTGCGCGCGCTGAACAGGGGTTTGTCGATGCGGAAGAGGTGGGTGTCGCCGTGCAGCAGCAGGGTGGGCGTCTCGAAGCCTTCCATCTCGCCGCCCAGGGTACGGATGTAGTCGTCGTAGACCGTGGGCTCGGGCTTGGGTGTCTTGACGCCGCTGAGCGGGCGGTAGTAACGCCCGTGGTAGCTGGCGGGCCAGAGGTTCTCGAAGCCGATGTTGGCGTGGACGATGATCACGAAACCCAGGCTCTTGCGTTCACGCGCCTGCGCGAAGGCACGCCTGAGCCAGCTCAGGTTGGCGGCCTTGCGCTGCTGCTGCTCGGCCTCCAGCGCCGGGCCGCGGCCCAGGTTGTCGTTGCTGCCGATGATGTGCAGGGTGACGAAGTCCACGCCGCCGATGCTCCAGCTCAGGTTCTCGCGGAAGGCGGCGTGGGCCGGGTCCACATCCGCCTGGCTGGTGACGGGCATCCTGCGCTGGCCCAGGCTGCTGCCCTGGGGATAGAACATGGCTCGCACCTTGGCCAGACGATCCAGCGGGTCGAGTTTGCGCGTCTTCAGCTCCACCAGATCAGCCCAGTCGTTGTCGCCTGGGGTCACGACCAGCGGGTTCTTCGAGGCGTTGAAGGTGCCCAGCACGTAGTCGTAGGTGGCGTCGTCGCCTGGCGGGCGGGACGAGGCAGGGTTGCGCTCGTAGGGGCGCGGATCGAACTGGAAGTCGCCCACGTGGGTGACAAAGGCAAGGTCGCGCGCATTGAGCTCCTGCATCACGCGGTCGTACTCGGCTTCCTGGGCGCGGTTGTAGGGCATGTCGCCAATCAGCGCGAACTCGAAACGGCGGCGCGTGTCCGCGGCCGGCGCGGTCGCGCAGGCGGTCAGCGAGCCGGCCGACAGAAGGGTGGCGGCGCCGGCCACGAAACGGCGGCGGTCGGCCTGGGGTTCGAGGGTGGCGGGTGCAGTTGTCCTGGTCATGCTTGTCTCCTGTTCGCTTGTTCGCCTGATCGCGCGTGACACCTTGGATTATTCGGTCATACGCCCGGCGTGACGCTGCGGAAAACCCGCGGGTGATCGTCGCAGTGCACTGGCACGCAGAGGCCGTCACCCAGGTAGCCACCTACAATCGGCCCCCTCACCATGCTGAAATTCGAACTCCTCAAGACCGACGGCCAGGCCCGCCGCGGCCGCCTCACACTCAACCACGGCGTGGTTGAAACCCCGGTTTTCATGCCGGTGGGCACCTACGGCACCGTCAAGGGCGTCATGCCCAAGAGCCTGGAGGACATGGGCGCGCAGATCATCCTGGGCAACACCTTTCACCTCTGGATGCGTCCGGGCCTGGACGTGATGAAGTCCTTCGGCGGTCTGCACCAGTTCGAAAACTGGGGCAAGCCCATCCTGACCGATTCGGGCGGCTTCCAGGTCTGGAGCCTGGGCGAGATGCGCAAGATCTCGGAAGAAGGCGTACGTTTTTCCTCGCCGGTGAACGGCGACAAGCTCTTCCTCACGCCCGAAGGCTCGATGCAGATCCAGACGGTGCTCAACAGCGACATCGTCATGCAGTTCGACGAGTGCACGCCCTATGTCTCGCTGGAGCCCAAGACCAAGGGCCAGCTCACCACCGAGCGCGAGGCGCGGGTGTCCATGGAGCTCTCCCTGCGCTGGGCCCAGCGCTGCAAGGCGGAGTTCGAGCGGCTGGAGAACCCCAACGCCCTGTTTGGCATTGTGCAAGGCGGCATGTACGAGACCCTGCGTGACGAATCGCTGGCCGGGCTGGAGGAGCTCGACTTCCCCGGCATCGCCGTGGGCGGCGTGTCCGTGGGCGAGCCGAAAGAGGACATGCAGCGCCTGATGCGCCACTGCGGCCCGCGCCTGCCCGCGCACAAGCCGCACTACCTGATGGGGGTGGGTACGCCGGAAGACCTGGTCTACGGCGTGCAGCAGGGCTTCGACATGTTCGACTGCGTCATGCCCACACGCAATGCGCGCAACGGCCACCTGTTCACCCGCTTCGGCGACCTGAAGATCCGCAACGCCCGGCACAAGAGCGACCCGCGCCCACTGGATGAAACCTGCAGCTGCTATGCCTGTGCCGGCAACTCCGGCATTCCCTATGCGCAGGGTGGACGCGAGGGTTTTTCCCGCGCCTACCTGCACCACCTGGACCGTTGCGGCGAAATGCTCGGCCCCATGCTGACCACGGTGCACAACCTGCACTACTACCTGAACCTCATGCGCGAGGTTCGCGCGGCGCTGGACGCCAGCAGCTTTGCCGCCTGGGCGGCACAGTTCCACGCCGACCGCGCGCGTGGGGTGTAAGAAAGCGCAGGGACGCGACGACTGATCAGTCCATGGACACTGCCAGCGTGACCGCTCCGGCGATCGCCCACGAACACCTCGCTGCGATCCGGCCCGACATGCTGCGCTTCGCCCGCCTGCAGCTGCGCGATGCTGCCGCAGCCGAGGACGCCGTGCAGGAGGCGTTGTTGGCCGCGCTGGCGAACGCAAAACAGTTCGCCGGCCGCGCCGAAGCCAGGACCTGGGTCTTCGGCATCCTCAAGCACAAGATCGTGGACATCATCCGCCTGCAGGCGCGCAGCACCAACGTCTCGGCGCTCGCCGCGGAAGAGGAGAGCCTGGACGAGACCTTCGAGACCCTGTTCAAGGCCAATGCGCACTGGACGCCGGCCTCACGCCCGCGCGACTGGGGCAGCCCCGAAGCCGCGCTGCGCCAACAGCACTTCTGGGACGTGTTCGACACCTGCCTCAACCACCTGCCCGAGGCCACCGCGCGCGTCTTCATGATGCGCGAGTTCCTCGATTTCGAAACGCCCGAGGTCTGCCAGGCGCTCGGCATCACGGTGAACAACTGCAACGTCATCCTGCACCGGGCACGCAATGCGCTGCGCCGCTGCCTGGAAAGCGGCTGGTTCGCCCCCGGAGAAATACCATGCTGAACTGCAAGCAAGTCACCCACCTGCTGTCCGAGGCCCAGGACCGCGAACTCACGCTGGGCGAACGGTTGCCGCTGCGCATGCACCTGCTCATGTGTCGTGGCTGCCGCAATTTCGAGAAGCAGATGGACTTCCTGCGCGCCGCACTACGCGGCCACCCCAGCCGGGGCGAGGGTGAGGACAGGCGCCCGTGAAAAAGGCGGCACCGGCCGCCTTTTTTCATTCCCGCGTGCGGGACTCAGCGTCCCAACCAGCGTACACGCAGCAGGTGGTCCAGCGACAGGCGCCCCGGCCCCATGAACACCAGCGGCAGGAGCATGCCGATGAAGAGCACGGGCAACTTGAAGTTGCCCATGCCCTTGTCGGTGAACACATAGCCCTGCATCAGTTCGGCCCAGGTGACCCACGCGGCTGGCCAGTGCACGCTGAGCATGGCCACCACGGTCAGCACGATCAGCGAGACCGAGAAGAAGCGCGTGGCCAGCCCCAGCACCAGGGCCACGCCGCCCAGCAGCTCGAACCAGGTGGCGAGCTGCCAGCTCAGCGCCGGCGGCACGACATTGAAGGGAAAAGGAAAGTTCTGCTGGATGTCGGCGAACCAGTTCTCGCCATGGAACTTCTCCAGCCCGGACTCGAAGTAGTCCCAGCCCAGCAGCAGGCGCAGGCTCAGCAGCGCGAGCCACAGGCCGAGCAGGTCGGCGCGCTGCAGTGCCGCGTGGACGGTGTTCATCAGTCTGTTCATGGTTGTGTTCCCAGCAGGATGCCCTGGGCCCGCAGCTGTTCCAGCAACGCGGCGCCATGGGCGAGGAGTAGCTCGGGGTCCGGGTGCTGCAGCTCGGCCGCGATGCGGCGGCAGGCGGCCTCGCCGGTGGTGGGCGCCGCTGCCAGCAGCGCCAGCAACCGCGCCGTGACCGGGTTGAGCTGCATGAACTGCACGGCG
>CAZJKR010000122.1:0-1410 GCA_964546615.1 uncultured Curvibacter sp.
GGCGCGGGCTCGTACTACGAGCGCGATGCGAACGGCGAACTGACTGGTTTCGTGGCAGAAACCCGAGCGGCTGCACCCTTGCTCAAGGACCTCAAGCAGCCTTGGAAGCTATACGGGCGCTACGTGGATGTGCTGGATGGACTGCTGGCAAATGGTTTCACCACAGTGGCCTCGGCCGGGTACAACCTCCCGCCGTTGCTTGCGCGCATTGCGGCATCGCGAAACTTCAGCCCGCGCATTCGCCAGTTCTTCTACCTGACCGAGGAGGAACTGCAGTACCTGCCGGCGTCGCCCGTCAATGGAAACGCCTATTGGGGCGTGCTGGGCGTCAAGCTCTGGCACGACGGCTCGCCCTACACCGGCAGCATGTACACCACGTTCCCCTACCTCGACAGTACTTTGGGCCGTACGTTGGGGATTCAGGGCGGCAGCCATGGCAGCGCCATGATTCCCGAGGGGGCGCTGGTCGACAAGATCAGAAGTTACACCGCCAAAGGGTGGCAGGTAGCCATCCACAGCCAAGGCGATGCGTCGAACCGTGCCGTTCTGGCTGCTGTTGAGAAGGCGGGCGCATTGCAGGGCCCCAGACCCGCCGTGCGTCTGGAGCACGGCGTGTTCATGGCGCCCGACAGCGTGGAAAAACTGGCCTCGCTGGTGGTTTCGCCTTCTTTCCACATCCATCACATCCGGTACTACGGCGAAGCGCTGGCGTACAGCATCGTGGGTTTGGCTGCCGCGCAACAGATGTTGCCGGTCCGCAGTGCGTTTGCCGCGGGCGTGCGCCCCACACTGCATGCCGACAGCCCGATGTTTCCCGCCCGGGGCTATGCCTTGATGCAGACCGCCATCAGCCGTGCCACGGGCATGGGACTGCTCCTGAACTCGGCGCAGAGCATTACCGTCCAACAGGCCTTGCGCGCCATGACCATCCATGGTGCCTACCAGCTGCGGCTGCAGGACAAGACCGGTTCGCTGGAACCCGGCAAGTGGGCCGATCTGCAGGTGGTGGACCGTAATCCCTATGCCACACCGGTGCAGGAGCTTGATCGGATCAAGATCCTGTCCGTCTACGTCGATGGCAAGCAGCAGTTGCGGGCAAATTGAACCCGCAACGTCAAGGCGAGGAGACGGCTCCGCTGCAACGCTGTCGGCCCATCCGGCAGCAGCCCAGTGCTTGCGGCGGGCCATGAAGATCGGGACGCGGTCATACCCAAATTGGGTTCAATCGAACCTGATTTGGGTATGTTGCAAGTTGATCCCGAAGCTGCTCATCCCACGACCTTCAAACGCCTCGGGCAGGTGGTCATGCGTGGTTGGCCGTGTGGTCGTCGCGGTTGGGAGGTGTCGTGTACTTTGCCAACACCTCAGCCAGCGGGATGGCCGGGATTGCATTCGTCGATAGGCCGCGAG
>CAZJKR010000122.1:1420-3401 GCA_964546615.1 uncultured Curvibacter sp.
GCTCTTCAGCCCAAACGGAAGCCAGGCTGGGGCTGGGAACGCCCTGAGGGCGCAGGGGCATCAGCCCGCCTTTTGTGCCGCCGTTGCCCGCGTCGCTCTGCCGGGAGCTTCCGGCACCTTGAGACCAAAGGCCTTGGCCATACGGCGCGCACGGTCAGCGGACTGCACCAGCGCCTTTTCCAGTGCCTTGGGCGAGGGGATCAGCAGCGGTTCGCCGCTTTTTGTAGTTTGTGCCATGTGGTTGCTTCCGCGATGTGCAGATTATCGTCTTCATGAGCGGCGACCTGCCGGGCATGAGGGGAGCGCGAATTGTCGAACAGGACCCAGCGGTCCGCAAGCGGGGCGTACAGCTCAAAGAAGTTGCACAGACTACGCCCGAAGCGTCGGCGCACCACCTTGGCAGGCACATCGTGGCCGCCCAGCGCCACGCGCAGCTTGACACGACGAACGGCCAACTGCGGGTTGGCCAGGGAAAAGTAGTAAATGGCCACGCCGTAGCCCTGCGCCTTCAACTGGCGCAGGAAGGGTGCAAACGTGCGGCTCGACAAGGTGCTCTCGAACGCAAAGTCTTCCTTGGCGGCCGCCAACTGGTGCAGGCGCTCCAGCATGATCCGTCCGGCCGTGAAAGTGACGGTCTCGGTGTTGTGACCTGAAAGACCACGCGCGATGAAGTCTGCGTTGACGAAGGTGGCGATGCCAAGCGTGGCCAGGATCGCGTCGGCATGGGTGGACTTGCCCGCCCCGTTGGGCCCGGCAAAGACGACCACGCGCGGCGCAGGCTTGCGGGGTTTGGCGCGCGTTGCGCTCATTCCTCGACCTTCACGCCCTTCCAGAAGGCCACACGGCCCTGGATGAGATGGGCTTCGGGGTTGGGCTCGGGGTAGAACCACACGGCGTCGGGCAGCATGTCGCCGTTGACCATGAGCGAGTAGTAATGCGCCTCGCCCTTCCAGGGGCAGGTGGTCTTGTGGTTGCTGAAGGTGAGGTACTCGCGCTTGAGCGTGTGCTCGGGGAAGTAGTGGTTGCCCTCCACCAGCACGGTGTCGTCACTCTCGGCGATGACGGTGTTGTTCCAGGTGGCTTTCATGTGCGCGATGTGAGGCGAGGTTGTTCCACTGGGAAGTCAGATGTGTGGGAAGGTGATCTCAGCCTTCTCAGCGATCTTCTGGGCTAAATCTTTGAAGTCTTCGTAGCAGTTTCGAACAGCTTCAATGTGCGCACCAATTGCTCCGTCTGCGGCTCTGAGGTAGTAAATTGGCTTCCGGGCCTCCATTGCCATTGGCATCAGACTCCGATAGTGCTTAAGGAGAGATAGGCAGTTTGGATCGCTAGCGATAGTGGGGGGGGCTGCTTCACTCTGATTGAGTACGGTACTTTTGTAGGTCGCGGGAATCCTGTCCATCCAGCGTTTGTACGCTTGGACTGGACGGTTATCAAGAATCCCATGTTGCATCACTACGTAGCCAACTGGCTCCATTCTTCCGCTCGGCATCGGCAGGTCGAGTGGAGCTTTGGGTGTAAGGCTTGACCAGATCGAGCGCCATTCTCTTAAAGTGGGACCGAGGTTCTTTAGGCCTTGAATGGAGAATAAATCGGGCGCTAGCGGCAGACAGACCTGATCCGCTGCAATCAGCGCCGAGCGATTGATTGCCCCCAGATTTGGTCCAACATCGATCAACGCCAACTCAGCGTGAACAGACTCAGCACCTCTTTGAATGAGCCTATGAAAGGCGGTCATCGTCCGAAACGCTGACTCGTCATTGAGTTGGCATTTAGGCCATGCGTCGGATAGCTTGTCCTCAAATCGCGAAAGACCGAGATCGCCGGGCAACAAGCCGAGCTTAGGAGTGATTTTCTCGATATGCGGAGTTTGGATGTCACCCAAGCCTCGCAGGATTGGATTGATGGCGCCGAAGATCGAGTTGGTGTGTTCGCCATCAGGCCACAATGTTTCAAGCCTACCTTCATCCAAGAACATAGA
>CAZJKR010000122.1:3411-7728 GCA_964546615.1 uncultured Curvibacter sp.
TTTGATATTCGGGGAATGTAAAGGAAAGATTTTTTCTACTCCAATTCCTGAAGTTGAATTTGCCTGAGGATCGAGATCGACAGCTAGTGTTTTGATGCCCTGTTCGGCAAACATCCATGCCAAGTGATAGACGAGAGATGTCTTTCCGACGCCACCTTTGTTGTTAAAAAATGCGACCGTTTTCATGCGGTCCTCTTTTGAATCTTCACCAGCACAGAGTGCTCATCAAATTGAAACTCTGCCGGAGGATTACCATTTTCAGCCAGCAGTGCTTGTGCCCGCTGAACTCCGTACCCAAAACGATTGACGAATCCTAGAGACTTTAGGGCTTCAGCAATGATTGGATTTCTGTAGCTGTTTCGAGTTGGGAAGTTCTCTTGCGTGGCCTCTCCGTACAGTCCGCCCGGGCTTTGAATCTCAATGTGATCTGAAAACGCGTAGAAACGGATCGGCGAGTTGCTGTCGTAGTTACGATGCATGACAGCGTTCATGAGAAGTTCTCGAACCGCGCCTTCCGGATAGTTGTATACCAATTTCTCTCCCAGGGGGCCAGTCTTGGTCATCGAAGTTTCAACAAGTAGCTTTACTCGACCCTCGAGCTCTTTCAGGACGCTGTAAAGATCACCAGAAATCTCTGCTTGGTCGATCGGGACATCTGTCAATGCCGTACTAGGCAACTTTAGATATTGAATGTAAGCGCCAGGAAGATAAAAGCGTGGATTCTTTCCTATGAGCAATATTCCGGCATTTGTCGCTGTTTCCCGCTCTGGATCGTACAAACGAAGTGAGGCGAGTTGTTGTTCAATTGGGCGGTGATTTGCTGCGATGGTTTCTGGATCGATAGCTTCTCGACGATAGGTGTCGAACTGCCCGAGCGCAAGTTCTTCTATGCCGGCCTCGGGGCAAGGCCGAGCATCGAATGATCTGGCCTGTGCGATCCGCCTTTCGGTCAATACTTTCTCTTCCTGCTCATTTGCTGTGGCTTTTCGAGGCCCAACTCTTATATATACACGTTGTTTATAGCGAACGGGAGGTAGATCGGAGGGGTGGACTTCGACTATCGCGACATCTCCCCCGTCGAGCGATAACTTGGCAACGTGCATTCTCGGTTGAGGAAGAATGTTCCCATCAGATCGAATGCCAGCCAAGTTCTTCAGCAATTCATCATTGACCTGAAGCCCAGACAGTGATCCGTCGTCTTTGACCCCCACTAAAAGGTATCCGGGACGGCGGTGGTTCGGAAGGTCATTAGCGAATGCACAGATGGCTTGTCCAAATTTGTCGGTGTTATTAGTGGACACAGTTCGTTCTACAGTGTCTGACTCGAGATCAGACATCATTGCTTTTAACTGTTCTGCAGTCAGCATATATCTCCCAGCCAAAAAATAAGGACGAGCTATTTGCCCCAACTATCCTTCAAGCCAGTCACCCGGTTGAAGACCGGCTTACCCGGCACATGGTCCTTGCGGTCGGCCACAAAGTAGCCGTGGCGCTCGAACTGGAACTTGTCATCCGCCGCCGCCTGCGCCAGTGAGGGCTCCACATAGGCCGTCACCGTCTTCAGGCTCTCGGGGTTGAGGCTGGCCAGGAAGTCCTTGCCGCCGGCATCCGGTTGCGGGTCGGTGAACAAACGGTCGTACAGGCGCACTTCAGCGGGTACGCCATCGGCCACGCCCACCCAGGTGATGGCGGCCTTGGCCTTCACGCTGTCGGCGCCCGGCGTGCCGCTCTTGGTGCCGGGGATGACCTTGGCTTGCACTTCCGTCACATTGCCCGCCGCGTCGCGCACGCAGCCGGTGCACTCGATGACGTAGCCGCCTTTCAGGCGCACCACGTTGCCGGGAAGGATTTCGCCATCCGCGCCTGGCCGGGGCGGATAAAGACGCTTGTAGCCCTTGGGCGGCACTTCTTCAAAGTCTTCGCGCTCGATCCACACCTCGCGCCCGATCTTGAAGCGGCGCGGCGCCGGCTCGGGCTGGCCTTCCAGTGCGTGCGGCAGGGCGGGCAGGGTGCACTCTTCGGTGTAGCCATCGCTGCCAAAGGCCTCGGCCCAGTTGGTGAGCACAAGTTTCACCGGGTCCAGCACGGCCATGCCGCGGTGGGCCTTGGTCTCCAGGTCTTCGCGCAGGCAGCCTTCGAGCGTGGAGTAGTCGATCCAGGAATAGTCCTTGGTGACGCCGATGCGCTCGGCAAAGAGCTGGATGCTGGCCGGTGTGTAGCCGCGGCGGCGCAGGCCCACGATGGTGGGCATGCGCGGGTCGTCCCAGCCCGTCACATGCTGGTCGTTCACCAGTTGCGCCAGCTTGCGCTTGCTGGTGATGACGTAGGTGAGGTTCAGGCGCGCAAACTCGTGCTGGTGCGGCAGCAAAAACACGTTGGGACGCTGGCCGTCCAGCGCGTGCGCCAGCAGCGGGGTGAACTGCGCGGCCTCTTTCTTCAGCAGGGCGAAGAAAGCGCCCAGGTCTTTGAGCACGGCGTCGCGGTCGTGTTCCCACTTGGCAAACAGGGCGCGCATCTGCTGCTCGGCCGCGCTGGCGTACAGCTTGTCGGCGTGGTTGTAGCAGTGCAGGGCAAACTCTTTCTGCGCTTCCACGCCCTGGGCTTCGATCTTCTCGATCAGCGCCTTGGCTTGCTCGAACTGCGGCGTGCGCAGGATGGGGACGATACGTTCCAGCAGCCAGTCGTAGAAGGGGCGCTGGTCTTCAAACTCCAGCGTGCAGATGCTGTGGGTGATGTTCTCCAGCGCGTCCTCGATGGGGTGCGCGAAGGTGTACATGGGGTAGATGCACCACTGGTCGCCGGTGTTGTGGTGGGTGGCGCGGCGGATGCGGTAGATGGCCGGGTCGCGCAGGTTGATGTTGGGGCTGGCCATGCTGATCTTGGCGCGCAGCACGGCGGCGCCGTCGGCCAGCTTGCCGTCGCGCATCTCGCGGAAGCGCGCCAGGTTTTCAGCCGGGGTGCGGCTGCGGAAGGGGCTGTCCTTGCCGGGCGTCACAAAGTCGCCGCGGTTGGCACGCATTTCGTCCGGCGTCTGCTCGTCCACGTAGGCGTGGCCGGTTTCGATCAGGTATTCCGCCGCGCGGTACATGAAGTCGAAGTAGTTGCTGGCGTAGAACAGGTGGCTGGTGCCATGCGCGTCCCAGCTGAAGCCGAGCCACTTCACCGCGTCGAGGATGGAGTCCACGTACTCCTGTTCTTCCTTCTCGGGGTTGGTGTCGTCAAAGCGCATGTGGCACACGCCACCGTAGTCGCGTGCCAGGCCGAAGTTCAGGCAGATGCTCTTGGCGTGGCCCACGTGCAGGTAGCCGTTGGGCTCGGGCGGGAAGCGGGTGCGGATGCGGGCCGGGTCGGGTTGGCCCTGTTCGTGGTGCGTGGCGTCGCCGGGCGTGCCGCCCCAGTGGCGGCCGGAATAGGTGCCGTGCGTCAGGTCGTGTTCGATGATCTGGCGCAGGAAGTTGCTGGCCTTGGCGGGGGCTTCCTTGTTGTCGGGGGTGCTGGGCTTGCTCATCAAGCCATTTTAGATGCGCTGGGCGCCGCCGCGGGCCCGGCGTGGGGTGGGTGCGTGCCTGCAAAGACCCCGCATGCTCTTGGGCTGAGGGTCTACCCCAGGGCGGGTCTGGGCACAGTCTGGCAACAATCACCCTGCACAAACAACAAATGACAGGAGACAACGCATGTCAGCCGACTTTGCCGCGTACGATTCCCAGCCCTGGAAAGCGGCCTACGGGCACGCGATCGCCAGCGAGCTCCCCGCACCGCGCTACGAAAATCTGGCCGAGCTGGTGCACAGCGCCTGCAGCCGCAACGCGGCCAAGCCGGCCTTCACGGCCGTGGTGCCCAACGGCATGAACGGCAGCCTCACCTACCAGCAGGTGGGTGACTATTCCGACGCGTTTGCAGCTTACCTGCGTGAGGTCTGCGGCCTGCAGCCGGGCGACCGGGTGGCGGTGCAGATGCCCAACGGCCTGGCCTACCCGGTGGTGGCCTTCGGCGTGCTCAAGGCCGGCTGTGTGCTGGTGAACACCAACCCGCTGTACACGGCCAGCGAGATGGCGCACCAGTTCAAGGACTCGGGGGCGCGCGTGCTGGTCATCGTGGACATGTTCGTCGACAAGCTGCCCCAAGTGCTGCCGCAGACCGACGTCGAGCGCGTGGTGCTGGCCGGTGTGCCGGAGATGTTTCCGGCGGTGCCGCGGCTGATCGTGCGGGGTGTGCAGAAGTTCTGGAACAAGGTGTTGCCGCCGGTGCCCGACGTGGGCCGCCCGGTGGAGCGGCTGGCGCAGGTCTCCGTTCCCGTCCTGCTGCTGGGAGAGAGCG
>CAZJKR010000122.1:7738-9344 GCA_964546615.1 uncultured Curvibacter sp.
GGCTGGCGCAGGTGCTGCGCGCCGGTGCTGCGGCGGCGACGCCGGCCAAGGTGCAGGCCTGGCGCCAGGCCGTGGCACCCACGGACATTGCGTTGCTGCAGTACACCGGCGGCACCACCGGCGTGAGCAAGGGCGCCATGCTGACCCACGCCAACCTGCTGGCCAACATCGACCAGGTGCTGGCCATGGGCAAGTCCCACATGGGGCCGGACGAGTGCGTGCTGACGGCCCTGCCGCTGTACCACATCTTCGCGTTCACGGCCAACCTGCTGTGCTTCTTCGAGATCGGCGGGCGCAACATCCTCGTTCCCAGCCCGCGGCCGGTGCAGAACCTGCAGCGCGCCATCGAGAACTACCCCATCACCTGGATCACCGGCGTCAACACGCTCTTCAACGGCCTGCTGAACGAGGAGTGGTTCACCGCCTACCCGCCCAGGCACCTGAAGGCGGCCATTGCCGGCGGCACGGCGCTGCACCATGCGGTGGCCGCGCGCTGGGAGCTGACCACCGGCACGCGCATTGCGGAAGGCTATGGCCTGACCGAGTGTGCACCGGTGGTGAGCTTCAATCCGCTGAGCGGCGAGCAGCGGCCCGACAGCATCGGCGTGCCGGTGCCAGGCACCGAAGTGCGGCTGGTGAACGAGGCCGGCGCGCCGGTGCCGGTGGGCGAGGCGGGCGAGCTGATCGTGCGTGGCCCGCAGACCATGCTGGGCTACTGGCAGCGGCCGGACGAGACGGCGCTGGTGCTCCAGGACGGCTGGCTCCACACGGGCGACGTGGCGGTGATGGATGCACAGGGCTACTTCAAGGTGGTGGACCGCAAGAAGGACCTGGTGCTGGTCTCGGGCTTCAACGTCTACCCCAACGAGGTGGAAGACGCGCTGGCGCTGATGGACGCGATTCTGGAGGCCGCCGTGGTGGGCATTCCGGACGCCACCACCGGCGAGGCGGTGCGCGCCTACGTGGTGAAGAACCCCGAGGTGCCGGGCGAGCTGACGCGCGAGGCCATCATGGCGCACTGCAAGGCCAGCCTGACGCACTACAAGATTCCCAAGTCCATCGTCTTCCGCGACGAACTGCCCAAGACCCCGGTGGGCAAGATCCTGCGCAAGGATCTGAAGGTGGAAGTCAAGGTTGAATTCAGCAAGGTGTGAAGGAGCCCCGACCATGTTGACCGAACTCGAAACCAAGCTGCTGGGCGTGATGATGATGGTCATCATGCTCGGCATGGGCGCGTCGCTGACCTTCCGCGACTTCCTGATCGCCTTTCGCAAACCCAAGGGCGTGCTGGTGGGTCTGCTGTGTCAGTACGGCATCATGCCCTTCCTGGGTTACGCCATGGCGGTGGCCCTGGGCCTGCCGCCGCCGCTGGCCGTGGGCCTGATCCTCATGGCGTGCATGCCCGGGGGCACCACCTCCAACATCTTTGCCTACTTCAGCAAGGGGTCGCTGGCGTTGTCCATCATGATGACCAGCGTCTCCACGCTGGTGGCGGTGGCGGCGGTGCCGGCCCTGATCGCCTTCTACAGCGGCGCGGCCGGCGTGACGGGGGAGTTCGCCATTCCCGCCAGCAACGTGGCGCAGGTGCTGATCGTGCTGCTGGTGC
>CAZJKR010000123.1:0-9315 GCA_964546615.1 uncultured Curvibacter sp.
ACGCGGTGCCGGTACGCAAGGAGCGCGCCCGGCGCTAGCCCCTAGTGCGAGCGGATCAGCGTGCCGACGCCCTGGTCGGTGAGGATTTCCAGCAGCAGCGCATGCGCCACCGGGTGCGCCGGACAGCGCAGGCCGATCGAGTCCTGGCCGCCGGCCGCCGCCGCACCCACTTCGGGGCGACGCGACAAGATCAAGGTGAGCGGGCCGGGCCAGAAGGCCTGCATGAGCTTGTAGGCAAAGTCCGGCACGTCGCGCGCGAAATGGGCCACGCCGGTCGCGTCGGCCACGTGCACGATCAGCGGGTGATCGCTGGGCCGGCCCTTGGCGGTGAAGATCTTGGCCACCGCCGCCTCATGGGTCGCATCGGCGCCCAGGCCGTAGACGGTTTCGGTCGGCAGGCCGACCAGCTCGCCCTGCTGCAGCGCCAGTGCAGCGGCCGCGATGGCGGCCGGGTCACGTCCGTCCAGGATCATGCTCAGAAGGGCGCGATGCCCAGCAGCTTGGCCGCCGCCAGCGCCGTGGTCCGCACCTCGTCAACCGTGGTGCCGGTGATGTTGAGGTGGCCCATCTTGCGGCCGGGCTTGGCGTCGAGCTTGCCGTACAGGTGCAGGTGAGTGCCGGGCAGGGCCAGCACCTGGTCCCAGGGCGGCGCATTGTTGAAGGCCAGCCAGATGTCGCCCAGCAGATTGAGCATGATGGACGGGCCCCAGGCACGCGGCTGCACCAGCGGCAGGCCGGCCAGCGTGCGCACCTGCAGGTCGAACTGCGACTGGTCGCAGCCGTCGAGCGTGTAGTGGCCGCTGTTGTGCGGGCGCGGCGCCATCTCGTTGACGATCAGGCTGTCGTCCTGCAGCACGAAGAACTCGACGCAGAGCACGCCGACATACTGCAACCCATCCGCTATCGATTTGGTAGCTGCTATCGCTTGTTCAGCAAGGGCGGGGGGGAGATTTCCTTCATAAACCTCGGTCACCGCCAGGATGCCGTCGCGGTGCAGGTTACGCTGCACCGGGAAGTTGACGCAAGCGCCGTCCCAGCCGCGCGCCACGATGACCGAGCACTCCAGCTTGAGCGGCAGCATCTTCTCCAGCACGCAGGGCACGTGTTTGAGCTCGTCCCAGGCCGACACCAGGTCGGCACGCGTCTTGACGCGGATCTGGCCCTTGCCGTCATAGCCGAGACGGGTGGTCTTGACGATGCCAGGCAAAAGGTCGGCCCCCACGCTTGTCACTTCGTGTACTGCGCTGCCCCCCGAGGGGGCGCTTGCTTGCTTGGGACGGCCCGGCGTGGCGCTCGGGTCATCCCCCACGATGGCGGCCAGCTGCTCGGGCGTCTCGATCACGGCATAGGGCGCCACCGGTACGCCGCAGCGTTGGAAGTGGGCTTTCTCCCGGGCGCGGTCTTGCGCAATCGCCACCGCATCGGCAGCCGGCGCCACCGGGCGTTGCGCGCCCAGCGTCAGCAAGGCCGGTGCCGGCACGTTCTCGAATTCGGTGGTGATGGCCGCGCTGCGCTGCATCAACTGCGCCAGGCCCTGCTCGTCCAGGTAACCGGTCTGGATGTGGTGGTGGCTCACCAAACCGGCCGGGCTGGCCGGATCGGGGTCAAGCACCGCCGTGAAATAACCCATGCGTTGCGCCGCCTGCACGAACATGCGACCGAGCTGGCCGCCGCCCATCACGCCCAGCGTGGCCGGCTGGCCGTTGACCAGCGAGCCGGGAAGGATGCGCGCGCCACTCATAAGGCCGGCGGCAGCGTCATGGCGCGTGCAGCTTCGGTCTGCTCGGCGCGGAAGGCGTCCAGCTTGGCGCGCAGGGCCGGGTCTTCATTGGCCAGCATGGCCACGGCAAACAGCGCCGCATTGGCGGCACCGGCCGGACCGATGGCGAAGGTGGCCACCGGGATGCCCTTGGGCATCTGCACGATGCTGTGCAGCGAATCGACGCCCGACAGCGCCTTGCTCAGCACCGGCACGCCCAGCACCGGCACGGTGGTCTTGGCCGCCAGCATGCCCGGCAGGTGCGCCGCACCACCGGCGCCGGCGATGATGGCCTTCAGGCCCCGCCCGGCGGCGGCTTCGGCATAGGCGAACATGTCGTCCGGCATGCGGTGCGCGGATACCACTCTGGCTTCGTGCCCGATGCCAAAGTGGTGGAGAATCTGGACTGCCTGTTGCATGGTGTCCCAGTCGGAACTGGAACCCATGACCACACCAATGAGAGTTTTCATAATGTTGAGGACAGAGCCCGCCGCGGCGCGGCTGCGGTCTGCCCCGCAAATGATCAGGATCGAATTTTACTTTTTTGCCCCGAGCTGCCCCAAATGATTGACATCACCACCGAAAACTTCGAAGCCGAGGTCATCCAAGCCTCCATGTCCGTGCCCGTGCTGGTCGATTTCTGGGCCCCCTGGTGCGGTCCCTGCAAGTCGCTCGGCCCCATCCTGGAGAAGCTGGAGGAAGAGTTTGCAGGCCGCTTCGTGCTGGCCAAGATCAACTCCGACGAGCAGCAGGAACTTAGCCAAGCCTTCGGCATCCGCAGCATCCCCACCTGCGTGCTGATGAGCGGCGGCAAGCCGGTGGACGGCTTCATGGGCGCGTTGCCCGAGGGCAAGCTGCGCGAGTTCCTGGCCAAGCACCTGCCCGGTGACCACGAACTGCAGGCCCAGGCCGGCGCCGAGGAAGCGCAGGAACACCTGGAGTCGGGCGACATCGACAGCGCGCTGGCACGCATGGCCGAGGCGGTGGCCGCCGACCCCGGCAATGACGATCTGCTGTACGACTACGTCAAGCTGCTGATCGGCACCGGCCATCTGGCCCAGGCTGCCGGCGCAATGGCACCGGCACTGGCGCGCATCCCGGTGCCGCTGCGCTTCGAGGGCCTGCAGCAGTGGCTCAACGCGCTCGAATTCGTCAGCACCGACCCGCGCGGCCAGTGGACGCTGGCGCAGTTCGACGAGAAGATCACCGCCAACAAGCGCGACTTCGAAAGCCGCTTTGCCAAGGCGCGCGTGCTGATGGCGGCCAACGAATGGCTCGCCGCGCTCGACGAACTGCTGGAGATCATCATGCGCGACAAGAAGTGGGACGAGGAAGCCCCGCGCAAGACCTTCATCGCCATCCTCGACCTGCTCACCCCCCCGAAACCGAAGGCCGGCCCGGAAGTGAGCGGCAAGACTGCCGGCGGCATCGAGCTGGCCGG
The DNA here is from genome assembly GCA_964546615.1 of uncultured Curvibacter sp. Taxonomy (GTDB): domain Bacteria; phylum Pseudomonadota; class Gammaproteobacteria; order Burkholderiales; family Burkholderiaceae_C; genus Hylemonella. Next base: position 3,201 of record CAZJKR010000123.1, read on the forward strand.
CCATGCCACGGTGCAGGAAGACGAGCAGGCGGCGCTGGTCTCAAGCTACCGGCGCCGGCTCAGCATGGCGCTGAACTGAAGTCGTGCGCCGGGTCGCCGGCCGCGCCAGCACTGGCGCGCAACCCTCGGCAGCCAGCACCCGCCCGGCATTGAGGCTGCTGATCGGGATCGAGACGTCCTGCGGGATACCGCCCGAGAGTTGCAGCGCGAGGTAACGGCCGCAGCAGACGCGCAGGAAGGAGGCGAAGTTTTCCACGCTGCCGCACTCCTCGATCAGTTCGTCGTGCAGCTTGGCACACAGCTGCGGCACGCTCATGCCATCGCGGCGCGCAATCTCATCCAATACCTGCCAGAACAGATTCTCCAGCTTGATGCTGGTGGCCACGCCGTGCAGGCGAACGGAACGGGCACGGCTCTGGTAAAGCACCGGATCGGCGCTGATAAAGACCTGACACATGGCTTGTCTCCGACGCGTTGGCCGCACATCATGCGACCAACGCGGCCTCGGCGTCAATGCAGCATCAATGCGTGATGCGGGTGCCCAGCGCCGCCAGGAACTGGGCGATCCAGGCCGGGTGAGCGGGCCAGGCCGGCGCCGACACCAGATTGCGGTCGGTGTGCGCCTGGTCCACCGGAATGTCGACATAGGTGCCGCCCGCCAGTTCCACCTCCACGCGGCAGGCCGGATAGGCCGAGCAGCTGCGCCCGGCCAGCACGCCCGCCCCGGCCAGCAACTGGGCGGCATGGCAGATCGCCGCCACCGGTTTGCCGGCCTCGAAGAAATGCTTGACCATGGCCACCACGGCGGCGTTGTTGCGCAGGTATTCCGGGCCACGGCCGCCGGGCAGCACCAGCGCGTCGTACTGGGCCGGCTTCACGTCGGCAAAGGAGACGTTGAGTGTGAAGTTGTGGCCCGGTTTCTCGCTGTAGGTCTGGGCGCCTTCGAAGTCGTGGATTGCCGTCTTGATGTGGTCACCCGCCACCTTGTCCGGACAGACGGCATGCACCGTGTGCCCCACCGCCAGCAGCGCCTGGAACGGCACCATGGTTTCGTAGTCTTCGCAGTAATCCCCGCAGATCATCAGAATCGTCTTGCCCGCCATGTTGGTCTCCTTGAAATAGGTTTTGGCGGACCATTGTTTCTGCAGTTCTGCCCCCGCGGGTGTTACTCCGCTACTACATGCCCAAGGGGCGGGCAGGCACCGTTCAGGCGGTCAGGCGCGTCAGCGCCTCGCGGTACTTGGCGGCGGTCTTCTCGATCACTTCAGTCGGCAGTTTCGGCGCCGGTGCGGTCTTGCCCCAGGGCTTGCCGTCCACGGTGGCGGTCTCCAGCCAGTCGCGCAGGAACTGCTTGTCGTAGCTCGGCGGGTTGGCGCCGACCCGATAGCCTTCCACCGGCCAGTAGCGCGAGGAGTCGGGTGTCAGCACCTCGTCCATCAGCACCAGGGTGCCGTCCTTGTCGAGGCCGAACTCGAACTTGGTGTCGGCAATGATGATGCCCTTCTTGAGCGCGATCTCGGCCGCCGCCTTGTAGATGGCAATGCTGATGTCGCGGATGCGGGTGGCCAGATCGAGGCCGATCATCTCCACCGTCTTCTCGAAGGTGATGTTCTCGTCGTGCTCACCCACCTCGGCCTTGGCCGCCGGGGTGTAGATCGGCTCCGGCAACTTGCTGGCGTTCTGCAGCCCGGCCGGCAGCTTGACGCCGCAGACCGACTGGCTGGCCTGGTACTCGGCCCAGCCACTGCCGGCCAGGTAGCCGCGCACCACCGCTTCCACCGGGATCGGCTTCAGGCGCTTGACCAGCATGGAACGGCCCTGGACCTGCGCCACCTCGCCCGGCGTGACCACGCTCTCCGGCGCCTCGCCGGTCAGGTGATTGGGGCAGATGTGACCCAGCTGGCCAAACCAGTAGAGCGCCATCTGCGTCAGCAGCTCGCCCTTGCCCGGAATCGGCTCGCCCATGATGACGTCGAAGGCGCTGATGCGGTCGGACGCCACCATCAGGATGCGGTCGTCGCCGACGGCGTAGTTGTCGCGCACCTTGCCGCGCGCCAGCAGCGGCAGCGAGGTGATGGAGGAAGTGTGCAGGGCAGAAGTCATGGGGCAGCCTGAAAATGAAAAAGCCCGGCGTGCAGCGCCGGGCCGGTGATTATCGCAAGAAGCGCCTGGGTCGATCCGCGATCAGTTCACCACCTGGGCCAGCTCGCCACGCGCGTACTTGGTCGCCATGACCTGCAGGCTGTCGCCCTTGATCTTGCCGCCCTGGCCTTCGCAACCGAACTCCAGGTAGCGTGCCTTGCAGACCTGCTTGGCCGCTTCGCGTGCCGGCTTGAGCCACTCGCGCGCGTCGAACTTGTCGGGGTTCTCGGCCAGGAACTTGCGCACGGCGCCGGTCATCGCCAGGCGGATGTCGGTGTCGATGTTGATCTTGCGCACGCCGTACTTGATGGCTTCCTGGATTTCCTTGACCGGCACGCCGTAGGTTTCCTTCATCTTGCCGCCGTACTGGTTGATGATGGCCAGCAGTTCATGCGGCACAGAAGAAGAACCGTGCATCACCAGGTGGGTGTTGGGGATGCGGGCGTGGATTTCCTTCACGCGGCTGATGGCCAGGATGTCGCCGGTGGGCGGACGGCTGAACTTGTAGGCGCCGTGGCTGGTGCCGATGGCAATCGCCAGCGCGTCGAGCTGGGTGGCCTGGACGAACTGGGCGGCCTCTTCGGGGTCGGTCAGCATCTGGCTGTGGTCCAGCTTGCCCTCGGCGCCGATGCCGTCTTCCTCACCGGCGTCGCCGGTCTCCAGGTTGCCCAGGCAGCCCAGCTCACCTTCGACCGTGACGCCGACCTTGTGCGCCATGTCCACGACTTTGCGCGTCACGTCGACGTTGTAGGCGAAATCGGCCGGGGTCTTGCCATCCTCCTTGAGCGAACCGTCCATCATCACCGAGCCGAAGCCCAGGGCAATGGCGCCTTCGCAGACCTTGGGGCTGGTGCCGTGGTCCTGGTGCATCACCAGCGGAATATGCGGGTAGGCCTCGCAGGCGGCCTGGATCAGGTGCTTGATGAAGGGCTCACCGGCGTATTTTCGGGCACCGGCACTGGCCTGCAGGATAACCGGGGCACCGACTTCGTCGGCGGCGGCCATCACGGCCTGGACCTGCTCCAGATTGTTGACGTTGAAAGCCGGAATGCCGTAGCCGTTGGCGGCCGCATGGTCCAGCAGCTCGCGCATCGAAACGAGTGCCATGTGAGATCCCCAGGAAAGTTGGTAACTGGTTGGTAACTGGCGGGGATTTTACCTGCAGGGATATGGCCCCCACGGTCACCCCACTGCGTGTGGCTCCCTGCCCCCCGAGGGGGTTGCGCTTCACCTTGGGACGGCCCGGCGGTGAAACGGCCCCCGCGGTCACCCACTGCGTGTGGCTCCCTGCCCCCCGAGGGGGTTGCGTTTCGCACGCCCGGCCTGCGTACGGCCTCAGGACACCTTGCAGATCTTCAGCATATTGGTGCCGCCTGGCGCGCCCATGGGTTCACCACAGGTGATGACGTAGGTGTCGCCGGTCTGCATGATGCCGCGCGCCTTCAGGTGCCGTTCGGCATCCTGCAGCGCCGTGTCGCGGTCGGCACTGGTGTCCATCAGCAGCGGGGTGACGTTGCGGTACAGCGCCATCTTGCGTTGCGTCGCCACCTTCGGGGTGAGCGCGTAGATCGGGATGTGGATGCGGTGGCGGCTCATCCACAAGGCGGTGGAGCCGGAATCCGTCAGCGCCACGATGGCCTTGGCACCCAGGTGGTAGGCGGTGAACAGCGCGCCCATGGCGATGGACTGGTCGATGCGGGCAAAGGTCTTGCCGCTGAAATCGCCATCAAGCGCCACATCCTCGGCACTTTCAGCCGCCAGGCAGATGCCGGCCATCTCCACCACGGTCTCGAGCGGGAACTTGCCGGCCGCGGTCTCGGCCGAGGTCATGACCGCATCCGAACCGTCGAGCACCGCATTGGCCACGTCGCTCACCTCGGCGCGCGTGGGCATGGGGTTGTTGATCATCGACTCCATCATGTGGGTGGCGGTGATCACCGTCTTGTCCATCTCGTGCGCCATGCGGATCATGCGCTTTTGCAGCGCCGGCACGGCAGCGTTGCCGACCTCGATGGCCAGGTCGCCGCGCGCGACCATGATGCCGTCGCTGGCGCGCAGGATCTCTTCCAGCTTCGGGATCGCCTCGGCGCGTTCGATCTTGGCGATCAGATGCGGCTTGTGACCGAACTCGGCCGCCGCCACATTGCACAGCTGGCGCGCCATCTCCATGTCGGTGGCGTTCTGCGGGAAGCTTACCGCCACGTAGTCGGCCTGGAAACTCATCGCGGTCTTGATGTCTTCCATGTCCTTGGCGGTCAGGGCCGGCGCCGTCAGGCCGCCGCCCTTCTTGTTGATGCCCTTGTTGTTGGACAGCTCGCCTCCCATGGTGACCACTGCGTGCACCGCCTCGCCCTTGACGGCTTCGACCTTCATGGTGATCAGGCCATCGTTGAGCAGCAACACGTCACCGGCCTTCACATCGCGCGGCAGCTCCTTGTAGTCCAGACCGACGGCGCTGGCGTCACCCGGCTCGGCGCGGGTGGCATCGAGCACGAACTTCTGCCCGGTTTCCAGCATGACCTTGCCTTCGGCGAATTTGCCGACGCGGATTTTCGGGCCCTGCAGGTCGGCCATGATGGCCACCTCGCGGCCGGCGCGCTGAGCTGCCTCGCGCACCAGGCGGGCGCGGTCGATGTGGTCCTGTGCCTTGCCGTGGCTGAAGTTCAGTCGCACGACATTCACCCCGGCGCGGATCATCTGTTCGAGCAGGGCCGGATCGCTGGAAGCGGGGCCGAGGGTGGCAACGATCTTGGTTGCGCGACGTGTCATAAGTCTGTCTCCTTGTAATTTAGTTTCTATTTTGTCATGAAATTAGTTACATGCCAGTGACAAGAACAACAACGGCCCCGCAGGGCCGTTGCACGATGCCAGCAGGGCTCAGGCCTGCGCGCGCCGCGCCAGAATCTCGAACGCCGGCAGGGTCTTGCCCTCCAGCACCTCCAGGAAGGCGCCGCCGCCGGTGGAGATGTAGCCCACCTGCTGCTCGATGCCGTACTTGGCGATCGCCGCCAGCGTGTCACCACCGCCGGCGATGGAGAAGGCGCTCGATTCGGCAATCGCTTTCGCGATCTCTTTCGTGCCGTTCTCGAACGGCGCAAACTCGAACACGCCCACCGGGCCGTTCCAGACGATGGTGCCGGCAGCCTTGAGTTGCGCCGCCAGTTTCCTGGCGGTCTCGGGCCCGATGTCCAGGATCAGGTCGTCGTCAGCGACCTGGTTGGCGGCCTTGATCTCGGCTTTGGCGTCGGCCTTGAATTCCTTGGCGGTCACCACATCGACCGGGATCGGCACTTCGGCACCCCGTTGTTTCATGGCGTCGATGACAGCCTTGGCTTCGGCCAGCAGATCGGGTTCGGCCAGGCTTTTGCCGATCTTCAGGCCGGCCGCCAGCATGAAGGTGTTGGCGATGCCGCCACCGACAATCAGCTGGTCGACGTTGGCCGCCAGGCTCTTGAGGATGGTGAGCTTGGTGCTGACCTTGGAGCCGGCAACAATCGCCACCAGCGGTCGCTTCGGCGCGGTCAGGGCTTTGGAGATGGCGTCCATTTCAGCGGCCAGGAGCGGGCCGGCGCAGGCTACTGCGGCGTACTGGGCAATACCGTAAGTGCTTGCTTCTGCGCGGTGGGCGGTGCCGAAGGCGTCGTGCACGAAGATGTCGCACAGGGCGGCCATCTTCTTGGCGAGTTCTTCGCTGTTCTTTTTCTCGCCCTTGTTGAGACGCACGTTTTCCAGCATGACCAATTGGCCGGGGGCCACTTGCACACCGTCGGTCCAGTTGGTCACCAAGGGCACGTCGCGGCCGAGCAGTTCACCCAGGCGCTTGGCCACCGGGGCCAGGCTGTCTTCGGGTTTGAATTCGCCCTCGGTGGGGCGGCCCAGGTGGGAGGTGACCATGACAGCAGCGCCGGCGTCCAGTGCCATCTGGATGCAGGGGAGGGAGGCGCGGATGCGGGTGTCTTCGGTGATGGCGCCG
>CAZJKR010000124.1:0-3881 GCA_964546615.1 uncultured Curvibacter sp.
CACCTGGGCCTGGGTGCGGATGGCGGCGATCGGCGTGCGCAGCTCATGCGCGGCATCGGCCGTGAAGCGGCGCTCGGAGGCCACCATGCGGTCGATGCGCTCGAACAGGCCGTTGAGCGCCTGTACCAGCGGCTGCATCTCCAACGGCAGATCGCGCAACACCACCGGCTCCAGCGCTTCCGGGCGCCGGCGGCGCAGGGCGTCGCTCAACTGGCGCAAGGGCAGCAGGCCTTGGTGCACCGCCCACCAGCCGGCCAGCGCCGGCAGCGGCAAGGCGAACACCATCGGCCACAGCACACTGCGCAGAACGGCCCACAGGATGGCGCTGCGCGAGGCGATCTGCTCGCCCACATAGACCTGCACGTCGCGCTCATGGCCCTGCGCGGCAAAGACGCGCCATTCGATGCCATCACCCTGGCGCACGGTGGAATAGCCGCGGTGGATATCGGCCATCGGCGTCAGCCCCGCATTGACCGAGCGCATGGTGAGCTGTCCCTCATGAAAGACCTGGAACGCCACCCGCGGCGCGTACTTGTGCAGCGAGGGCGCATCGGCCACCTCGTCGTCGCCGTCATGGTCCATCTCGCCACCCTGCTGCACCACCAGCAGCGCCGCGGCCTGGGCCAGGTGGCCGTCCAGTAGCTCGTCGAGCTCATGGCGGGCATCGAGCCAGGTCATCACCGCGACCGCCAGCCATACGACGGTGACCAGCCCCAGCACCAGCGCCAGCAGGCGCGTCTGCAGGGAACGCATCGAACGCAGACCCTTCATGCCGTCTCCATGTCACGCAGCACGACGTAACCGACACCGCGCACGGTCTGGATCAGCTCCGGCTGCAGCTTGCGGCGCAGGTGGTGGATATGCACCTCCACCGCGTTGCTGTCCACTTCGTGCCCCCAGCTGTAGAGCTGCTCTTCCAGCTGTTCGCGCGACATGACGCGTCCGGCGTTGCGCATCAGGGCATGAAGCAGGTCGAACTCCCGCGTGGAGAGCGCCACCGCCTGGCCGTTCAGGCTGACGCGGCGCGCCGCCGGCTCCAGCACCACCGCGCCGCTGCGCAGGCTGTCCTGCATCTGGCCATGGGCGCGTCGCACCAGCGAACGCAGCCGCGCGCCCAATTCGTGCAGGTCGACCGGCTTGACCACGTAGTCGTCCGCACCCAGATCGAGGCCGCGGATGCGGTCGGGCACCGCATCGCGTGCGGTCAACACCAGCACCGGTGTCGCCACGCCGCGCGCACGCAGCGCCTGCAGCACCTCCAGGCCATCCTTGCGCGGCAGGCCCAGGTCGAGCACACCGGCGGCGTAGACGCCGGAAGCCAGTTCGCGCTCGGCGGCCTCGCCGTCACGCACCCAGTCCACCTGGAAGCCGAGCTGGCGCAGGCCGGCCCGCAGGCCGTCGCCCAGCATCGGATCGTCTTCCACCAGCAGGATGCGCATGTCCGGCCTCGGCCCTCGTTCAGTAAACGTAAACGCTATTCTTGCACCGCACGGCGCTCAGTCGTCATCGTGGCCATGCTGCGCCGACTGGCTCCAGGCCGCGGCAGAGATCAGCCCGTTCGGTGACCGCTGCCACTCCCAGGCCCAGAAGGCCAGCACCGCAGCCAGCAGCAGGGCGGCCAGCCAACCGTGGTTGCGCGGCACCAGGTCCGGCCCGCGGCCTTCGACCCGGCCGCTGATCATGGGCATGCCCATGTTCTTGCGGCGCAGGACACTCAGCGCGGCGATCAAGGCCAGGTGCCCCAGCACCACCAGCAGGAAGGCATTGCCCACCAGCTCGTGCAGCTCCTCCAGCCAGTCGCCGCCCCATTCGTTGTAGGTGGCGTAACCCGACAGGGTAAGCGGCAGCACCAGCACCAGCAGGCTCACCACCGCCAGCGCCATCAGCAGGTACTGGCCTTGCCGCCAGTTCACCATGCCGATGCCCGTGCCGCGCGCGGTCGCCAGCGCACACTGCACCCACTGCGGCCAACCGCCGAGCTTGCGCAGCAGCAGCGACAGGCGCGCCGGCCGCGGACCGATCAAGCCATAGACCACGCGGAACGCCAGCAGCCCGGCCAGGGTGTAGCCCAGCGTGACGTGCAGCAGGCGCCAGCGCTCGCCGTCGGCCGTGAGGTAGGCCGCCAGAAAACTCAGGGCAAACAGCCAGTGGAACATGCGGGTCGGCGCGTCCACCACGCGGCGCGTCGGTGGGCTGGCCGGGCGGGCTGCAGTACCTGTCTCGTTCAATGACGCTGTTGCATTCATGGTTGATAACTCCTGTGTTCAGCGGGGCCAGTGGCGGCGAAAGCGCTCGTCCAGCCCCTTCGGAAAAGTGATCTCCCGCTCCTTGAAGCTGCCGCTGTCGGCACGGGTATGGCAAGCGCTGCAATTGGCGGCGCTCTTGACCGCCGGCTGCTTCCAGATCAGCGGATCGACCTCGCGGTGCTTGCGCACGAACCAGGCCGACTCGGTGATGCGGTCCTGCGGCGGCACGTCACGCACCCGCTTGTGGGTGCCGGCATGCGTCTGCAGCCAGCCGCCAATCTCGCGCACGCTGGCAGCGTCGAGCGAGGCGTCGGTGCCGTAGTGCTTGTCCAGCGTGCCCATCAGCCGCTGCCAGGAGGCAGCCGGCAGCATGCCCGGCGGGTAGGCGATGTGGCAGGCGGCGCATTCCTGCTGGTACCTGGGCAGCAGCGGAACACGGGCACCGCCGTCATCGGCATGCGCAAGCGCCGCGCCCAGCAACAAGCCCGTCAGGGCAAGCCGGCGCAGGTCAGATCGTTTCATGGTCAGGCGTCTTTCGTCACAGGGTTGCCGCTCAGGGCTTGAGCGTCAGCAGCCAGGCCAGCACGTCGGCCTTCTCACCGGCCGTGCACGCACGGCCCAGCACGTCGTTGCAGTTGCGCTTGAACCATTTCTCGGTCTTGGCCGCGTCGGTGAAGCGCTGGGGGTTGAAGGCTGGGGCCAGTGGCGCGATGGTCTTGCCGGTGCTGGCATGCTGGCCTTCCGCGCCGGGCATGCTGGCGTGGCAGGAGGCGCAACTCCACTCCTGGCCGTGCCGGCTGGTGAAGAACTGCTGCCCGCGCGCCGGCTGTGCGGCGGCACCCGCCTGCGCCAGGTAGCCAGCCAGTTGCTCGGCCGGCGTGGCGGCCTGCGCCAGGGAGCTCAAGGTCGCGCCGAGCAGAATCCCGATGCGCACCCACGACGTCAATGTGTCCATAGAACCTCCATGGACTTCATCGTAGGCAGGCCGGATTAAGCTTTTCTTAACGCAGCCGCAAGGTGCGGCTAGGCTGGATCGTCCGGCGGGCCCTGGCGCGGCCGGTCGCTGTGCGAGACGGCATAGCTGTCGGCCGCATAAGCCGGCCCCTTCATCACCATCACGATGACGCAGCCGATGCCCGCCGTCACCACCAGTGACCAGTGGAACAACACCAGACCGAACACCATGTAGTCGGCCAGCTGCAGGCGGCGTAGCCCGGCAGCGGTCGTGTCATCGACCAGCAGATGCAGCGCCGCCAGCGCCGCCAACGGCAATGCCGTGCCGACGGCAAAGATCAGCGGCAGTTTGCGCCACAGCTTCCACTCCAGCCCCGCAGCAGCACGGTGGGAGCCAGGGACTTTGCGCAGCCAGTTCATGGGAGGGTGCCTGTTGTCGATGTCCAGCCCCGATTGTGCGCACATGCGGGCCTGGGCGCTTGATCAAGGTCAAACCAGGCCGATGCCTGGCGCCCCCAACACAGCCTCAGCTCAATGTGCGCACCACGTCCATGGCCTGCTCCACCCGTTCGACGGCGTGGATGGTCAGGCCCTCGATCGCCTTCTTGGGCGCATTGGCCTTGGGCACCACGGCCACGCTGAACCCGAGCTTGGCCGCCTCCTTCAGGCGCTCCTGCCCCC
>CAZJKR010000124.1:3920-5524 GCA_964546615.1 uncultured Curvibacter sp.
GGCCGTACCTCGCCGGCCAGCCCCACTTCGCCGAAGGCGATGAAACCTTTGGGCAGCGCCTTGCCGCGCAGGCTGGAGGTGATGGCCAGCAGCACCGCCAGGTCGGCGGCCGGCTCACTGATGCGCACACCGCCCACGGCGTTGACAAAAACGTCCTGGTCCATGCAGGCCACACCGGCATGGCGGTGCAGCACCGCCAGCAGCATGGCCAGGCGGTCGCGCTCCAGGCCGACGGACAGGCGCCGCGGTGACGGCCCGCCGCTGTCCACCAGCGCCTGGATTTCCACCAGCATGGGGCGCGTGCCCTCCAGCGTGACCATCACGCAGCTGCCCGGCACCGGCTCGGCGTGCTGGCTCAGGAAGATGGCACTCGGGTTGCTCACGCCCTTGAGGCCCTTCTCGGTCATGGCGAAGACGCCGATCTCGTTGACCGCGCCAAAGCGGTTCTTGATGGCGCGGATGAGACGGAAGCTCGAATGCGTGTCGCCCTCGAAATACAGCACCGTGTCCACCATGTGTTCCAGCACACGCGGGCCGGCCAGCGCGCCCTCTTTCGTGACATGACCGACCAGCACGATGGCCGTGCCGCTGGCCTTGGCGGCGCGCGTCAGGTGCGCGGCGCATTCCCGCACCTGGGCCACCGAGCCCGGCGCCGAGGTCAGTTGCTCCGAATAGACGGTCTGGATCGAGTCGATCACCGCAATGGCCGGCCGATGCGTCTCCAGGGTGGCGAGGATCTTTTCCAGCTGGATCTCGGCCAGCACCCGCACCTGCGAGCCGTCCAGCCCGAGGCGCCGTGCGCGCAGCGCGACCTGGGCGCCACTCTCTTCACCGGTGACGTATAGAGTTCCCCCACGCTCGCTCACTGCGTGTAGCTCTCTGCCCCCTGAGGGGGCCTTCGCGCCTTGGGACGGCCCGGCGGCGCTCAAGGTCTTCTTGCCTGCGCGCTCTATCGAGTCCAGCGCCTGCAGCAGCAGGGTGGACTTGCCGATGCCGGGGTCGCCGCCGATCAGCACCACCCCGCCCTCGACGATGCCGCCACCCAGCACGCGGTCCAGTTCGTCCTGGCCGGTCGGCGTGCGGTCCACGTCGGTGGCCTCGATGTCCGCCAATGAGGTCACTTCCGCCGTCTTGGCCAGGGCAGCAAAGCGGTTCTTCGCCGGCGCCGCGCTCTCGGCCACGGATTCGATCAAGGTGTTCCAGGCATTGCAGTGCGGGCACTTGCCCAGCCATCTGGGGCTGGTGCCGCCGCACTCGTTGCAGGTGTAGATGGTTTTTTCCTTGGCCATGCGCCGCATGATACTGTATGCAATCACAGCTTTGCATGCTTGCCCGCGTCAGTGTCCCTGCACCCGCCCATCGCACACCAATCGCGGTAGAGTCCTGCAGCCAGCTCTCGACTTCCAACTCGGACATCCGCATGAAGACACCCCGGCCTGTCTGCCTCATCACCGGTGCCGCCACCGGCATCGGCGCGGCCTGCGCGCGCGAGTTCGCCGCACACGGCTGGGACCTGGGCCTGAGCTGGCTGGACGATGCCAACCGGGTGGCGCTGGTCGATGTGGCCACCGGCACCTGGACCGTCCTGATCTCCAGCGGCGTCC
>CAZJKR010000124.1:5534-9260 GCA_964546615.1 uncultured Curvibacter sp.
AATGCGAGGCGCACGGCAGCCCGCCCCTGCTGCTGCACCTGGACGTGCGCGATGACGCCAGCTGCGACGCCTTCGCCGCCGCCGCGCTGCAACGCTTCGGCCGCATCGACGCACTGATCAACTGCGCCGGCACCACACGCTTCATTGCGCACGCCGACCTGGACGCCCTCACGCCGGAGGAGTTCCACCGCACGTTTGATGTCAACACCGTGGGCCTGTACCGCATGACACGCGCCTGCGTGCCGGCGCTGCGCAAGAGCAGCCATGGCAGCGTGGTCAACATCTCGTCCATCGGCGGCCTGATCGGCCGCGGTTCGTCCATGGCCTATGCCGCTTCCAAGGGCGCGGTCAACACGCTCACGCTGGCGCTGGCGCGTGCGCTGGGGCCGCAGATCCGCGTCAATGCCATCGCGCCGGGCTTTGTCGACGGTGGCCTGCCCAGCCGCGTGCTGGACGCCACGCGCCATGCGCAGGTGCTGCAGGCGCAGCTGGAAGGCGCGCCGCTCAGACGAATTTCGCATCCCGAGGAAGTGGCTGCGCTGGCCTGCTTCCTCACCGAACGCGCGCCGGGCATGACCGGCACCGTGATCCCCATGGACAACGGCCTGCACCTCAATGCCGGCTGAACGCAGGATGAACGCATGACCGAGAAGAAGAAGTTCCGCTCCGCCACGATCTACGAGGGCACCCTGCGCGCCACCACGCGCAGTTTCCTGCACGCGCTGGGCCAGGACGAGGACGACATCACGCGCCCGCACATCGGCGTCTTCCACACCGGCGGCGAGATGAGCCCCTGCAACCTCAACCTGCGCGAGCAGGCCCAGCACGCCAAGACCGGCATCTACGCCGCCGGCGGCACACCGCACGAATGCCCGGTGGTCTCCATCTCCGACGGCCTGACCATGGCGCATTCGGGCATGCGCTTCTCGCTCATTTCGCGCGAACTGATTGCCGACAGCGTGGAGGCCTCGGTACGCGGCCACCAGTGGGACGGCATCTTCGGCATCGGCGCCTGCGACAAGAACCTCCCGGGCCTGATGATGGGCATGGTGCGCTGCAATGTGCCCAGCGTCTTCGTACATGGCGGCTCGGCCCTGCCGGGGCAGATGCCGGGTGTGGACGGGCGCGACCTCAATGTGGTCGACACCTACGAAACCATCGGCAAGGTGCTGGCCGGCGACGCCACGCACGAGGCGCTCGACGCCATCAGCCGCGCCTGCCTGCCCACCGCCGGCGCGTGCGCCGGCCAGTTCACCGCCAACACCATGGGCATGGTGTCCGAGGCCATCGGCCTGGCGCCGATCGGCTCCAGCATGGTGCCGGCCGTCTTCAGCGAACGCGCACCGCTGATGCGCCGCGCGGGCAAACAGTTGATGAAAGCCGTGATGGGCGAGGCCCCGCTGCCGCGCGACATCGTGACGCGCAAGGCGTTGGAAAACGCCTGTGCCGTGGTGTCGGCCACCGGCGGCTCCACCAACGCCGCGCTGCACATCCCGGCCATTGCGCACGAGGCCGGCATCCAGTTTCATCTGGACGATGTGGCCGAAGTCTTTGCGCGCACGCCGCTGATCGCCGACCTGCGCCCCGGTGGCAAGTACCTGGCCCGCGACGTGTACTACACCGGCGGCACCGCCGTCATCCTGCGCGAGTTGCTGAAGAGCGGCCACCTGCACGGCGACACCCTGACCTGGACCGGCCGCACCCTGGCCGAGGAGATCACCGGCGCCAACGACCCCGACGGCAAGGTGGTGCGCCGCTTCGAGGATGCCATTTCCAAGGACGGCGGCCTCGCCGTGCTCAAGGGCAACCTCTGCCCCGACGGCGCCCTGCTCAAGACCGCCGGCCTGCAGACGCTGGTGCACCGCGGCCCGGCGCGTGTCTTCGAATCGGAAGAAGAAGCCCAGGCCGCCGTACAGGCCATGCGCTACCAGCCAGGCGACGTGATCGTGATCCGCAACGAAGGACCCAAGGGCAGCCCCGGCATGCGCGAGATGCTGGGCATCACGGCGCTGCTCTACGGCCAGGGCATGGGCGACAAGGTGGCCCTGCTGACCGACGGGCGCTTCTCCGGCGCCACGCGCGGCCTGTGCATCGGCTATGCCGGACCGGAGGCCGCCGACCGCGGACCGATTGCCGCGCTGCGCGACGGCGACATGATCGCCATCGACGCCCGGGCCCCGACGCGCAGCATCACGGTGGAACTGGAGGCGGAAGAAATCACACGCCGCCTGGCCCGGGTTCAGGTAAACACGGGTATCTCCCGCGGCGGTCTGCTGGAAAAATATGCATTGACGGTGCGACCGAGCCACCAGGGCGCGGTCACCCATTCCGGGGCCGTCACCTGGCTGCGCGACAGTTCCTGACCCTTTCCCCGCTCACCTACAAGGAGACACCATGAGCATCACCCGTCGTCAAGTGATCCAGTCCGCCGGCGCCTCGGCACTGCTGGCCGGTATCGGGCAAGCCGCCTGGGCCCAGAGCCTGGAATCGGTCAAGTTCGTCACCGGCTTCGCCGCTGGCGGCACCTCCGACACCATCTGCCGCCGCGTGGCCGACAAGCTGCGCGGCAGCTACGCGAAGAGCGCCGTGGTCGAGAACAAGACCGGCGCCGGTGGCCAGATCGCCATCCAGTTCATGAAGGGCCAGCCGACCGACGGCTCGGTGATCCTGCAGACGCCGATGTCCATGCTGGGCATCTACCCGCACATCTACAAGAAGCTGCCCTACGACCCGATTGCCGACGTGCTGCCGGTCTCGCTGGGCTGCACCTTCGACTTCGGTTTTGCCGTCGGCCCTTCGGTACCGGCCTCGGTTCAGACCGTGTCCGACTTCCTGGCCTGGTGCAAGGCCAACCCGGCGCAGGCCAACTTCGGCTCGCCGGCTGCCGGTTCGGTGCCGCACTTCATCGGCACCCTGCTGGGTCGCAGTGGCGGCGTGGACCTCAAGCACGTGCCCTACCGCGGCACGCAGCCGGCCATCCTGGAGATGATCGGCGGCCAGCTGCCGGCCGTCTCCGGCCCGGTGGGCGAGTTCACCCAGCACGTGGCCGCGGGCAAGTGCCGCCTGATCGGCACCTCGGGCGCCAGGCGCAGCAAGTTTGCCCCCACGGTGGCCACCTACACCGAACAGGGCATCAAGGACATGGCCTTCAACGAGTGGTTCGGCTTCTTCGTGCCGGCCGGCACGTCCGCGGCCACGGTGCAGCGTGTCAATGCCGCGCTGCGCGGCGCCCTGGCCGCACCCGACGTGGTGGACGGCCTGGCGGTGATGGGGCTGGAAGCCGCCTCGTCCACCCCGGCCGAACTGGCGGCCCTGCTGAAGGCCGACACCGAACGGTGGGGCCCGCTGGTCAAGGCCATCGGCTTCACGGCCGACGCCTGAGCACACGGCCTGAACACGCGCGGCCGGCCCGCCGCCTGGGGCGGCGGGCTTCGTCGAACGGCTGCAGCGCCCGGGATGCTATCAAAACAGGAGCGCCTGGCGCAATGAGTACAAGCCCAAAAGGCCAAAACAATGCCTAAGAATTTCAGCAAGGTCTGCATCTACGGTGCCGGCGCCATCGGCGGCTGGATGCTGGCACTCGATGCCGCGAAGGAAGCAGGCGGCAAAATGCCCGTGAAGCGTCTCGTCGAGGCCGCGATCCGGATCGCGCGCGAGGGCTATCCGGTCTCTTCGTCCATCGCCTGGCGCTACCCCCTGATTGAACTGGCCACTGGTGGCGCATTT
>CAZJKR010000125.1:0-2789 GCA_964546615.1 uncultured Curvibacter sp.
GGCTTCGCCTCCAGATTACCCCGATGCATCCATAACGCACACGGGGGGCCAGCCATGAGCGCCTTGACCGATCGCATCTATGCGCAGTGGAGGCAGCAAAACGGCTCCACCGCCGCGCAGCGGGTAGGCCGTGCGGAGGGGTACCCGACGCACCAAGCAAAGCTGCCGGGGCGAGCACGTCGAGCCTTGGAAGCGGGCGCCGCCGCGCAGGGGGGCCGGTTCGCGGCGGGAGTGGTCGTGCTGCCTCCCATCCCCCCGCGTCCTGTAAAGCCCAAAAGCCTCCAAACCGGTAACTATGTTCCAGAAATGTGCATAGCTCTGGCTGTGCTGTGCACAAGCGCCCTTTTTATGGGCCTATAAGTGAAAGAATTTCCAATGAAATCAATGACTTATACATCGTATAAAGTATCAAACGAGAATGGTGGCTCAACCCAATGCGATTACCACTGCCCGCGAGGTTGCCTCGCACGGACGAAAGCGGCAATGATGTCGGCGGACTCCTTGCGGTTGACGCGCTGCGCGAAATCGATGGCGCTCAAACCGAGTTCATTTTTCAGCAAGGGATCCGCGCCGGCCTCCAGCAGCAGCTTGACGGCCGAAGGTGTGCCATACATGGCGGCCATCATCAGAGGTGTGCTGCCGTTGGGCGATGCCGCGTCGATGTAGGCATGGTGCTCGAGCAGGATGTTCATGATCTGAACATGGCCGGCGGTGGCGGCGTAATGCAAAGGGGTCCAACCGGGTTTGTTGACGTCGGCGCCTTTGTCCAGCAGCTGGATCACCAGCTCGGTCATGCCCTTGAGCGCGGCCAGCATCAAGGGGCTTTCGTCCTGGCGGTTGCGCGTCTCGACCTGAATCTTCGGCCACGCCATCAGGACGGCAATCACCTTCGGTGACGGCTCGCGCACGGCGAGCAGCAAGGCATGTTCACCTGCTGGATTGAGCGTATTGGGGTCGAAGCCGCGTTGCAGCAGGCCGCTGACGGTCGCGGCATCATTGCGTTTAATGGCCGTGAAAAAATCCTCATAGGATCCGGCGAAAGATTTTGAAAATCCCAATAAGACAATGAGATAAAGAAGATATTTAAAGTAAATTCTCATTGATTTTCAGGGTTGAACAAGGTGTCGAAATTACGGCTGGTGGCCTCGGCGACCACCTCGATCGGGCACTGTTTGAGAGCAGCAATCTGTGCCGCCACAAATGGGACGTAAGACGGGTTGTTGGTCTTGCCGCGGTACGGAACCGGTGCCAGGTAGGGGCTGTCGGTTTCGATCAGCATGCGCTCCAGCGGCACAAATGTGGCCACATCGCGCAAATCCTGTGCGCTCTTGAAGGTCAGGATGCCGGAAAAGGAGATGTAGAAACCCAGATCGAGCGCGGCACGGGCCACTTCGGCGGTTTCGGTGAAACAGTGGAACACGCCCCCGGCGCTACCGGTGGAGCCGTCCTCGCCCTCCTCCTTCAAGATGGCCAGGGTGTCGGCCGAGGCGCTGCGTGTATGGATGATCAGCGGCTTGCCGAGCTGGCGCGCAGCGCGGATGTGGGTGCGGAAACGGTCACGTTGCCAGGCCATGTCGGCCACGGTGCGATCACCCAGGCGGTAATAGTCGAGCCCGGTTTCACCGATGCCGAGCACGCGCGCCAAGGCGCCGCGGCCAAGCAGGTCGTCCAGTGTCGGCTCGGTCACACCTTCGTTGTCGGGATGGACACCGACGGTAGACCACAAATGGTCGTGGCCCAGGGCCAGCGCATGCACATCGGCAAACTCCTCCAGCGTGGTGCAGATGCACAGTGCCCTCGTCACCTGGGCCTCGCGCATGGCCTGGAGGATCTGCGGCAGGTCGGCCTGCAGCTCGGGGAAGGTCAGGTGGCAGTGGGAATCGGTAAACATCAGTCTTCAATACAAATACAAAGGCAGGCTCTATGCCGACGGGTCGAGGCCGGCATAGGCACAACCCGCCAGGAAACTGGCGACAACACCGTCAGACGGTCTGAGTCGACCGGTCGGACGACAGATGCGTGCCCAGGAGTTCCTCGATCCTGAGCTTGAGCGCATGCGACTTCTCGTCTTTCGGGAACTGGATGCCCACCCCCTGGCTGCGCCCGCCGGTGGCGTTGGCAGGCGTGATCCAGGCCACCTTGCCTGCCACCGGGTAGCGTTGCGGGTCGTCCGGCAGCGACAACAGCACATAGACGTCATCCCCCAGCCGGTAGTCCCGGCTGGTGGGGACGAAGAGGCCGCCTTCGGTAAACAGCGGAATGTAGGCCGCATACAGGGCGGCCTTTTCCTTGATTGCCAGCTGGATGACGCTGGGCCGGGCGGTAGAAACCTGGGGATCGCTCATGGGGAGACTCACGCCTTGGAGTTTAGAGCGAGTTGCGCCCGGCTCAGCAGGTCTTCCAGCATGAGGCCACTGTTGAAAGGATGTTCCGCCGTCCGGCTGGCGGTGGCGAGCTCCCGGGCCCAGACGGTCAACGCCGCCAACGGGGCGGGCGGCGGCAGTTCCGCCATCTCGAAAAAACGCGGGGCGGCACCGGCGCCGGTTGCCAGCAGGTCATGGCAGAGCTTGTGCAGGGCATCGATCACCTGAGAGGGCGCCCAATCCTTGAAAGCGCCGACGTCGCCCCGGGCAACCGCGCGCGGCAGCGCGCTCCATTGCCTGGGATCGCGCCCGGAGATGGCATAACGCAACGCATCCTCCGGTCGTCCGCCGGCGGCGCGCAGCAGTACCGGGGCGTCTGCCGCCGTCACGCCCTGCTGCTGCAGCCAGGCCAAGGCGGCCGCTGCG
>CAZJKR010000125.1:2799-5326 GCA_964546615.1 uncultured Curvibacter sp.
CTGCCGCGCGCAGAAACGAAGCCGCCGCATCCCGGGCCAAACCCTGGGCCTGCAACCAGGCCAGGCTGTCAGCCTCGGCCGGCCAGACCATGGTGTGCCCCAGGCAGCGGCTGCGGATGGTGGGCAGCAGTTGGTGGGCCGCCTCGCTGGCCAGCACGAAGCGCACATCGCCGGGCGGCTCTTCCAGCGTCTTGAGCAGGGCATTGGCGGTGACGTTGTTCATGCGCTCGGCGGGGAAGATCAGTACCGCCTTGCCCCGGCCGCGTGCACTGGTGCGCTGCGAAAACTCGATGGCATCACGCATCGCCTCGATGCGGATTTCCCGGCTGGGTTTGCGCTTCTTCTCGTCCAGGTCGGCCTGCGTCTTTTCATCCAGCGGCCAGCCCAACTCCAGCATCACGAGCTCGGGCATCAGCACGCACAGGTCGGCATGGGTGCGCACATCGATGGCGTGGCAGCTCGGGCACCGGCCGCAGGCCCCCTCCTCCCCCGGGTTTTCGCACAGCCAGGCGCGCACCAGCGCCAAGGCCAACGGGTACTGCCCCAGGCCCGAGGGGCCTTGCAGCAGCCACGCGTGGCCGCGCTGGGTGAGCAACTGGCGCGCCTGTTGCGCGATCCAGGGGGCGGTGGCGCTGTTCTGCGGGCTCATGACAACCAGCCTTTGGACTGGACCGCCGACAGCACGTCCTGCCAGACCGCGCCGATGTCCTGATTGGCCTCCAGCCGGGCAAAACGTTGCGGTGCGGCTGCCTGCCGTTGTGCATAACCGGCGGCGACGCGGCGGAAAAATGCCTCCGGCTGGGCTTCGAACTTGTCGGGCACGCGGGCCGAGGCCAGGCGGCGGGCGGCAATAGCCGGGTCGAGGTCGAACCAGAGCGTCAGGTCGGGCTCACACAGCAAGGGCGGCGCACCGGCGGGCGCGACGCCCTGCACCCAACGCTCCAACTGCGCCAACACCGACAGATCGAAGCCACGACCACCGCCCTGGTAGGCAAAGGTGGCATCGGTGAAACGGTCGCACAGCACCACATCGCCAGGCGCCAGGGCCGGCTCGATGAGCTGTTGCAGATGGTCGCGCCGGGCGGCGAACACCAGCAGAGCCTCGGTCATGGCGTCCATCGGGTCGTTCAGCACGATGGTGCGCAGTTTCTCGGCCAGCGGAGTACCACCGGGCTCACGTGTCAGGGTCACCTGCCGCCCCTGGGCCTGAAAGACCTGGGCCAGGCGCTCGATGTGGGTGGACTTGCCGGCACCGTCGATGCCCTCGAAGCTGATGAAAAGCCCGCCCTGTCTGCCGGCCATCCCCTGGTTGCTGATGCTCATGCCGCTATTGTCCACGCTGGTAGCGGTTGACGGCGCGATTGTGCTCCTCGAGCGAGGTGCTGAACTGGCTGGTGCCGTCGCCGCGCGCCACGAAATACAGGGCCTTGCTCTGCGCCGGCTGGACTGCCGCCAGCAGCGCGGCCTTGCCCGGCATGGCAATCGGCGTGGGCGGCAGGCCGGCACGGGTGTAGGTGTTCCAGGGTGTGTCGGTCTGCAGATCCCGTCGGCGCAGGTTGCCGTCGAACTGCGCCCCCATGCCGTAGATGACGGTCGGGTCGGTCTGCAACATCATGCCGATGCGCAGACGGTTGTGAAACACCGAGGCGATCATGGGCCGGTCACCCGGACGGCCGGTTTCCTTTTCGATGATGCTGGCCAGGATCAGGGCTTCCTCCGGCGTGCGCAGCGCAATGTCGGGGGCGCGTTGGCCCCAGGCGGAATCCAGACGCTGGTCCATGGCCCGCAGGGCGCGCCGGAGTACGGCCAGATCGCTGCTGCCCTTGGCATAGGTGTAGGTGTCGGGAAAGAAACGCCCCTCCGGGTGCAGACCCGGACGGCCCAGTTTTTCCATGATCAGATCATCGTTCAGGCCTTGCGTATCCTGCCTGAGCTGCTCTGCTTTTGAGAGCGCCTCGCGCATCTGGCGGAACGTCCAGCCTTCCACCAGGGTCACTGCCCGCAGGGCCTCCTCGCCGCGCACCAGCTTGCGCAGCAGCGTGCGCGGGGTCGCCCCACGCTCGATTTCATAACTGCCGGCGCGAATTTCGCGCGCATGGCCGGACAGGCGGAACCACCAGTACAGCAGTGCCGGGTCGACCTGAACACCGGCCTCGACGGCCGCCTGCGCCACCCCGCGCGCCGTGGTGCCGGGTTCGATGGCCAGATCCACCGGATCGGCGGCCAGCGACAGCGGCTGGTTGAGCCACCAGGCAGTGCCTCCTGCCAACAATCCGGCCGCCATCAGCAAGCCTACAAACCAGACACGCACAACCCTGTTCCCTTCCTGATTTCGAGAGACGATGATAATTCAGCCCCATGCAACACTCACTCGACGGTATCGTTTCCCTGCCCCAGCTGGGCCTGATTCGCGCCGAAGGCGAAGACGCCGCCGAACCTCAACCACGGGGACGTGTTCTTCTTCGTCTCCAACCGCCCCGGCGAGGGCGTCCGCGTCGAGCGCACGCGACGCGAGCCGCACGAGGTT